>JBEVXT010000198.1:13063-25272 GCA_040505955.1 Sedimenticola sp. | reverse complement strand
TGACTGTAGGAGCGAACTTGTTCGCGATTGGCTTCGTAGGACACTCTTCGCGAACAAGTTCGCTCCTACGCTAAAGATTCCCGCTTTTAAAGCCGCTGGGAAGGCTAATGCCCTTTATAGAGCGCCTCAACACTCTCTTCGTGCTTCTCCAATATCTTGCTGCGCTTGGTTTTCAGGGTAGGGGTGAGCAGACCGTTCTCCACTGTCCAAGGGGTGGTCAGTATCGCTGTGCGGTGAATCTGGGCATAACCGGGGAAGTTTTCAAGCTGTCGTGAGATACGTTTGTCAATCAGCTTTAATATATGCTCATTCCCTGGTGTTGCGGGGTCATCCGGATTTAGGTCAAGGCTCTCCGCCAGGTTTTTCCAGTGCTCCTGCTCAGGCACTACTAGAGCGCAGAGATAGGGACGGCCCTCACCGATTACCATCACCTGCTCAAACAGGGCATCCATGGCGATGGCAATCTCCATATCGGCGGGTGAGACCTTTTCGCCATTGGCCATGACGATGATGTCTTTGATACGCCCGGTGATATAGACATAGCCCTGTTCATCGATACGGGCAATGTCGCCGGTATGAAACCACCCCTCTTTATCGATCACTTTGGCGGTCTCTTCCGGATTGTTCCAGAAGCCGAGCATCACAGCGGATCCTCTGGCGAGAAGTTCACCCCCTTCACCTATCTTCAATTCAGTCCCGGTGAGTGCCTTGCCGACGCTCTCAGGAATATTTTCACCGAGGCGGTTCACCGCCAGCACCGGGCTGGTTTCCGTCAGGCCGTAGCCCTGCAGCAGGGGGACGCCAAGGGCGAGGAAGGTGTGTGCTATCTCTGCGGGAAGGGGGGCGCCGCCACTGATGGCGGTGCGCAACCGTCCGCCCAGTTTTTCAAGCACCTTTCCCGCCACCAATTTGTTGAGCAGGGGCCAGAGTATCAGCCAGGGTGACCAGCCCCCCCGATTCTGATTGTGGAGATAGCGCTTCCAGCCAACTTTGATGGTGAGGTTGAAGAGGGTGCGGGCAATCGCCGGCTTCTTCTCCAGCCCCTCCGCTATTTTGCCGTAGACCCGCTCATAGATACGCGGCACACTGATCAGCAGAGTAGGGTGAATGGAGAGCAGATCCTCCCCCAACTGGGGAACCGAACGGGCAAAGGCTACTGCGGCGCCGCTCAGCATCGGCAGGTAGTAACCGGCAGTTCTCTCCAGCATGTGGGAGAGGGGCAGGAAGGAGAGCGCAACATCATCAGGGCCGCAGGTGGTGGTCTCCATGGAGGCGTAGGTGTTGCTGAGGATGTTGTCATGGCTCAGCATCACTCCCTTGGGGCGCCCAGTGGTTCCAGAAGTATAAACAATGGAGGCAATACCGGCAGGATCGATACCTTCCACTACCTGGAACGCATCCCCAGCCGGAGGCAACCATTCACTCAGCAGCCGCAGGCGGTCGTCATGGGGCAGACCGGCGACGGAGCCAAGAGTGATAACTCTTTGAACGGTGGTAAGTTCTTCACTGACCGGAGCAAGTGCTTGCCACTGTTCCTCTCCAGCAATTATCAGCAGCTTGATATTGGAGGCCTCTGCGATGTAGGCCACATTGCCACCGCGGTCATTGCAGAAGAGCGGCACTGTGATCAGACCAAGGCCAAGAGCCGCCTGATCCATCATTACCCACTCACGGCAGTTCGGCATCATAATGCCTATGCGGTCACCAGTTACCAGCCCCTCCCTGATCAGCGCCTGTTGCAGGCGGGCGCTCTTCTGTCCCATCTCCTCCCAGGTGCTGTCGAGCCACTGACCACTATGGTCATCATAGTAGCGATAGGCGGGCAGATCCGGTGTTTTTCTTATTCTGGCCTGGAACAGCCCGGGGATGGTTCCGGCTTCTTCATGAGAGATCTGAAATGGGTAGGGCAATGTTGTATCTCCTTTATGACAATCCGCCAGCTGCTGCTCGTACTGTGTAGTATTAGAATGTAACTATTCACCCCACCTAAGAGGGCCTTTTCACCAGGGGTAGGAGCGCGATCTAATTACTCCTTATCAAGATGTTTGTGACTGCCGTCGCAAAGGGGTGGATTGGCGCTGCGCTTGCAGGTACAGAAATAGACAGTGGCATCGCGCTCAGCGGTATAGGCGATGGGTTCAAAGCTTGTTTCCTTGTGAGAACCATCGCACCTGGGCTGTTTTTTTGACAGGCCGCAACTGCACCAAAAGACGGTTTCACCACTCTTCATCTCTAGCGCAATGGGTTTGGTACCAGCAATTTCCGGGGTATTCATTCGGGCTCTCCTTTTACACGCTCTGTTGGCAACTGATAGCCACTGCGGAGCAGAGTATCAATCTCTGCCGGATTCATCAGTGGATATTTCGTTGGTCGGATAGATTATCTGATTGTAACCATTCAGGTATCTCTTCACCACCGATACATAGGAGGGTTAATTGCTGTTGGAATGCGATTCGTACCTCACCGCATCAATCACCTGACACCGGTCAACTGAATAGCCGCAAACAGTCTATAGTTGTCTCAACTATCGAAAAGTGAGGAAGAAGAACCATGCCGGGTAGTAAGAACGGCTGGATTAGGATCAGCTATTGGATGTGAGCGGTCTCAACTGCCCGCTTCCCGTGCTCAGGTCGAAAACGGTACTGGCCGCAATGGGTAAGGGGCAGGTGTTGAAAGTGGTCAGCACCCAGTCGGACTCCGGCAGAGAGTTTGCCGCTTTTTGCTGCCTGCCTGAGTTTGAAATGGTTAAGAGTGGCCGAAAGATGAAGCAGTACTTTTTCTGGATCCGGAAAGCCATCTGATTCCGCTCGTGGGTATAAGATAAAACCTGGGATATCATCATCGTTCTGTTATATATGGTATGACTTGTTCAGCTTCTATTTTTTGTCGAACTTCTTAATGGAGGGAGGAATGACAAGGAAATTTATTCGTGCCGTTATTTTTGCAACGGCTTTCCTGATGGCCACCGCTTCACTGACTTACGCTCAAGCCATTTTTGAAGGAGACCGCAGTGTTCCTGTCGAATCCAAAAATGGAATGGTAGTAACCAGTCATACTCTTTCTACCAAAGATGCTTTGATGGTCTTGAAAAATGGAGGAAATGCCATTGATGCCGCCGTCACAGCTGCATTTTCACTGGCGGTCACTCAGCCACGATCCGGGAATATTGGAGGAGGTGGTTTTATGTTGTTCTCCTCTGAAAAAACGGGAGAGGTGGTGGCCATTGATTACCGAGAAACTGCTCCGGCGTCTGCGACTCGCGACATGTTTCTGGATAAGGATGGAGATGTCGATAAAAACCTGAGCCGCAACTCCCACAAGTCGGCAGGGGTTCCAGGCACTGTTGCTGGATTGGCATTGGCCTTGGAAAAATACGGGACCATTTCGCTGAGCGAGGCTTTGGCTCCAGCCATTAAACTTGCCGAAGAAGGATTCATTGTTACACCTCGTTTCAGTAAGGGTGTGAAATCACGGGGAAAACACATCCGTAAGTGGAATTCAAGCCGAAAAATCTTCTTCAAGAGTGATGGAAGTACTTACGAATCTGGAGACCTTTTTATCCAAAAAGATTTGGCAAAAACACTCAGAAGGATTGCGGAGCAAGGGGTCAAAGGGTTTTATGAGGGAGAAACTGCAGGTTTAATTGTTGCCGAAATGGAGCGTAGTGGGGGCTTGATCACCAAAACTGATTTGAGAGGTTACAAACCTGTCATTCGAAAACCTGTCCATGGAACTTATCGAGGGCATGATATTTATTCCATGACCACTCCCAGTTCAGGCGGAACTCACATTATTCAAATTCTCAATATTTTGGAAGGTTTCCCCATCGGATATTTGGGGCACAATTCTGCTTCAACCATTCACTTGATGGCTGAGGCAATGACACGAGCTTATGCAGACCGTTCGAAGTACCTGGGTGACAGCGACTTTATCAAGGTTCCCCTGGATGGCTTGACTTCTAAAAGATATGCCGCTGAGTTGAGAAAAGGAATTAACCAGAATCGTGCAAGCGTAAGTGAAGACATTCTTCCTGGAAATCCACTTTCGTATGAAAGTAATGAAACCACCCATTTTTCAGTGGTTGATCGTTGGGGCAATGCTGTATCCAACACCTACACCATCAATTTTAGCTACGGCTCGAATATCGTGGTTGAGGGTGCCGGTTTCTTGTTGAACAATGAAATGGATGACTTCAGCGCCAAACCAGGCATCCCCAATGCCTATGGATTAATTGGTGGCGAAGCCAATAAAATTGAAGGCGGCAAACGAATGTTGAGTTCGATGTCTCCTACTATTGTAAAAAAAGATGGGAAGAACTTTCTGGTGACTGGAAGTCCTGGTGGCTCACAAATTATCACAACCACCCTACAAGTCATCATGAATGTCATTGACCACAATTTGAATATTCAATCAGCAGTCAATGCACCACGAATACACCATCAGTGGCTTCCCGATGAAATTCGGGTTGAAGAAGGTTTGAGTCCTGACACCATCAAACTTTTGGAAGGAATGGGGCATGCCATCAAACAGAAGAGTGCGATGGGTGCAATTCAAAGCATTATGATTGGCCCTGATGGCATTTTCTATGGGGGCGCAGACCCTCGCCGCAGTACATCTTCTGCAATGGGATTCTAATAAACCCGCTATGGTGGTGGCTTCACCTCACATGCAACATGAGGCGACCAAGACGTCAGTTGATGGGTGAGCACAAGCCAGTAGCGTTAGCTGCGACAGACTCCTAGGCAACGATCTGGTAACACGGCCTGTACTTCCCTTTGACCTGCATCCGTCCCTGCTTGACAAATGAGCGCAACAGTTGATCCATGGCGCTCATGAGCTCCGGCTCGCCGGATATCATGAAGGGGCCTTTTTCCCTGATGGCGCGGATACCACGCTCCTTGACGTTTCCGGCAACGATTCCCGAAAGTGCTCGCCGCAGATTGGCCGCTAGCAGCTCTGTCGGTAGTTCTCTTGAGAGCTTAAGCTCCGCAATCGCCTCGTGGGTGGGATCAAAAGGCGTTTGAAACTCCTTGCTGATCTTTAGTGTCCAGTTGTAATGGAATGCTTCGTTCTTTATCCGCCTCTGGTATCCCACCTGTTCCAGTGCTTCATTGACCTGTTTGGCCACTAATCTGGGATCACCGATATGCTTATGCACCCGGTTGAGGGCCGTGTTACCGAGGGTCATCTCCAGAAATGAGGTGACACTGTCAAAGTAATCTTTTGCCGACTCAGGGCCGCTGAGAAAAATAGGGAGCTCGACATCCTTATTCTCTGGGAGGGCGAGTACGCCAAGGATGAACAGTAACTCTTCCATGGTGCCGACCCCGCCGGGAAAGATAATCAATACGTGCCCAAGACGGATGAATGCCTCCAAGCGCTTTTCAATGTCGGGCATCACCAGTAGCTCATTTACGATCGCATTGGGAGCTTCTGCCGCGATGATGCCGGGTTCGGTGAGGCCAATGTACCTTCCACTGGTATGCCGCTGCTTGGCGTGGGCGATGGCTGCACCTTTCATTGGTCCCTTCATTGCGCCGGCACCACAGCCGGTACAGATATCGATACCTCTCAAGCCAAGGTAGTAGCCTATCTCTTTGGTATAGTTGTACTCCTCTGTGGAGATTGCGTGACCGCCCCAACAGACTGCCGTGTTGGGTTTGGCACCGGGCAGCAGGGCATTAGCATGTCTCAGGCGATAGAAAATCTCATGGCTTGGGTGATCCCCCGAGGGTTCTCGCAGGTAGAGGATATCCCGTAATACAGCATACAGATGTTGTCGAATCCCTTCGATCAGTACACCATCGATGAAAGCAGTTGCTGGCCCATCGGTCACTTCCAGCTGAATTCCTTGATTAAGCTCACTCATCTGTATATCAAAAGTGGGGTAGAGTGATAACAATTCTTCGCAGTTATCGACGACAGATCCCGAACTTAATACCGCCAGCGAACATTTACGAAACAGAGAGTGAAGACCGGAGTCGGATGCGTCCATCAGACAGCTGATTTCAAAACGGGAGAGTACGTCAAGCCCGGTAGACGGCTTGATGGCGGCGCTGACTGTCTGTGTGAGGTCTGATGTATCGTTCATCGTATGATCTTTATTCTTATTCTCTATTAATTATTCTGCCATGATAAAGCAAACAGTGGGTCTGAGGTTGATGGGTAACCTCAAAGATTAGTCCACAATGGTCGCTTTTCAGTATGCACCCAAGTTCTGGTATCCTACCAGCCCAATCATCTACCATCGTCAGAATTAAGTGGGTTGTCAGTCGGTAGACTATCTTATTGATTTTATAACAGATTAAAATATATATGAAACATATCGTTATCCCAGTTACCCCCTTAGAACAGAACTGCACCCTGCTCTGGTGTGAAGCCACCCGCAAGGCCGCCGTTGTCGATCCCGGTGGTGATCTCGACCTCATCCTCGTTGAGGTGGAGGCGCAGGGGGTCGAGCTGGAGAAGATTCTGATCACTCACGCACATATCGACCATGCAGGCGGTGCCGGTGAACTCGCCAGAATGCTGGATATCCCCATCGAAGGACCTCATCAGGAAGATGCGTTCTGGATTGAGATTATGCCCAACCAGAGTGAGATGTTCGGTTTTCCTCCGGTAGAGACTTTTGTACCAGCACGCTGGCTCAACCAGGGAGATCGGGTATCAGTCGGTAACGAGGAGTTGGAGGTGCGTCACTGCCCTGGGCATACCCCGGGGCATGTTATCTTCTTCCATCGTGGTGAAAAGATCGCCTTGGTGGGTGATGTGCTGTTCAAAGGCTCCATTGGCCGTACCGATTTTCCAAAAAGCGATCATGCCACCCTTCTCAACTCCATCAGGGAGCAGCTCTTCACCCTGGGGGATGATACTGAGTTTATCCCCGGCCATGGATCGCTCTCAACCATCGGCGAAGAGCGCAAAACCAATCCGTTTCTTATCTGATTTGGTACTCTGATTCCCAACTCTTCGAATAGATCCCTGCCTTAATAAAGCAAAAGCGGGACGCAGAGATGACACAGAGAACGCAGAGAAAAGCGTAGGTCATTTCTGTGCACTCTACTTTCCTGTGTGGTCTCTCCCTGTTCTCCACTGCCGCGGGCATGCAATTCACTCATGGCACGGATTTTTTTTGAGAAGTTACCAGAATCCAGGTTTATGGAAAAAAATCTCGAAGTCGACCGTAGGAGCGAACTTGTTCGCGAAGAGTATCCTACGGAGCTAATCGCGAACAAGTTCGCTCCTACAAATTTGGTAACTATTCAGGTATCTGCTCTCCACCGATAGTTAGGAGGGTTAATTGCTATTCGAATGATGCGGTTTGTACCTCACCACATCCTACAACCCTTTCTCTGCCTATGTGTGCACGTAGGATGTGGTGAGCCTGCGAACCGCATCAATCACCTGAATAGGTACACGAATTTAATATCATCTCAGACAGCCTACGAATCCCCTCAGTAATCTGCACCGGTTCACTATTGGTGAAGTTGAGGCGTAGGCAGTTTTTCCCAGCACCACTGCTATAGAATGCCTCTCCTGGCACAAAGGCCACCCCTTGTTTAATCGCTTGTTGGAGCAGGGCCGTAGCATCCATCCCCTGTTCCATCTCCACCCAGACAAACATACCGCCTGAGGGATCGGTACGCTTGATCCTATGGCCCAGTTGTTGGTCAAGATTATTAGTCATCACCTGTAGGCGCTGACGGTAGCTCTGCTTCAGCTGCTGCAGATGGTCGGGAAGTGCTCCGCTACGGAGAAACGCCAGAATCAGTTGCTGATCGTAGCTGCTTGAGTGAAGATCGGCCGCCTGCTTCATCTTGATAATCTCCTTACGGATGATCTCGGGAGCGCTGACCCAGCCAAGCCTTAACCCGGGAGCAATGATTTTTGAGAAGGAGCCGAAGTGAATCACCTGCCGGGGCAGAAGAGATTGCAGACTCGGCAGAGTTTCACCCTGGTAACGTAGGGCGCTGTAGGGGGCGTCCTCAAGTATCCAGGCACCATACCTCTCCGCCAGTTCGACCAGCCCATGGCGTCGCTCCAGGGAGTAACTGGTGCCCCGGGGATTCTGAAAATCGGGTATGGCATAGAACCAGCGAATCTTCTTCAGCCTGAACAGCACTTCCAACGCCTCCAGATCGGGGCCGTCGTCATCGGTCGGGACAGGATAGAGTGCCGCCTGATTGGCATTGAACAACTGAATTGCCCCGAGATAGGAGGGGGCTTCAATCGCCACCCCATCCCCCGGATTAAGCAGGCAGCGGGCGGTGAGATCCAGTGCCTGCTGTGAGCCCGTGGTGATGATGACATCAGGTGCCTGATCTCCCGAATCAACCCAATGCTCAGCAATCCATCGGCGCAGATCGCGATCACCCGCGCTCTCTCCATACTGGTACAGTTTTTCCTCCCCATTGCGGTGAAGTGTCATGGCGGCCTCCTGCAGCGCCGCCGCAGGAAAAAGCGCAGGATCAGGCAGTCCTCCGGCAAAAGAGATAATCCCGGGTTGTTGGGTCAGTGCCAGAATCTCCCGGATAAATGAGCCTTTCAGTTGTTTGGTGCGCTCGGCAAACATGGTTCCATCTTCCTGTCAATGATTATTGATAATATTTATCCAGAAACCGCATCTCGTTTGTAACTATTCAGTACCCCCGCTAAGAGGGTTTTTTCACCAGGGGTCGGAGTCGATTGCGTTGAAGATGGTAGGGGAATTTACAGTTTTTTGCCGCAATCGACTCCGACCCCGAACTATAAATAATCAGACTATCTCTGCGTACTTTACTTTTTTCCTCTGCGTCCTCTCGGCTTTGGCTTCCTGCGTCGCTCTACCTCCTGCATCCATGCAGTCGTGCGTCCCGTTTTTATATGTTTCCCTGCAGACACGGGATAGTGTTATCGAGCCTATCGCGACCGGTGTGTGCGTGATTTGTCTAAATGTGGCAAGCTGCTTGTCGAAACGTGCGAATTTACCAGGTCACTCCATGCCACTACGCAAGCAGACAAAAAATG
Organism: Sedimenticola sp.; assembly: GCA_040505955.1. Taxonomy (GTDB): domain Bacteria; phylum Pseudomonadota; class Gammaproteobacteria; order Chromatiales; family Chromatiaceae; genus Vondammii. The sequence continues at coordinate 16,266 of JBEVXT010000198.1, read as the reverse complement.
AGCATCAAGAGCGTATCAATGAGGTGCTCTTCCGTATCCACTCGGATCTCTCGGCATCCCATTTGGTCAAGAGTCTGGCGGATGCCGCCTGTTATTCACCTTTTCACTTTCAGCGCATATTCCACCAGGTGACGGGGGAGAGCGTGAATGACTATATCCGCCGTTCGCGCCTGGAGTGGGCGGCCAATCTGCTGATCTTCAATCCTGAAATGCTGGTGATGGAGGTGGCATTGACCTGTGGTTTCGGATCAAACGCCTCTTTCAGCCACGCTTTCAAGGGATGCTTTGGCTGCTCCCCCTCACTCTGGCGCGATGGAGGATATGAATCACTGACTAAAAGGTTGAAAAAAAACTGGTCACAGGAGGAAGGGAATCCACACCAGGCCTATTATCGTGAGATCCATGAGAGGGAGGAGAGAACCGCTCTTCCAGAGGTAACCGTTCGATCACTGCCGCCACAGCATGTGGGCTATATCAGACATATCGGATATGACCTCACTATTACACCAGTGTGGCAACGGCTGCTGGCGTGGGCTTCAGAGCAGGGAGTGGATCCATCGGCGCAACAGATGATTGGCCTGCTCCACAGCAATCCTGATCTGATTCCCTACGACCAGTGCCGCTATGTCGCCTGTCTGACGCTCCCCCGGGAGGTGTTCCGTCATGGTGGGGTGGGTGTGATGGAGTTACCCGGCGGCCTCCATGCCTGCTGCCGGGTGGAGGGGGGCTTTGGTGACCTGCTCTACATCATGCACACGCTCTATCAGGACTGGCTGCCCACGAGTGGCTATCACGCCCGCACGGTTCCACCCCACGCCCGCTACCTGGACAACCACTTTATCAATGAGAGCGGACGCTTCTGCATCGATTTCTGCCTTCCAGTTGTTCACAACTGATCCGATTAAAGATAGTGTTACACAGCTATATACAATAATTCTGAAAACTATTTCGATGGGAAGAGTGTTGCATTTGTAGAAGCGAACTTGTTCGCGAAGAGCGCAGTTCGAAGTCAATCGCGAACAAGTTCGCTCCTACTGTTGGTTTCAGGGTAATCTGAACAGTTACAGCATAGTGCTGAATAAATACTTTCTGATAATGACCATGCACAATAATAGTGAAAACTGTCTCGCTGAAAATAAGGTTGTCTTTGTAGGAGCGAACTTGTTCGCGATCAGCTCAGTGCCACGCTCTTCACGAACAAATTCACTCCAACCGATTTTAAGATTATCGTACAGTGCTTGTTTTCTGATTAAGATGGATGCTGAAATCTGCTTGCAGAACGTGGGGAGGGCGGCATGATCCCACCCCGTGGTTTTCCTCAACCTGAGTTTGAAAAGCGCCTGGTTTGTGCCCATGAGATGATGGCCGCTGCAGGGCTTGATGCATTGTGGCTTACCACTGAGGCGGAAGTGCGCTACTTCACCGGCTTTTTGACCCAATTCTGGCAAAGCCCGACGCGCCCCTGGTTCCTGGTCATTCCCAAGTCGGGAAAACCCATTGCAGTGATACCGGGAATCGGTGCTGAGTGCATGGGCCGTACCTGGATTGATGATATCCGCACCTGGTCAGCTCCCGATCTTGTTGACGATGGCATCACTCTGTTGGCTGATACCCTGCGTGAGGTCGGCGGAGCGCATGCCCAGATTGGCCTGCCCATGGGCCATGAAACCCATTTGCGCATGCCCCAGGCCGATTATGAGCGCCTTCGAAGCTTGCTGCCGGGGATGGTGTTCACGGATGCCACTCCCATTGTGCGTCAACTCCGCATGGTCAAATCAGAGGTGGAAATCGAAAAAATTTCCCATGCGTGCCATCTGGTATCGGATGCTTTTGATCAGGCACCCAGTTTGTTCAGCGTCGGCCAAACAGAGAGTGATATCTTTCGCGCCTTCAAGATCGAATGTCTGAAGCAGGGAGTGGACGATGTGGCTTATCTCGTTGGTGGTGCAGGGGCGGATGGCTATGGCGATATTATCTCTCCTCCGTCGGAGCGGGCTGTGACTTATGGTGATGTATTGATTTTGGACACCGGCTGTACCTTTGACGGCTATTTCTGTGATTTTGATCGTAACTTTGCATTTGGTAAGACAAACGATGCCGTCAGGCGCGCCTATGAGGTGGTTTTTCAGGCCACCGAAGCGGGATTGAATATCGCCAGACCCGGCGCAACCTGCGCGGAACTGTTCCACGCCATGCACAAAGTTATGAGTGACGCCGGTGCTCTGGAGAGTAGTGGAGGGGTGGGGCGGTTGGGCCATGGCCTCGGGATGCAGCTGACCGAATGGCCCTCTCATACGCATCAGGACAACACGATCCTGAAAGCGGGTATGGTATTGACCCTTGAGCCCAGTATGACATTTGCCTCGGGAAAGGTGATGGTGCACGAAGAGAATATCGTTATCCGTGACTCCGGTGCTGAGTTGTTGAGTCGCCGCGCTGCACCACAACTGCCGGTGATCAATTGATGGCAATTCCTTTTCAAACCGATAATGGCATCGGCACACGCGCCGCCCTTGGGCTGATTGTTCTGGAAGCGGATGAGACCATCGAGGCGGAGTTTAAACATTATATTAATCTTGAAGGTGTCTCCCTCTACCACAGCCGGGTGCCAAGTGGTGCAGAAGTCACCCCCGAGACGCTGGCTCGGATGGAAGCTGAAATTCCCCGCGCTGTAAGCCTGCTGCCGGCAGCCGTTGCCTTTGATGTGATCGGATATGCCTGCACATCAGGTGCCACCATCATTGGTGAGGATAATGTAGCCAGGGTAATCGACGACGTGCGCCCCGGCGTGACCGTCAGCAATCCGATCAGCGCCGTCAAAGAGGCGCTGACAGCCCTTAATCTACACCGAATCGCCTTTGTTACGCCTTATATTGCCAGTGTCTCCACGGCTATGCGGGGTAACCTTGAGGATGCAGGTTTCAAAATATCCACTTTCGCCTCATTTGAACAGGTGGAGGAAAAGGTCGTCGCACGGATCACTCCCCAATCCCTACTGAGTGCACTGCTCAACATCGATCTGGGAACTGAGTGTGACGGACTGTTTATCTCATGCACCAACCTGCGCACAGCAGGGATCATAGAAGAGGCTGAACAAGCCCTCGGTATCCCTGTTATATCCAGCAACCAGGCGCTCGCCTGGCATATGTTGCGTCTTGCGGGGATTGATGAGCTGATTACAGGGCAGGGGCGGTTGTTTAGAG
>JBEVXT010000198.1:0-12963 GCA_040505955.1 Sedimenticola sp. | reverse complement strand
GTTATATCCAGCAACCAGGCGCTCGCCTGGCATATGTTGCGTCTTGCGGGGATTGATGAGCTGATTACAGGGCAGGGGCGGTTGTTTAGAGCGGGATTGAGCAAAGGGTCGGGCTGAAACTGGATAAACCCTCGGCTAACCGGTTAGCACGGGGTGCGGCTCATGATACCTTGATCCTCACCACCTTCATCGTCTCCATCTCGATACCGGCAACTGACTGGCTACTTCGGTAATAGGTCAGGTTGACCCGTTGGCCCTTGAGATCGCGGTATGCTTTTTTCCGCTTGTACTTGAACGGTGTGCTGCACCCCTCAATTAACACGGTATTGATAAACCACTCATCATCTTCCCTTTGTACATGGGAGACCACTTTCTGGTGTTCTGAATGGATCAGCTCCTTATGATTGGTCAGTAACTTGTCGATGGGAGATATCATCTGATCCTTGCCTTTTTCAGGCTGTGGTGAGAGTCCAGTGAGAAGAGAGCAAGCCCGAACCATATCAGCATGAAGGTGTGGAGATGGTGTTGGGTAAACGGCTCACCAAAAATAAACAGTGCTATCAGAAATTGGCATGTCGGATTGAGGTATTGTAACAGCCCCAGGGTACCCAGGCGTAGTCGTTTGCCAGCAAAGGAGTAGAGGATCAGGGGCAGGCCGGTGAGCAGGGCGGTGCCGATCAACAGCAGGTCAAAGTGGATGCTGTGGTTGGAAAAAAAGAGATCCCCATCGTGGTTAAGAAAGAGGAGATAGCCGAGGGCGATAGGGGTGAGTAGCAGGCACTCGGTGGCTAGCCCCACTAGTGGATCAACCGGGGCTTTTTTCCGAACCAGACTATAGAGTCCGAAGGCGGTTGCCAGCAGCAGGGCGACCCACGGCAGTTGCTGCATGCTGACAAGAAGATTCAGCACACCCAGTGTTACCAGGATAAATGAGATCCATTGGTTGCGATTGAGCCGCTCATCGAGAAAGATGCGCCCGAACAGCACCATGAGAATCGGCATGATGTAGTAGCCCATACTCGCTTCCATAGTTCTGTCGTGGGTTACCGCCCACATAAACACGACCCAGTTGACTGATACCAGCAGGGCGCTGGTCAGCATCACCAGCAGCATCCTGCCATTGGTCAGCACAGCCAGCCAATTTTTTATCTGGCGGCTGACGAGGATCAGCACCAGGGCGAAAAGCAGAGACCAGATAACGCGATGGGCGAGAATTTCGCTAACGAGAACGACATCGATTGTCTTGTAGTAGAGGGGGGAGAAGCCCCAGATAAAAAATGAGGCGACAGCGGCAACGACACTACTGTGGCGTGGGTTGGGTATTGAGAAGGGATTTATCATCAGAGTTCGATGGCGGTATCGAATTTGATTCGGCGCAGTGAGATGAGGCTGCGGAACTTGCGAAGATTGGGTTGACTGTGCAGCACCCGCTGGGTGAATGTTTCATAGGTCTGCATATCGGGGACTGAGACCACCAGGATGAAGTCCACCTCACCGGTCACCACATAGCACTGGCTCACCTCCGGCGACTGCTCCACTGCGTTTTTGAACTGTTTCATCAGATCCTGCTGATCACGCTCCATCTCAACCTCTACGATGATGTTGATCAGTCTCCCCACCGCTTCCGGGTTGAGCAGGGCCACCTCCTGCTCGATGATGCCCGACTCGCGCAACAGCCTGACCCGACGCAGGCAGGCGGGTGGTGAGAGGCCCACCAGCTCAGCCAGTGCCTGATTGCTGATTCTGTTATTCCGTTGCAACTGGTTGAGTATGCGACGGTCAAGTCGGTCGAGTTGGCGTTTCATAGAGACTAATTATAATTTATTATGAGATGAAATAGTGGAATAAAATTTTAATAAATTCAGTATATTTGAATAAAAATAGAATATATTAGTATGATTTGAAATCATACGCTCATTTTCCCTCATACAATAAGAGTGCTCAGCCGACCTTGGGTTAATAAGCTGGAGGAGTAAATTTAAATATTAGTGCTTATACGCATTTATTCGCGGCCAATACAAACCCCAACCCAACCGGAGAACTGAGTGAACAAGGAAGATTCAACAAGAAAAGGATTGATCTACGCCATCATAGCCTTCGGTCTATGGGGTTTCGGGCCGATCTATTTCAAGGCGGTCGCCACGGTGCAGCCGCTGGAAGTGCTCGCCCACCGTGTCATCTGGTCACTCATTTTTCTGGCACTGGTAATTGGATGGAAGCGAAACTGGTCGGCTCTGCAACGCTTGCTGACTGAGCGAAAAAAGCTACCCCTGCTCTTTGCTACCTCGGTCATCATCTCCGTTAACTGGCTGGTATTTATCTGGGCGGTGAGCAATGACCTTATCTTGGAAGCGACCCTCGGCTACTTTATCAACCCACTGTTCAGTGTACTGCTGGGTATGATGTTTCTTGGTGAGCGCCTGCGCCCACTGCAGGGGGTTGCGATTGCGATTGCAGTGCTGGGGGTGGTCAACCAGATCGTAATCTTTGGCGAATTGCCGCTGGTGGCCCTGGTGTTGGCGGTAACCTTTGGCTTTTACGGTCTGCTGCGCAAGATCGCCGCAGTTGATCCTGTCCATGGATTGACTGTAGAGACGCTGTTGATGTTGCCGTTTGCACTGATATTCCTCTTTTGGCTCAATAGCACCGGGGCTATGAGCTTTATCCATAGTGGCACTACCATGGATATACTGTTGATAGCTGCGGGTCTGGTGACCGCCATACCGTTGATCTACTTTGCCGCCGCCACCAATCATCTTTCACTGACGGTGCTGGGTCTTTTCCAATATCTAGCGCCGAGCATAGGTTTTCTGCTGGCGATATTTCTCTACCATGAGCCCTTCGGTGCTGCACAGGCAGTCACTTTTAGCACCATCTGGTTCGCTTTGGCGCTGTTCTCTCTTGAGGGGTGGCGTAGCAGGCGTCGAAAAAGCTCGCTTGAAGTCGTGCTGGAAAATAACTGAGGCGATTCAACGGGTGACAGACTCTCCCGCAAACTTATAGAATCAACAGTCGCTGCAGGATAATCCAGAAGCCGGTCGTAAGAGCGAACTTGTTCGCGAAAGCTCGACTCGGAGCTGATCATGAACAAGCTCGCTCCACAAATCATACAGGATAGCTTTCAGGATGATTGTGCAGAGTTATTTATATTTGAAAGCCGTCCATCAGAGGATAAAAACATGAAACTCACCACCCCCTCTCTTTTCCGTCAACAAGCCTATATTAACGGCAGCTGGGTCGACGCCTCATCAGCGGCCACCATGACCATCACCAACCCGGCAAACGGCAGTGTACTGGGAACGGTGCCTGAGATGGGAGCTGATGAGACACGGCAGGCGATAAAGGCTGCGGATAAGGCCTGGCCTGCATGGCGTGACAGGACCGCCGCCGAGCGCTCCGCCCTGTTGCTTCGCTGGCGCGACCTGATGATGGAAAACCAGGAGGATCTGGCTCAACTGATGACGGCCGAGCAGGGTAAACCCCTGGCCGAGGCGAGAGGGGAGGTGGTCTATGCCGCCTCTTTTTTTGAGTGGTTTGCCGAAGAGGGGAAGCGCATCTATGGTGAGACCATTCCGGCGTTCCAGGCGGACAAACGTATCCTGGTGCTGAAACAGCCAATCGGTGTCTGTGCCGCCATCACCCCCTGGAACTTTCCCGCCGCCATGATCACCCGCAAGGCGGGTGCCGCGCTGGCCGCCGGCTGCACCATGGTGATCAAGCCGGGGGAAGATACTCCCTATTCAGCGCTGGCACTTTGTGAGTTGGCGGAGCAGGCGGGCATTCCTGCCGGTGTAATCAATGTGGTGACCGGTATACCGCAAAATATCGGTGGGGAACTCACCTCCAACCCGGTGGTTCGGAAGCTCTCTTTTACCGGCTCCACCGCTGTTGGCAAACTGCTGATGCGCCAGTGCGCCGATACTCTGAAAAAGCTCTCCTTAGAACTGGGAGGCAACGCCCCCTTTATTGTTTTTGATGATGCCGATCTGGATGCGGCGGTAGAGGGGGCAATGGCCTCCAAGTACCGCAACAGCGGGCAGACCTGTGTCTGTGCCAACCGCTTCCTGGTTCAGGATGGTATCTACGACGTCTTTGCGGAGAAACTTGCCACAGCAGTCTCTGCACTGCAGGTGGGTGACGGTAAAGAAGAGGGAGTGACCCAGGGGCCACTGATCAATGAAGCGGCGGTGGAAAAGGTTGAGCGCCATATCAGTGATGCCGTCGCCAAGGGAGCGAAAGTGACTGTGGGTGGCGCGCGCCACGCCAAAGGCGGCACCTTCTTCCAGCCAACCCTGCTCACCGATGTATCCACCGACATGGTGCTGACCCAGGAAGAGACCTTCGGGCCGGTGGCCCCCCTGTTCCGTTTTAGTGATGAGGCTGAGGCAATTGCCCTCGCCAATGACAGTGAATCCGGCCTTGCCGCCTATTTTTACAGTCGTGACCTGGGGCGTGCCTGGCGGGTATCCGAGGCCCTGGAGTACGGCATTATCGGCCTTAACAGCGGCATCATATCCACCGCAGTGGCCCCCTTCGGCGGTGTCAAGCAGTCGGGTGTCGGTCGTGAGGGTTCACGCCACGGTATCGATGAGTACCTGGAGATGAAGTACGTCTGTATGGGGATTTGAATTACCGGGAATAGTGCAAGTAAATAATCGCGCATCGAGAAAGCATTCCCACGCTGGAGTGGAAAATAAAAAACCATGCTCTAAGAACATGGTTTTGATTGCGCCCTATAAGGGCGTATAAAGAAATCCACCTAATTTCAATCAGGGTCTCTTCGTAGCCTGGGCTGAGTGGAGCGAAACCTGGGGGGGGATAGCGCAATAACTACCCGGGTTTCGCTTCGCTCAGCCCAGGCTGCAGCGTCTATTAACTTAATGACTATGACCCACACAATGTGTTGCTAAGCAGTACTAAAACTATAATAGATTGCATGAGAAAAGTTTTAAGGATCTAATAAACGCTGTGTGTAACTATTCAGCTACACCTGTATCGAGACTGTATTCCTCCGACCCCTGCCAAAATATCCTGTTAAACAGACGTGGCTGAATAGTTACCTCTGTGTTCTCTGTGATCCTGAATCATGCCGGATTTTCCTTTTGAGACCTTACTGTTTTCCCGTATGGACAGAGCTGTAGATCGGTGCAACCCTTATAGGGTGGATATCCATCCTTATTGAGGAGTGCTGCACCATGCACAAACTACCCTGTCTGATTATCTCTCTCCTGATGTTGTTGCCAATTTTCTCCTCTGCCGAGGAGGGGCAGCGCCAGGGCAAATTCCTCGGTGCCCGGGAGACCGCCTATCCTGACTGGTTCAAGGCTAGTTTTATGGAATTGGGTGAGGATGTACAGGAGGCGGCGGAGGAGGGCAAGCGGGTCATGCTCTTCTTTCATCAGGATGGCTGCCCCTACTGCAATCTGATGGTGGAGCGTAATCTCTCCCAGAAGGATATTCAGGAGACCATGAAGGCGAAGCTGGATGTCATTGAGATCAACATGTGGGGCGACCGTGAAGTGGGGGCGGTTAACGGCAAGACCTATACTGAGAAGCGGTTTGCCGAGGTGTTGAAGGTGCAATTTACACCGACGCTCCTTTTCCTCGATGAGTCCGGCAAAGTGATTCTGCGGCTGAACGGCTACATCCCACCGAATACATTTAAAACGGCACTCGGCTATGTCAATGGGCACAAGGAGAAAGAGGGCTCCTACCGCAACTATCTGGCGGCGAACAAACCGCCGAAGGCCGCCGGAAAGCTCCATAATGAAGCGTTCTTTCTTCCTCCATCCCATGATCTCAGCCGTGGAGAGAGGCCGCTGGCGCTCTTTTTCGAGCAGAAGCAGTGTCCCAACTGTGACAAACTGCATAAAGAGGTGCTGACCGATCCCGGCATCCGTAAACTTATCAGTCGTTTCGATGCGGTTCAGCTGGATATGTGGTCCGATACCCCGGTGACCACTCCCGCTGGAAAAGAGACCACCGCCAGGGAGTGGGCCAGGGAGCTTGGGGTCAATTTCGCCCCCTCCGTGGTACTGCTGGATCGTAAGCATGGTGAAGTGATTCGTTCGGAAGCGGTATTCAAGCGCTTTCATACCGAGTCGATCCTGGACTACCACCTGAGCGGCGCCTTCAAACATCAGCCCAGCTTCCAGCGCTACATCAGCGAGCGGGCCGAGGCGATCCGTGAACAGGGGAGGGATGTTGATCTCTGGAAGTGAGGCTATGAAAGCAGAGGTGGAGGGAGTGTGCTATAAAGCGCTCTAATTTAAACACATACCCTATTTGAAGTGACCGGAAAACAATCCACCATTGCTGTAGCGGCTGAAACACTTGCCCGGAAAGCTGATATCAAGGCGCTTGCAGAGCGTCTGGGTCTCCCGATGCTACAGGAGGGGGATGGAAGTTATGAACTGGTTTTGGTAAAAACCAAACAGCGCCTGGAACTGCGTCAAAAGGGAGATAACGCCCCAGGCCCGGTGTTTATCGATTTTGTTTCAGGAAAATCGGCTCACCGGCGGCACTTTGGCGGTGGCAGAGGACAGCCACTGGCGCGGGCAATCGGTCTCAAACAGGGGCGCACACCGAGAGTGTTGGACGCCACTGCAGGACTTGGGCGTGATGCTTTTGTTTTAGCCTCTCTTGGTTGTGAGGTACTCATGGTGGAGCGCTCTCCGGTTATCGCAGCACTGCTGCAGGATGCTATAGAGCGGGGATTGGCCGATCCAGAGACCGCCGAAATCATCAATCGAATGACCCTGATTGAGGGGGATGCTCAGGAGATATTGACGGCAATTCCGGATAAATCCCGGCCCGATGTGGTCTATCTTGATCCCATGTACCCCCACCGGGGGAAATCCGCCCTGGTAAAGAAGGAGATGCGACTGTTCAGAATGCTGGTGGGAGATGATGAGGACAGCGCCGCTGTGTTGGCCGCCGCTCGACGGGTAGCACGTAACCGGGTAGTGGTAAAACGTCCTGCCAAAGCACCCACCATAGATAAAACCCAACCCTCCATGGCGATTAACAGCCCTAACACCCGATATGATGTCTACCTCAACCATGCCTGATAATACCGCTGAACAGCAATTAACCTCACCCCTAGGCTCTTTCACCCTCAGGCGTTTTCCGCTGAGAAAGCGGGAGAAGCTGCGCGCCTGGGATGCCGCCGATGCCTATCTGCTCTCTGAATTGGAGGTGACGGCAGGTTCCCGGATACTGATTCTCAATGACCACTTCGGTGCGTTCAGTTGCTCTCTGGCGGCCTTCAACCCAACTACCCAGACAGACTCCTATCTGGCCGCCTGGTCAATACGGGAGAATCTGGTGGCCAACGGGATGGAAGAGAAATCGGTACAACGGCTCTCCTCACTGGATGAGCTGGAGGGAACCTACGATCTGGTGCTGGTGCGAGTGACCCGAACCCTGGCGTTGCTGGAGCACGAACTGATCAAACTGAAACCGCACCTTACTGCAACAAGCCGGGTGATCGGTTGCGGTATGGTGAAACAGATTCACACCTCGACCCTCGGGCTGTTTGAGAAGATCATCGGCCCCACCACCACCTCACTGGCAAAACGCAAGGCGAGACTGATCTATTGCCAGCCGGATCTTTCGCTGGCGACACCGGTCTCTCCCTACCCCCAGAGTTATCTCCTGGAAGAGACACCCTACACCCTCTACAACCACGCCAACCTCTTCTCCCGGGAAAAACTGGATATCGGCACCCGTTTTCTACTGCAGCACCTACCCACCACTGAGGGGCCGGGGGATATCGTAGATCTGGGGTGCGGTAACGGTGTCCTTGGGTTAATGGTGGCCCATGGAAACCCCGAGGCAAACCTCCTCTTTGTCGATGAATCCCATATGGCGGTGGCCAGTGCCCAAAAGACCTTTGTTGAAGCCGGTCTGAAAAACAGTGCTATTTTTCGGGTAGGGGACTGCCTGAGTGATTCAGCGGATGAGAGCGCCGATCTGATACTCTGCAATCCACCCTTTCATCAGCAGCAGGTGATGGGAGACGCCGTCGCCTGGCGCATGTTCAGCCAGGCGCAAAAGGCACTGCGACCGGGAGGTGAGCTGTGGGTGATCGGCAATCGTCACCTCAGCTATCAGGAGAAACTGAAACATCTGTTCGGCAATGTGGAACAGATGGCGTCTAACAAGAAGTTCGTTATCCTGAGATCTCAGGTGAGGCAGGGGCACTCTTAAAAACTATTTTTTGCGCAAAGAGGCAAAGAAAAAGAGGGCATGATAGTCAGGTCGTCTTTAGTATATAAAGACCAGAATTCACATCGTTATTGGGTAAGGAGACGCTACTCTTTATTTTGGGGGCTGGCGATACGTATGCAAGCCGCCAAGCGCCGCGCCATCTCCGCTTCACCCAACTCCCGCAACAGCTTTATGTTCCGCTCTGGGATGGAGCTGGGGTTAGGGTGAGAGGCGACTGCAGACTCCAGATCATCCTCCAGAATAAGGTGAAACATCGGGAAGGGGGAGCGGTTGGTATAATTCGCCGGGTCATTGTCTGTACTGCCGTCAAAGCGGTAGTTAGGATGAAAGCCAACAACTTGAAGAATACCAATGAGGCCACTCTCCTCAAGCAGATAGTCGACTACGTTAAGAAAGTTGTTGAACTCATCAAAGTCTCTCATCCCCTGGGAAAAAATCAGGAAACCGGTCTGTGCAGACTGCTCATCCATTTGCTGAAAGCGATCCAACGCTTCGAGCGTATCGCGAAAGAGAGCAGGCTCATCCTTTCCGTTGGAAACGGTGTAAAAAACCTGTTTTTTGTTCACCACGGGGGCCGCAAAAGGGCAGAGATTAAGCCCCACCACCACATTCTTTATCCAGCACTCTGTTGCTGCAATTACTTCGTCACTTCCCATCCATCCATACCTCATCTGTACGCTGCTAGAGAATAACCCACAGAAGTCAAACTTTTGAAAGAGTTCACCCATGGTCTGATCAACACAGGAGCCTGCACGACAATAGGACAGCTACTCGGCAATTGCTCCTGCATTGCTCTAACTACCTACATCCATGTAGGCGTACGGAAATCCCATTTTGGCCCTTTTTCCACTTATTTTTGTTGAATAAGCGTCGCTATTCGCCTCAAATGACCCGGTAAAGGGGATGCCACCCTTTATTAATCGGATTAATTCGAGCCTGGCCCTAATGACACTTACTTAAAACCAGTTTCTCGCGCAAAGACGCCAAGGACACCAACGAGACCGTCTATGGAAAATCGGATTTGTTTCGTAACTATTCAGTGGTACCTGTTTATGGGTTACTTTCTCAGGGGTCGGAGTCGATTGCGTTAAGAGTGGTGGTGATTACCACCGATTTACGACGCAATCGACTCCGACCCCGTACTTTAATAGTTACTTTGTTTCATTCTTTGGAAAACAAGGGGTCAGCCAGCTTGATCGTGGTAAGCTACACTTTTCCGGTTCCCGCCATGTGTTCCCAAGTGGGTAACTCGTTCTATCAGTTTGCCTATCTTCTTATGAAATAGCGCACTACCAAAAACCTCACCTTTCCATGTTGCCTCAGCTATTCTGCGGTCTTCGTCCTTATTAACAGGTTGATCAAACAACTCTAATCTCACAACCGTTGATAATGACCTTCTGGCCGGGGCGGATTTTGCAGCGTTTGCGTAACTCAATGACACCATCAACCTCTACTTCGCCGTCACTGATCGACATCTTCGCCGCTCCACCGCTGTGGCACTGCCCGGTCAACTTCAGAAGGTTGTTGAGCTCTACGTACTCACGCCCTTCCAGAGAGAACTGTTCTGATGAGTTGCTCATCTAATTGAGCATGGAAAGCAGTGTCTGTGCGTGTTTTGCCGCATTCTGACCCATATCGGTCAGGTAACCGCCATCGTTCTGGGTGATCATTCCACGATTGAAGAGGCGATCTGTGGCTGCGATTACATCGCCCTCGGCACTGGAGTGAATCTTGATACCGGTCTGGATTGAACTGAGGTCAAAGCGACAGAGAAGTTCCAGTTCAGATATTTGATCAGGTGAAAATGGCAAAATTAAACTCCTTCATTATGTATAAGCAGTGTCAGGATACCAGTAAGTTCATGGTTTGGCCTGAATAAGGGTATCAAGCTTATCCTCCCCCAACGCCTATGTCATTTTGATGACCATGGGGCATGGGCACCGATCTGCCCATCCTCAAGGGAATCGACGCGAGCAATAGGGATATGCACCAGGACACCCATCATTTGACGCATACACCAGTAAAAAAAGAAGAGGTATCAAGTATCATCTCTACCTTCTTCAACTAATGCCTAAGAAGTCAATATGATACTAGACCCCCTTTTTGACCCTATTTTAAGTTTAAACCGAATGACCTCTATTTTGAGTACTATGTTTCAAGAGACTTTCCGCTGGGATTGAGAAGGTCTCGTGTAGTCTTTCAATCATACGGAGAGTCAAAGGGCGTTTGTGGGATAGAATTTCGTATACACGATTTTTACGCCCAATTGCAGGTACAAGATCGTCGACTGTTAGACCCTGCTGCTCCATGCGGAATTTTATAGCCTCAATTGGATCAGGGAAGTCAATTGGATAATGAACTCGTTCATAGGCTTCGACTAAAGTAACCAGGACATCTAGGCGATCACCTTCGAGTGTGTCAGCTTTAGCAGACATAAGCGGCTCAATTTCTTTAAGCGTGCTCTGATAATCTGCTTCCGATTTAATAGGACGGATTTCCATAGTTACCTCAAATTGTTTGTGCATCAATATCATCATATTGCTTATGTGAAAACAAGAGCTTAAAACAAGGGGTCAGCCAGCTTGATCGTGGTAAGCTATACTTTTCCTATCCCCGCCATATGCTCCGAAGTGGGTAACTCGCTCTGTCAGCTTGCCTATTTTCTTATGAAACAGCTCACTACCAAAAACCTCACCTTTCAATGTTGCCTCAGCTATTCTGCGGTCTTCATCCTTCAGCTTGGTGTATGGCGTTCTTTTAGTGATGGGTGTCCTGTTCTTGCTGTTCTTGTTCGAAGGCTATGCCTGTATTCACTTCTTGTATTATCCCATCCTGCCTACTCATCCTCTGATGAGCTTTGCAAAGAGGCCTTTCGGCAGACCAAGGTTACTCTTGAGATGGTTGAAGGTGAGGTTCAGCTCGATACTACCAAGAGCTCGCCACAACTTATCCGCTTGCGAAGAGCGCAAATATCTGGTGCTGGGTTTAAGCGGCTCTCCGGCCTGACGCAGATGAAATTTCACAGCCACTATGATGTGAAGCTAAGGGCAACCCAAAAGAGAGAAGGGTTCTGTATCAACGCTGAAAGTATTGATGTTGAACTCGGCTTTAAACAATTCAACGTCTACATTATCAAGCGTTATCGCCCCGGCAGCTGCCAGTATCGGGTGACCAAAAAACATGAGATGAAACACGTCAACCTTTACAGAAAGGGGCTGCACAGTGCACTGCCCGAGTTCAGGGCGGCTATTGACGAGGTGGTATCAAACCACCTCCCTCTCTGGAGCGAGAATGTGAGTGATGGACGGCAACAGCTGGCAGCCTTGATCAACGGGGCATTGAATCCACTGCTGGAGAGAGTGAATAGTGAGATAAAAACGGCCAATGCCGCTATCGATACCCGCAACAGATACCGGTGGGAGCAGGCCAAGTGCTTATCATGGTGAGTGCCGCTTTAGCCTTACTTTTTCGGTAACTACTCAGCACGGTAGTCTGGAACTCAGGTGTAGGAGCGAACTTGTTCGCGAAGAGCATGTTTCGTAGTCCATCGCGAACAAGTTCGCTCCTACAACATCGCTGTTTCACCATCACTGTGTTTTTTAGTATTTTGGTACAGAGCCGGTTTAAGGATAAAAAGGCACAAAATGCGAGTTTATGTGTGCAACTGATTATTTGTAACTCAGAAACGGCGGATTTCAGGGGTGAGCTGAATAAATGATGGGTGTCCTGATCCTGGTTACTCTGATTCTGGTTAACCGCATTGGTCATGGACTCCTGCAGTAATCCCCATGTACAGTATTCGGAGACAGGAAGGTGACGGCAAGCCTGATCTCACCGATGGGATATGCCAAAGAGGGGGGGAGAGAATAGAGATGGCAAAGATGAAAGCGGGAAAAAAAGCGCTCAAGCAATTTAAAAAGGAAGTGCACAAGGCTGAGGCGAAGGTGAAAAAGCTGCAGCAGGAAATCACCCGGATGGATAAGAAATTGACCAAGCGGGATGAAAGGATTAAAGAGTTGCAACGCCGGTCAAAGGGCAAGGCAGCGGAAAAGAAAGAGGATATGTCTTTAGAAAATGTCCAGAAATCCGTTTCTACAAAACTCTCTCGGGATGTGTTGCGGAAAGCGGGATTCCTGCGGAACTGCTATGTGCAGTATCTTGAGTTGAATAAGTCCAAGACAGTTGCCCGGCGGGAAGCCAATCGTGACTTGGTGGAGCGTTACGGCCCTGAAGCCGGCTTCACCGATCAAGAATTGGAGGATGTACTTACTTAGGAGCCCGCTTATTAGCTCCTTAAAACCACGCCCTTAGGGCGTGGAGTGGGTTCGATGGCTATGCCAGTCGGAAATTTCAACTTTACTCATGCAGTCTATTGTGGTCTTGGTACTGCTTAGCAACACATTGTGTGGGTCATAGTCATTAAGTTAATAGACGCTGTAGCCTGGGCTGAGCGAAGTGAAACCCGGGTAGTTATTGCGCTATCCCCCCGGGTTTCGCTCCACTCAGCCCAGGCTACGAAGAGGCCCGGTTGAAATTAGATGGGTTTCTTTATACGCCCTTATAGGGTGCCATCAAAACCATGCTCTTAGAGCATGGATTTTTATTCCACAGTGCAAAAAAAAGGGCTTAGGATTAACCTAAGCCCTTTTTAAAATCGAATCCTGTACGGATTCGTATGTAATGGCGGAGCGGACGGGGCTCGAACCCGCGACCCCCGGCGTGACAGGCCGG
>JBEVXT010000197.1:0-2747 GCA_040505955.1 Sedimenticola sp. | reverse complement strand
GACAAAATATATTGAAGATATCAATGAAACGCTGACGATCAGTGAGCATGATCTACGTAAAACCATAAATAATGAAGAGTCGGTTTTTGTTTACAGTGAGCACAACAGTACCCATCAACTGATTCCTATTATCCGCGCACTTTTTTTATCTGATTTTGATACGCTTGAACAACACTTCAGTTTTGAATTAACCCAACAGGAAGGGAGATGGGTACTCAGATTGAATCCCCAGAGCCGTTCACTATCACGCCTTCTCAGTTTTATAACGATTGAAGGAGAAGATAATCTACTTGAAAAAACTGAAATAGTACAAAGTAATGGTGACAGGATTACCACCACTTTTAGAGATGCCAGCAGATGAAACCCCATATTAAGTTTCGCTGGTTGATCTGGTTGTCATTTCTCATACCGGCAGTGCTTTATGTCGCTTCGTCCATCAGGCTGACAACTGATATGAAGCAGTTTCTACCCAATACAGACAGCCAACTGATGAGTGCAATAAACAGTGGACCAAACAGCAGGCTTATACTTCTTACGCTATCAAACGGCACCCAGAAATCTTTATCACGCCTGAATCAGCAGCTCGCCACTGCATTCAGGGAGAGCACCTATTTCAGCCAGGTCATCAACGGCTCTGACAACAATAATGAGAAGATCCTTGATTTCCTATTCAAACACCGTTACCTGCTCTCTCCATCGACTAAAGATGACTTCAGCAGTAAGTCCATTAGAAGAGAGCTCGAAATCAGGCTCAAAGAGCTCAGTGAGTCTTTCTCGCTCTTTCCGCGTAAATATCTACAACCCGATCCAACAGGACTCACCATCGCTTTGTCAAATAAGCTTAACCGCCAGACCGGCAATCTAACGCTTATTAACAACACGCTATTCAGTGTGAATAAAGAGAGATCACTTATTTTTCTTTGGATAAAGCATAGCGCTGGCAATATAGGCGGGCAGGAAGAGACTATTGAATATATTGGGAGTAATTTCAAGCGACTGAACAACTCCAATATAACCATGCAAATTGACGGCCTACCTTACATCGCAGTCACATCAAAGGAGAAAATAGGGAGTGAATCAAAAAGACTCTCTCTATTGGGCAGCCTATTTATTTTTATTCTGATAGTGACAATTTACCGCTCATTCAGGATTGCTCTTTTGATTGCCGCCCCTCTGGCAAGTGGCATTTTAGTTGGCACCCTTGCAGTGCTTCTACTCTATGGGGAGATCCATGGAATCACCCTCGCCTTTGGTATTACCTTACTCGGCATATCCATAGACTACCCCATCCATGTATTTACCCATAATAGCGGAGATAAAACAAAAATAGAGGCGGTATGGAAAACCATTTATATTGGCATGATAACCACCATTATCGGCTTCACCTCTTTGACATTTTCAAGCTTGGTTGGCCTCCAGCAGCTAGGTGTATTTGCCTGTAGCGGCATACTGGCCGCTGTACTTTCCAGCCGGTTGTTGTTGAGTCAGCTAAAGACCGGTGATATTGACTCACGAATTCAATCTTTTTCAACAACAGTGTTTAAACAGCTTTCCCGTATTAAGAACAGCACGGTATATCTCATCATAATCGCACTCTCATCCACGCTCTTTATCTCTTTAAACAGTGATAACTTTTTCACATCCGATCTGCAAAGCCTTACTGATAATCAAAGCACAAAGCCACACGAGCTTACTACTGCCGACACGGGGAGATTATTTATCATCAAGACGAAAAGTATCGAATCGGTACTGCAAATATCAGAGTCCATTACAAAACAGCTGGATAGATGGGTCTCCGAGGGACTATTGATCGCCTATGACGCTCCATCAAATTACATCCCCAGCATTAGCCAGCAGAAAAAGAATCTCTCTGTTTTGCCCGAATCGAAGAGACTACACCAATTAATATGGACAGCTAATCGAGGGCTTCCATTCAAAGACGACACCTTCACACCATTTGTTGACGCAGTTACAGCAGCAAAAAATACCGATCCACTGGAGCTTGGCGACTTTAAGCAGACTGGACTCTACACCAGAATTGAGCAACGACTCTATAAAGAGTCCGATCACTGGATAGGAGTGATTAATCTCTCAGGCATTACAGATGAACAGAGAATTTTCGAAGTTGCAAACAGACATACCCCGTATGTAAGCTATGTCAATGTTTCGGCTGACTCTGCGGATGCAGTTCACTATTACCATCAGGAGATGATGCTCCTCTTCCTCTTGGGACTGGCATTGATAGCGATAATTCTGACTCTCAGGTTTGGATTGAAATTTGCGGGCATTACTTTATTGCCGATTATTTCAGCAATATTGTTCACTGTTGTCATGCTTGTTCTACTCGGCCATAGCCTGACAATCTTTCATACGGCATCACTTCTCCTGGTGCTTGGACTGGGTCTCGACTACTCACTCTTCAGTCAGAGAGTCGAGAGGGGGAACATCACCTCTACTGCCACCGCCTTGTTCGTTTGCAGTTTTTCCACATTCACCATTTTTGCATTGTTGGCAAGCAGTACGGTTGTGGCGCTTAACGCCATCGGCACTACTGTTTTCATGGGTGCATTTTCAGCGTATATATTCTCCCTATCCGCCGCCAGGACAAATCTACCAACAGGATAACCTATGGTAAATAAATTTAAGGTTCTTGGTCTGGATGCTCTTTTTACTTTTGCGCTATCCAACATAATTATAATAATTACTTTCGGGATTTTTTTAATTCCCGCCTATATTTTAGTACTGCG
>JBEVXT010000196.1:0-2765 GCA_040505955.1 Sedimenticola sp. | reverse complement strand
CGGTAGTACACGCAACGTCTCACCCAATACCACTAATTTAGGGAAAAAACTCCCTGTAAACATCCGGCTCGTCATTCCCGCGTAGGCGGGAATCCAGGGGGGCAGCGCTCCGTAGTGCTGGATACCCGCCTGCGCGGGTATGACGGGAAAGAGGAGAGCTTGACCTCTGGGTTCCGGCCTATGCCGGGATGACCGTGGTATTAGGCTTAAGTTAATGGTATTGACGTCTCACCGGGGTGAATATGCGCAGGTCATCAGTACATGAATATGAGGATGGTAGTTGACCAGATCATCAAAGGTAAAGCTAAAGAGAGTGGCGTGATGTTGGAATGTTAGAACTTACCCCTTTGTAACTATTCAGCACGGTAGTCAGGAACTAAGGTGTAGGAGCGAACTTGTTCGCGAAGAGTCTCCTACGAAGCTAATCGCGAACAAGTTCGCTCCTACAACACCTCTGTACCACCATAACTGTCGTTTTCAGGGGGGAGCTGAATAGTTACACCCCTTTTTTACTTTTTTCCTCTTTTCCATGAGCCATTATTGTTATGGATAAAATTATTCAGGCAGCCAACACAAATTCAGCCTCAAGAGTGAGTAGAAGCTCAAAGGTGTCGATGTAAGGGACGTCAAAGGTATGGCAGATGTTGGGAATTAGGAACTTCTTCTTGATGTCCGGGTTATAGGCTTCGTGGGTAACAACAGACATACCCGAAGCCCGTGCCATGGCTATCAACCAAGGATCAGCACCACTCAGAAAATCTTCCATAGCCCCAACCTTCATTTTGTGAGCCTCAGTGGAAACATGCTGTGCAATTTCGGCAAAGGCCTGCTGGGTTGGCTCGTCTGCAACATCGAGAAAAAGATCACCATGAAGTATTGCCCACTCCTTGAGTTCATCATTGCCACGCTTTAGCTCATCAAAGACAAGAGAGATGCTGGCAATGTCACCACTGATTGAACTAAGCAGTAGCCAATCCCAGAACCCAGGACAGACCTTCATGTTGTAGTAACGGTTTTTAGCCTCAATCAGTGTGTTCGCATCCAGCAGGTACTTCATGTCCCCAATTCCTTTGCATACTGCGCTATTTTTCCAGGAGCGATACTCAGGAGCTTACCGGCATCTCGCAATAGAATGCGTCCACTCAATGCTTCAGCCGTTACTGCCCGACTAAAACGTTGGCTATTCTTGGATTTTGCATTGCGATAGAAGCTACCGCCTCCACCCGTCTGCTCATTGAAGCGCCTGAGCTCATTCAGGTAGTAATTGCGATAGGTCTCTTCATTAATTTTCCCAAGGGTCAATGCACGACGGGCGATAACCATCTGACTCACGTGAAACTGTTTGGATAACTCGGGAAGATTAACTTCCCAGTCACCGGCTTGCCACAGTTGCAGAAACTTCTCTTCCGGTACAAGGAACTCTGCGGCTATCCGGTTACAGTAGCGCTCCTCTTCACGCTCACTAGAGGTTCCTACGCTAGAGACACCACTGCTTCCAATCCAGATGTGGGCAAGCTCGTGAATAAGGGTAAAAAGCCGTGCAGCGGGTGCATCCTTACCATTGATAAAGACGATGGGAGCCCAAGAGTCCGCCACCGCAAAGCCACGGAACTCCTGCACATCGAGTGGGCGATGGGTGTTGTTACCTACGATGCCACTGCGAGTCACCAGAATACCCGCCTCCTCTGCGTGATTGATCAAGGCGGCCTGGTACGCCTCCCATCTAAGCCCGTGTGGGTCAATATCATCAGTACCCAACCGCTCACGCATATCAGCAACTAGATGGGAGACCGGGGTTTGAGTAGTGAAGGCTCCCACAAACGGTAGAGGCTCTCCTCCCTGATCGATTACATACTCTTGATACCACGCCTGCTTATGCAGTACAGAGCGAACCGTATCCAGCAGTGCCAGACTGGGCTGCTCCGGGTGCTGATTGCCTACCGTTCTAAGATCCGGGATCTGTAGCTGGTCTATAGGGGGCTGGGCCAGAAATAGATAGCCAAAGGGGAGGTAAACTTTACTGGCAAAGCTCATTGCCTGTTTGAAGGTGGGACGACGTGCCCCTGTCTCCCAATCAGAGATCCGCTCTGGTTTGACATGAATCTTCCGGGCAACCGTGTCAACGCTGAGCCGGGCGCGATCTAGTGCCCAGCTGATGATCTCAGGATTGACTTGTGCGTATTGAGGCATCTCGGTTACTTCATTGAATTCAGATGTGGATAGCTGTATTAATCATATCATCATTACCGTAGGGAATTATGTTCTTTTATATGGCCAAATCCATATATAGACTCCCGCCAGCACCCCATTCGCTCTTAAATCACGAATTATTTTTATTGCAGACAGTCCTTATCAACTCAAACCGGAAATTTAATCGAATATCACCCCTCTATTTAGAGGTTTATATTCTTTTGCCCGTTTTCAGGCCTGATATATGGAAGCAATCCTGTCCCTATCATCAACGGTATGGTGTCTTGCAAAACGGGAGGAGACCATATATGGGGACTTGGATGTCCCAAAATCTTTCACGAGATCGAAGACTCACTTAGGATTCCCTCTGGCGCTATGCGCACGCCGGGCATCCAGTATCGCCTCGCGACTACCGGGGACTAATCGCCTCGGCTTTCAGCCTTCCATGGCGATCAGCGAAGGCGGTTAGCGTACGTGTATTTACCTATGGCAACAAAAGACGGTTGCATCATCCGTATCCATATGAAATAAAACGATATTATTAATATTTCATACCACAATAGTTCCACTATTTT
>JBEVXT010000195.1:13149-16332 GCA_040505955.1 Sedimenticola sp. | reverse complement strand
CCGGCAATTCCCAGCCAGAGGCCGGTTTTGAGAAATTTAATTACCCACTTCATGCACTGGTTCACTGTTTTATCGGCGGATGGAATTCAAAATGAGTTTCCCGGTAGAGCTGCTATAGTAACAAATACCGGTAAGAATCGACAGAAGAGAGAAAAAACACTTCACAAGAAAATCATTTACTGCTATATAGTTAACTATTATTGTTAAAGGAAAACCTGCGGGTTTTATGTACACTACCCTTACTTTGTTGAGGAAGGATACAAGATGTTTTCTCTTTTTGGATCCAAAAAGAGCGCTCTGCTCGGGCTTGATATCAGCTCGACTGCGGTCAAACTGCTTGAGCTGAGCAAGTCATCCGGTCGCTCCGGTGCTCAGTATCGTGTGGAATCCTATGCCGTGGAGCCGCTGCCGGCCAATGCCGTCGTGGAAAAAAATATCGCAGATGTGGATGCAGTCGGCCAAGCCATTCACAATGTGGTGCGTCGTTCCGGCAGCAAGCTCAGGCAGGCCGCCGTTGCGGTCTCCGGCTCGGCCGTTATCACCAAGACCATCACCATGCCAGCCTCTCTCTCCGATTCTGAGATGGAGACGCAGATACAGCTTGAGGCCGATCAGTACATACCCTATCCCCTGGAAGAGGTGAATATCGATTTTGAAATTCTCGGTGTGTCGGAGAAGAATCCGGAGATGATGGATGTGCTGCTGGCGGCTTCCCGTAGCGAGAATGTCGATGATCGGGTGGCGGCTCTTGAGATTGCAGGCCTCACAGCTGAGGTGGTTGATGTAGAGGCCTATGCAATGGAGAACGCATTTGTCCAGGTGGTTGACCAGCTCTCATCGGGTGGTGATGATCAGACGATTGCCATTGCCGATACCGGTGCCACCACCACCACGCTGAATGTGCTTCATGGCGGTAAAATCATCTACACCCGTGAACAGAATTTCGGTGGACGTCAATTGACCGAGGAGATCCAGCGTCGTTACGGGCTCTCGATTGAGGAGGCGGGTATGGCGAAGCGCCAGGGTGGACTCCCCGATAACTATGTTCCCGAGGTGTTGGAGCCGTTCAAGGAGGCGCTGGCGCAGCAAGTTAGCCGCTCACTGCAGTTCTTTTTCTCTTCAAGTTCCTATAGCAGCGTTGATCACATCGTGCTGGCCGGCGGCAGCTCCTCAATTCCCGGAGTGGATGAGTTGATTGAAGAGAAGCTTGGGATACCGACCATTGTCGCCAATCCCTTTGCCAATATGTCGGTGTCATCCAACGTAAAACCTCAGGGACTGAGCAACGATGCACCGTCGTTGATGATCGCCTGTGGGCTTGCCTTGAGGAGTTTCGATTAAGATGGCGCGGATTAATCTTCTACCCTGGCGCGAAAATCTGCGCAGGAAACGGCAGAGAGATTTCGGCTCTTCTGTGGTGCTTGCCCTGCTGATTACCGGTGCCTTGTGTGGTGGTGTGCATTTTTATATCGAGGATATGATTAGCCACCAGCAGGCGCGGAACGATTACCTCAAACGTGAGATAGCCCTGGTTGACAAGAGAATCAAGGAGATTAAGGCGCTGGAGACGATCAAGGCAAAGCTGATTGCCCGGATGAATGTAATTCAGTCACTGCAGGGAAGCCGTCCGCAGATTGTCCACCTGTTCGATGAACTGGTCGCCACCATACCTGAGGGAGCCCACCTGATCACTCTTACCCAGCAGGCAGGCTCCATCACCCTTAATGGCAAGGCTCAATCGAATGCCCGGGTCTCCGCATATATGCGTAATATCGAGAACTCCCAGTGGTTGGGTGATCCGAACCTGCAGGTGGTGGTAAACAAGGAGCAGACAGGCGCCGCCTGGAGCCAATTTACCCTCGCTGCCAAGCAGATGGCGCCAAAGGGGGGTGGCAAGTGAACCTTGAGGAACTGAATGATCTTGACTTTAGCAATATCGGGTTGTGGCCTGCTCCGGTTAAAGGGTTTATTGTCCTGCTGCTATGTGCTGCAGTCGGTGTCGGCTGGTACTACTGGGATACCGAAGCGCAGCGATTGAATCTGGACAAAGTGGTAAAACAGGAGTCGGGCCTGCGCAGTCAGTTTACGGTGAAACAGGCAAAGGCGGCTAATCTTGAAAAATACAAGAAGCAGCTTGAGGAGATGAAGCAGTCGTTCGGTACCATGCTGCGGCAGTTGCCGAACAAGACCGAAGTGGCTGACCTTTTGGTGGACGTTTCCCAGACAGGCCTGGCGGCGGGCCTCGAGTTTGAGCTTTTCGATCCGCAGGGTGAGGTGCAGCGTGAGTTCTACGCAGAGTTACCGATCAAGATCAAGGTGCACGGAACCTACCATGAGTTTGGCGGGTTTATCAGTGGGATTGCAGCATTGCCGCGGATCGTCACAATCCACGACGTTGTTGTTGCCGGCCCCAATAAGCGGGTGGCAAAGGTTCAGGATAGTCAGGCAGTTACAAAACTGATAATGACGGCAACAGCAAAAACATACCGATATCTCGATGAGGAGGCAGGCAAATGAGAGAGCTGTCGCCTCTTCGGCCGCTGCTGTGGTCACTTCTGATACTCGCCTTGTTGCTCGGCGGCTGCGCCGAGAAAAACATGGGTGATCTTAAGCAGTTTGTTGCCGAGGTGAAGTCCCGTAAGGCGGGGCATATCGAACCGCTGCCGGAAATTAAGCAGATTGAGACTTTCGCCTATGTGGGCGAGGGTAGGCGTGATCCCTTCGCTTCCACCGTCAAGGAGAGAGACAGCGAAGCGGCGAATGTGGCCAATGGGCTGACACCAGACTTCAATCGGCGCAGAGATGAGCTTGAGAGCTTTGCGCTGGATTCATTGCGGATGGTGGGCATCCTGGAGCAGGATGGGACGACCTGGGCGCTGGTGCGCAACCAGGAGCGGACGATCTTCCGGGTCAAGAACGGCAACTACATCGGCATGAACCATGGCCAGATCACCCGCATCACAGAGAATGAGATTGAACTTACCGAGATCGTGGCGGATCCACAGGGCGGCTATCGTGAACGACAAGCCTCTTTGGCCTTGACAGAATAATTTGGGGTGTAACTAAATGAATAACAGACCACTTGACCTTACGCAGGGGAAGAGCATGTTAAGAGGTGCGTCGTTCGTCTCTCATCTGTCCGTACTCGTCACTTCGAGGTTGCTGCTTGTACTTATGATCATC
>JBEVXT010000195.1:0-13049 GCA_040505955.1 Sedimenticola sp. | reverse complement strand
GCAGGGGAAGAGCATGTTAAGAGGTGCGTCGTTCGTCTCTCATCTGTCCGTACTCGTCACTTCGAGGTTGCTGCTTGTACTTATGATCATCGGTGCACCCGCTTACGCGGCGGCGGCTACCTTGCAGGAGATCAGTTACTCGGCGTTGCCCGGCGGTAGTGTGCGAATTACCATGACCGCTGACCAGCCGCTCGACGCCCCCAGAACCTTCACCACCGACAACCCGGCGCGTATAGCCATGGATTTTTTTGGCCTTGCCAACGGCCTGGCCCGCAAAAGCCAGTCTATAGGGATCGGTATGGCACGTAGTGTAACCGCCATCGAGGCGGGTGGGCGTACCCGTGTTGTGGTCAATCTTGTCGCCTCCGCAGGGCACACTATAGCGCTGGATGGAAACAAGGTTTCGGTAACCATTGAGGGTGGCCGCGGTGGCGGTGTCGCCCAGTCGGCGGCGAAGACAATGACTTCGGCATCCACTGCTCCGGCGGCTGTTGCCAAATCTTCCGGCCGTGCAGTCGCCAGTGTCGACTTCAGACGGGGTGATCAGGGTGAAGGCCGGGTAGTATTGGAGCTTAGTGACGCTTCCGCCACTGTCGATATGCGTGAAGAGGGTGGCAGGATCGTTCTTGACATTATGGATGTCTCTGTTCCGGAGCAGTTGATCCGCAAGTTTGATGTGGCCGATTTTGCCACGCCGGTGAAGATGTTCGAGGTTCTGCCGCGGGACGGGAATGTCCAGGTGGTGATTGAGACCAGAGGGGAGTATGAGCACCTAGCCTACCAGGCCAATGAGTTTTTCACCGTCGAGTTCAGAGGTCTGACCAAGGCCGAGAAGGAGGAGATCCTGCGGCGCAAGAAGACCTTCACCGGTGAGCGCCTCTCCCTCAACTTCCAGGATATCGAGGTGCGGGCGGTGCTGCAGTTACTGGCCGACTTCACCGGACTTAACCTCGTCACCTCCGATACTGTGGGCGGAAATATTACCCTGCGGTTGAAAAATGTTCCCTGGGATCAGGCCCTCGATATCATTCTCAAGACCCGCGGTCTCTCCATGCGGAAAAATGACAATGTTATCCTGGTGGCGCCTACCGAAGAGATTGCCGCCAGAGAGAAGCTGGAGTTGGAGTCCCAGCAGCAGATTGAAGAGCTGGCTCCACTGCACTCAGAGTTTATTCAGCTCAACTACGCCAAGGCGAAGGATATCCAGGCACTGCTGAAGTCCAAGGACAATGAGCTGCTCACCCCGGATCGTGGCAATGTCACCGTGGATGAGCGTACCAACACACTGCTGGTCAGAGATACGGTCACCAAGCTGGAAGATATCCGGCGTCTTATCGCCAAGCTCGATGTCGCTGTTCGCCAGGTACTGATCGAATCACGGGTGGTGGTGGCAAACGATAATTTCAGCAAGGATCTCGGCGTTCGTTTTGGTGCAAATGCAGAGGGTAATATAGACGGAAACTTCTTACTTGCAGGCGGCGGCCGTCCCGGTCATCTTGGAGGTACATTCGAAACCATTGAAAATCCGGCTGGCTCTGATCAGGAGGCGTTGCTGGTCAATCTGCCCACAACGCTGGGTGGAAGTCGAGGTGGTGCCGCCAACCTTATAATCGGCAAGCTGGGCTCCTATCTGTTGCAGCTTGAGTTGACGGCAATGCAGCAGGAGGGTACCGGTGAGGTGATCTCCAGCCCACGGGTGATCACCTCCGATCAGCATACCGCCATCATCAAGACAGGTACCGAGATCCCCTACCAGGAGGCGTCATCCAGTGGCGCCACCACAGTTTCGTTCAAGGAGGCGGTGCTGAAGCTGGAGGTGACCCCTCACATCACCCCTGATGACCGGGTGATAATGGATCTCTCCATCAATAAGGACGACCCCGACTTCTCCCGCGCTGTCCTCGGTGTACCGCCGGTGGATACCAAGGAAATCCAGACTTCCGTTCTGGTGGATAACGGCGAAACGGTTGTGCTGGGGGGAGTGTTTGAGAGAACCGAGACCACCAGCAGGGAGCGGGTGCCTTTCTTTGGCGACCTCCCCTATGTCGGTTTCATGTTCAAACAGGAGCTGCGTACGGATAACAATCAGGAGCTGCTGATCTTTATTACACCGAAAATTCTCAAGGAGAGCCTTGGCGTTCGCTGACCGCGTAAACCCATAGTGATAACCGGAGGGGCTTGTCTACGGACAAGCCCCTCTTGCTTGCAGCGGAAAAATCTGGCATATCTGTACCAATGAGTAAGCAAAAGAACATTTTTCTTGTCGGCCCCATGGGGGCGGGAAAGACAACGATCGGGCGCCAGGTGGCCAATTACCTCGGTTTGGATTTCAGTGACAGCGATCATGAGATCCAACGCCGCACCGGTGTGGATATCCCAACCATTTTTGATTACGAGGGCGAGGCCGGTTTTCGCAAGCGTGAAAAGGTGGTAATCGACGATCTCAGCCGACAGGATGGTTATGTTCTGGCGACTGGTGGTGGGGCGGTTTTGGATCCGGACAGTCGCCGCTTTCTCAGTAGCAGGGGATTTGTTGTCTACCTCTACTGCAGCCCTGAGCAGCAGTATGAGCGCACCCAGCATGACCGCAATCGGCCACTGCTGCAGACGGATGATCCGCTGCTGCGGCTGCAGAGCTTGCTGGAGGAGAGGGATCCGCTCTATCGTCAGACGGCCGACATTGTGGTGACTACCGAGAAACGAGGCGCCCAGACGGTTGCCAGGGAGATCGTCAGTAGATTTGAATCCAGGTGATACTCCTCTTTTGAATAATCGGCAGTAGCAATTAATGAAACCAGAAATAAGAACATTACAGGTAGAATTGGGTGAGCGTTCGTATCCCATCTATATCGGCGAGGATCTGGTGGGTGACCAGGCGATCTATGAGCGTCATATCGGCGGCAGTCAGGTGATGGTGGTGACCAACGAGACGGTGGCGCCGCTCTATCTTGACAAGGTGCTCGGTGCCCTTGGCGCATTTGATGTCGATACAGTGGTGCTGCCGGACGGTGAGGAGTTCAAAACCCTGGAAGTGTGGCAAAGGGTGTTTGACGCCCTGCTGCGTCGTCGTTTTAATCGTAGCTGTACACTGGTGGCCCTTGGTGGTGGCGTGATTGGGGATATGGCTGGCTTTGCCGCCGCCTGCTATCAGCGCGGAGTGCCATTTATCCAGGTACCCACAACCCTGCTATCCCAGGTTGATTCCTCTGTCGGTGGCAAGACTGGCGTCAACCACCCTCTGGGAAAGAATATGGTGGGGGCTTTTTACCAGCCAAAATGCGTCATTGCCGATATCGCTACCCTCGATACCCTGGATGATCGACAGCTCTCTGCAGGAGTTGCAGAGGTGATCAAGTACGGTCTGATCAGTGATCCCGACTTTTTTACCTGGTTGGAGCAGCGGATTGAACAGCTTCTTTCCCGTGATGCCGATGTGCTGGCTCATGTAATTGAGCGGTCGTGCCGGGATAAGGCGGAGGTTGTGGCTGCTGATGAGTTCGAAGCGGGGCGACGCGCCACGCTCAATTTGGGGCATACGTTCGGCCACGCCATCGAAACGGGTATGGGTTATGGCACCTGGCTTCATGGTGAAGCGGTGGCGGCGGGCATGTGCATGGCGGCGGATCTCTCCAGACGCCTCGGTTGGCTGTCAGAAGAGGAGGTTGCGAGGGTGGTTGAACTCACCCGGAGAGCGAATCTACCGGTGGTTCCACCTCCGGATCTCAGCACTGAGCGTTTTCTTGAACTAATGGCGGTGGATAAAAAAGTGATGGCAGGGAAGATCCGGCTGGTACTTATGCAGGGCCTGGGATGTGCTGTGGTGACTGAGGAGTTTGCCGCTGAAAAGCTGAGAGAGACACTCGATGAGTATGGAAGAGCCAATGCCTGATACAGTCTTAGTGGTTGATGGTGGCGACAACGGGGGTTCCCTGAAGCAGCACTTCTTCTCCACGCCTGAGATCTCCCAGAGACTCGATCTACTACGGCACCTTACCGATAACAGTGAGCGGGTGGTAGTGCTCAGGGGAGCGCCCGGATCTGGAAAGAGTACACTCTTTCAGCGTTACCAGCAGAGTGCCAGGGAGGAGTGGGCTGTCTGCCCTGTGATCTCCAATCCGATGCTGCACCCCGAACAGCTATTCATATTGCTTGGCCAGGGCTTCGGCGTGAGTGCCACCGACGACACCATTGTGGATCAGCTGCTGGAACGGTTTGAAATGCTCCAGGAGGTGGAGGGGCGGACTCCGGTTATTGTCGTCGATGACGCCCACATGCTGCCCCTCTCCACTATTATTGCCTTGCTGCGCTTGTATGAGCGGCGCTCTGGTGACAATGCACTGGTTCGAATTATTCTCTTCTCCTCACCACAGATCGATGATTTGCTGCGTACCCCCCAGATTCAGGCGATGAACCTGCAGGTGCTGCAGATGCTGGAGCTACCGGTCTTGACCGGAGATCAGGTCAGAGACTTCATTGCCTTTATCATTGGCGGGTCTGAAAGTGGTGGTGCGTTCGATGAGGCGGAGGTGGAGCGTATCGCCAAAGCCAGTGGTGGTATTCCGGGTGCCGTGGAGGAGCAGGTGCTGGCTGCCTTAAAGGTGCGAGCCGCCGCCACAAGGAGCAGTGACAACGGTGAGGTGGAGAGCAATTCAACACAGCTGCACCTTTCCAAGCCGGCCCTTTTCAGTGGTGCCGCTTTGGGCGTGCTGATTATTCTTGCGCTGCTCTTTCAGGATGGGATCAACCAGCTGTTTGAGGGTGGTGATCAATCCTTGCCGGTGCAGTCGGACTCATCGGGAATTGAGTTGAAACTGCCTGAGCTGGCTGATGCGGCCCCAGTACCGGCTTTGGAGCCGGCCAAGGTTCCCAGTGGTGCCGCTCAGGTAGTGGAGGCGCCTGTGCCGGAGGTAGAGCCGCCGGAAGCAGAGCCGGTGATGATAGAGCCGGCAGAGCCTGTGAGCAGCGTCACCCATGAACAGACCCCGGAAGGGGTAATGGTTGAAGAGGTGGAGTATCCGGCAGCGGCTGTTGACACAACCTCTGTGGTGGGTGGCACCAGAGATCCAGAGGGGTTGCAGCAGCAGCCTGTAGCAACGCTGGAGACTGAGATTGAGCCGCAGTCCGTTGTCACCGTGGTAGATGAGGCAGATACCCCCATTATCCTGGTCGAAGAGGATTCGGAAGAGGAGGTCTCTCAGGTGGAAGTGTCTGTGGATGAGAAGAAAACAGCAGATCAACCACCGGTTAAAGTCACTGAAGAAGAGAAGAAGATACCGGTTCAGCCACCGACGGCGCGCCGGGAGGCCTGGTTGCAGGTGCAGAATCCAGAAGCATTTACTCTGCAGTTGATTGGTGTGCAGAATGAAGCGGCGGCTTACAGCTTTGTTGCACGGCATAAAATCGCCGACAAGAGCGCTATTTTTGTAACCCAAAGAGAGGGAAAACCCTGGGTCTCAGTGGTCTACGGGGTCTATGCAGGCAGGGACGTGGCCGTTGCTGCCCGTGGAAAACTGCCTGCGGGACTCAGGCGAGGTGGGGTCTGGCCAAGAAATTTTGCCTCCATACAGCAAGCGATCATAAGTCAGTAACCAATTGAAATAAAAAGATTTACATATTTCATAAGAGAAATACGGGTTTAAAAAACTGGCCTGTAACTTAATTTTCTATTACCCTACAGAGTTCTTTTTGGCCGAATTCCCCCAAACAGGGGTGGATTGTGGCTGTTCCGGTGCGGCGCGTGGCGAACCCTCGCGGCCGCTGCCGACCGTAATTTACCATGGGTGGGGGGAGCCGTATTGGTCTCTCTCGCGCCGAATTAAGTGAGGTTAACGATGAGCCAAGGGGCTTTGCCGACGAAACAGGGGCTATACGATCCCCGAAACGAACACGACGCCTGTGGTGTTGGTTTCATTGCCCATATCAAAGGGCTAAAAAGCCATAAAATCGTCGAACAAGGACTGGAAATCCTCGATCGCTTGACCCATCGTGGTGCTGTTGGCGCCGACCCTCGCGCGGGCGACGGCGCTGGTATACTGATCCAGATTCCCGATGAGTTCTTCCGTGGGGTTGTGGACTTTGATCTGCCGGAGGCGGGTTCGTATGCCGTGGGCATGTTGTTCCTTCCCCAGGATGAGTCCGCTCGTAGTGGGGCGGAGGAGATCATCACCCGCTTTGTCGAGGCAGAAGGGCAGTCGATAGTTGGTTGGCGTGATGTGCCGGTAGAAAACTGTGGTCTTGGTGACAGCGTCAAGCCGACGGAGCCGGTAGTGCGTCAGCTCTTTGTCGCAAAGGGCGACAACTGTGCCGATCAGGCTGCCTTCGAGCGCAAGCTGTTTGTGATTCGCAAGCAGATCGATAACGTGATTCGTGAAACTTCCCTGGCCGGGGATGAGGCGTTCTATTTCACATCAATCTCCTCCCGCACCATCACCTACAAAGGGATGCTGCTGTCGAATCAGGTAGGTGAATACTACCCTGATCTGGTGGATCCACGGATCAGCTCCGCTCTGGCGCTGGTACATCAGCGCTTCTCCACCAATACCTTCCCCACCTGGGATCTGGCCCACCCGTTCCGCATGATCGCCCACAATGGCGAGATCAACACCCTGCGTGGCAACGTCAACTGGATGGCGGCGCGAAAGAACTCCATGGCTTCCGAGATCCTTGGTGACGACCTGGCGAAGGTGTGGCCGTTGATTCCTGAAGGTCAGTCCGACTCCGCCTGCTTTGACAATGCCCTCGAACTGCTGGTGCAGGGCGGCTACTCTCTGGCCCACGCCATGATGATGCTGATCCCCGAGGCCTGGTCGGGTAACTCGCTGATGGATAAAAACCGTCGCGCCTTCTACGAATATCACGCCGCTTTGATGGAGCCCTGGGACGGCCCGGCGGCAGTCGCTTTCACCGATGGCCGTCAAATCGGCGCCACACTGGATAGAAACGGCCTGCGCCCGGCCCGCTATCTGGTCACATCAGATGACTTGGTGGTAATGGCTTCGGAGATGGGTGTTCTGGATATCCCGGAGGAGAAGATCGTCAAGAAGTGGCGGCTGCAACCGGGAAAAATGTTCCTAATCGATCTTGAAGAGGGGCGTATCATCGGCGATAGGGAGCTGAAAGAGCAGCTTTCCACCAGCCTGCCCTATCAGGATTGGCTGGACAAGACGCAGATACATCTCGAACAGTTGCCGGAGGTGGTGGGCGCCATGTCACCCGACGCCGTCACCCTGCTCGGATCACAGCAATCTTTCGGTTACACCCAGGAGGATATCAAGTTTCTGCTGACGCCGATGGTGATCACCGGCCAGGAGGCTACCGGTTCCATGGGAGCGGATAATCCGCCAGCGGTTCTCTCCAACCGTTCGAAGCATCTCTCTAACTACTTCAAGCAGAACTTTGCCCAGGTGACCAATCCCCCCATCGATCCGATTCGGGAAGAGGTAGTGATGTCCCTGGTCACCCTGATCGGTCCCCGCCCCAATCTGTTAGGACTGGGGCGTAATGGTTTGGCCATGCGCCTTGAGGTGAATCAGCCGGTATTGACCAACTCCGACCTGGAGCGTATCCGCAATATCGAAGACACCACCAATGGCGCATTTCGTACAAAAACCATCAATATCTGCTTCCATGCAGCCAAGGGAGCGGTGGGTCTCAAGCCCGCGTTGGACAATCTCTGCCAGTTGGCGGAAAAAGCGGTACGGGAGGGGTACAACATTCTTACCCTCTCTGATCGTTGGGTCGATGCTGATCATATCGCCATTCCTGCACTGCTCGCCACTTCAGCGGTGCATCACCACCTGATTCGTAAAGGGCTGCGCACCGAATCAGGTCTGGTGATTGAGACCGGCGCCGCCCTCGAAATCCACCATTTTGCCACCCTCGCCGGCTATGGTGCAGAGGCGGTCAACCCCTATGTGGCGTTCGACACCATCCAGTCGATGCTGCCGAAACTGCCGGAAAAACTGACCTTTGCCGAGGCTCAGAAGCGTTACATAAAGGCGATCGGTAAGGGGCTGAACAAGGTGATGTCGAAGATGGGCATCTCCACTTACCAGTCCTACTGCGGTGCCCAGATTTTTGATGCGGTGGGTCTCTCTACACCCTTTGTTGATGCCTATTTCACCGGTACCGCCACCACCATTGAGGGTATTGGTCTGGCTGAGGTTGCAGAAGAGGTGGTGCGCTGGCACCGCAACGCCTACGGCAATAACCCGATCTACAGCAAGCATCTCGATGTCGGCGGGGATTACGCCTATCGCATTCGTGGTGAGGATCATGTCTGGACACCGGATACCATTGCAAAGCTACAGCATGCCACCCGCGCCAACGACTGGAAGAGCTACGATGAATTTGCTGCAGCGATCAATGAGCAGGAGGAGCAGCTGGTCACGCTCCGCGGTCTGTTCGATTTTAAATGGGCTGATGAGCCGGTAGCGCTGGAGGAGGTGGAGCCAGCTGCAGAAATCGTCAAGCGCTTCGCCACCGGTGCCATGTCATTCGGTTCCATCTCCCACGAGGCCCACTCCACCATTGCTATGGCGATGAACCGGATCGGCGGCAAGTCCAACACCGGTGAGGGTGGTGAGGAGCCTGAGCGCTTCAATCCACTACCCGATGGCACAGCCAATCCACAGCGCTCGGCTATTAAACAGGTGGCCTCCGGGCGTTTTGGTGTGACGGTGGAGTACTTAGTCAACGCTGACGATATTCAGATCAAGATGGCCCAGGGCGCCAAGCCCGGTGAGGGCGGGCAGTTGCCGGGGCACAAAGTGAATGCGCAGATTGCACGGGTGCGCCACTCCACGCCGGGGGTCGGCCTGATCTCGCCGCCACCCCATCACGATATCTACTCTATCGAGGATCTGGCGCAGCTGATCCACGACCTGAAGAACGTCAACCCCAGGGCAAGGATTTCGGTGAAGCTGGTTTCCGAGGTGGGTGTTGGCACGGTAGCCGCCGGCGTCTCCAAGGCGCATGCGGATCACATCACCATCTCCGGTTATGATGGCGGCACAGGCGCATCACCGATGACCTCAATCAAGCACGCCGGCTCACCCTGGGAGATCGGCCTGGCCGAGACTCACCAGACGCTGGTGATGAACAAGCTGCGGGGCCGTGTTGCGGTACAGGTGGACGGCGG
Organism: Sedimenticola sp.; assembly: GCA_040505955.1. Lineage (GTDB taxonomy): Bacteria > Pseudomonadota > Gammaproteobacteria > Chromatiales > Chromatiaceae > Vondammii. The sequence continues at coordinate 3,910 of JBEVXT010000195.1, read as the reverse complement.
TCTGCGTACCGGTCGTGATGTGGTGATTGGCGCCCTGCTGGGTGCCGATGAGTTCGGTTTTGCCACTGCCCCACTGATCGTTGGTGGCTGCATAATGATGCGCAAGTGTCACCTCAACACCTGCCCTGTAGGGGTGGCTACCCAGGATCCGGAGCTGCGCAAGCGCTTCACCGGCAAGCCTGAGCATCTGATCAACTACTTCTTCTTTATCGCAGAAGAGGTGCGTCGCTTAATGGCAAAGCTCGGCTTCCGTACCGTCACCGAGATGGTTGGTCAGAGTGAGCGGCTCGACATACGCAAGGCGGTAACCCACTGGAAGGCCAAGGGCCTCGACTTCAGCCGTGTACTGACCAAGCCGAAGGCAGCTAAGGGCGTCGCCACTCACCACAATGAGGCCCAGGATCACGGTTTGGACAAGGCCATAGATCAACATCTGATAGACCAGGCCGAGCCAGCCCTGGAGAGGGGCGAAGCGGTTACGATTCCTATCGATATTCAAAATTGCAACCGTACCTTCGGCACCATGCTCTCCGGTCGTGTGGCGGAGAAATACGGGCTTGCCGGACTGCCCGATGACACCATCTACATCAAGGCCAAGGGGACGGCAGGACAATCCTTCGGCGCCTGGGCCGCTCAGGGTGTCACCATCGAACTGGCGGGTGAGGGTAACGACTATGTTGGTAAGGGACTCTCTGGCGGGCGCCTGGTGATCTATCCCCCGGAGGAGTCGGCGATAGAGAAGGCGGAAGATAATATTATCGTTGGTAATACCGTGCTTTACGGCGCCATCAGCGGTGAGAGTTATTTTCGTGGTGTTGCCGGTGAGCGCTTCTGTGTGCGTAACTCCGGAGCGATCGCCGTGGTTGAGGGAGTGGGTGACCACGGGTGTGAGTATATGACCGGTGGTGTTGTTGTCTGCCTTGGTTCCACCGGGCACAATTTTGCCGCTGGCATGTCGGGCGGTATTGCCTATGTTCTCGATGAGGAGGGCACTTTCGAACGGCACTGCAACCTTTCGATGGTCAGCCTGGAGCCAATTCAGGAGGAGGATGACGCGCTCGAAGCGTTAGAGCATCAGGGAGGGGATCTGGCGACCAAGGGCCGGGTGGATGTGAGCCATGACATGACTCGCTTCGACGCCATTCGTCTGAAACAGCTGATCGAGAACCACCTGCACTACACCCGCAGTGAGGTAGCCGGGCGAATCCTTGAAAACTGGAGCGAATATTTGTCAAAATTTGTCAAAGTGATGCCGGTGGATTATCGCCGTGCCCTGCAAGAGATGCAGGCGCAGCAAGTGCGGGGCAACGGTGGTTTTGCAGGTGAAGCAGTCAAGGGGGTGGCCGACCATGGGTAAGCCGACAGGTTTTATGGAGTATCCACGACAGGATCGCAGTTATGCACCGGTAGCGGATCGCATTACGCACTTCAATGAGTTTGCTATCGATCTGAATGATGATGAGCTGAAGAACCAGGGTGCCCGCTGCATGGACTGCGGCATCCCATTCTGCCATCAGGGTTGCCCGGTCAACAATATCATTCCTGACTGGAATGATCTGGTCTATCACGGTGACTGGCAGTCCGCCATGGACACCCTCCACTCCACCAACAACTTTCCGGAGTTCACCGGCCGCATCTGTCCCGCCCCCTGTCAGGAGGCGTGTACCCTGAACTTGGATGATGAGCCCGTTACCATCAAGACCATCGAACTCGCGATTGTTGAGAAGGGCTGGGATGAGGGACTGATACAGCCGCAGATTGCACACCACCGAAGCGGCAAGCGGGTGGCGGTGGTCGGTTCGGGACCCGCCGGCATGGCTTGTGCCCAGCAGCTGGCCCGCGTTGGTCATATAGTGCACGTCTACGAGAAAGAGAATCGTATTGGCGGTTTGCTGCGTTACGGCATCCCCGATTTCAAGCTGGAGAAAAAGGTGATCGACCGCCGCATGGCGCAGATGCAGGCCGAGGGGGTGCGTTTTCACACCAATAGCCATATTGGAGTAGATCTCCCGGCGAAGACCCTGATCGATGAGTTTGATGCCCTGGTGATAACCGCAGGTTGTGAAAAACCCCGGGATCTGCCGCTGCCCGGCCGGGATCTTGAGGGCGTTCACTTCGCGATGGATTTCCTGCGTACCAACAGTCACCGGGTGCAGGGTGATGATATTCCCGACAACCTGTTTATCTCAGCGGCGGGAAAAGAGGTAGTGGTGATTGGCGGTGGTGATACCGGCTCCGACTGTATCGGCACCTCCAGCCGTCACGGTGCTGCCTCGGTCACGCAGATCGAAATCATGCCGCAACCTCCGGAGAAGGTGAATAAGGGTACCGTCTGGCCCTACTGGCCCAATAAGATGCGTACCTCCACCTCCCAGGAAGAGGGGTGCAAGCGCATGTGGTCGGTAGCCACCAAAGAGTTTATCGATGACGGTAAGGGCAACCTCAAGGCGGTAAAGTGTGCCAGGGTGGAGTGGAACCAGAGTGAATCAGGCGAGTGGGGAATGAACGAAGTGGCGGGGAGTGAGTTTGAGCTCAAAGCGGATCTCGTCACCCTGGCCATGGGCTTTGTCCACCCCGTTCATGAGGGGATGCTGGAGGAACTGGGAGTTAAACTGGACGCACGCGGAAATGTCAGGGGAGAGACCGAAGGAGCCGGTGCCTACCAGACATCACTGGGCGGTGTCTTCGCGGCAGGAGACACCCGGCGCGGCCAGTCCCTGGTGGTGTGGGCCATCCGTGAAGGCCGCCAGTGTGCGCGGGCGGTGGATGAATACCTGATGGGCTCGTCGGAGCTGCCACGTTAATCAATTTTTTTTGCCGCTTGGTTGGCAAGGTGATAATAAAAAGAAAAGGGAGGAGGCGCCGGGATGGCGCCTTTTTTTCTGTTTGGCGTTTTTGTTTGGGTTTGATATTGGCCGGAAATGAAGTAACTTCTCAATAGTTCCGTGTTACCACTTGAGCATAGGGCCGAATGGCATTGGGGTCGGAGTCGATTGCGTTGATAAAGGTGTATTTACCAACCATCTCGGCGCAATCGACTCCGACCCCGGAGAGTATGCGCCTCAGGGAGCAAGCGGCTGACACTGGGATTATTGAGAAGTTACCTGAAATGCTCATATCTGCGTTCATTTCCGGCTGATCGCCTATCGTGCACGGCTTTCATAAGCCAGGATAGCGGCTGCCAGATCCTCAAGAGCAGTGCCGACCGATTTGAACAGGGTGATCTCATCACTCTGGCGCCGACCAGGATGGAGGCCGCGGGTCAGGTCGAAGAGATCGGCCTCGATATCGGCCGTCTTTATGATGCCGTTATTGAGGGGCTGCACCAGATCACCTGCCTCCTTGAGCGCACCGGCACGGGTGTCAACGAAGAGGCTGGCGCGCTCCACAGTACTGTCATCGGCCTCTCTCATCTCTGGGGTAAAGCCCCCCACCAGGTCGATATGGGTTCCCGGGGTGAGCCACTCCCCGCGGATCAGCGGCTCCCGGCTGAGGGTGGCGCAGCTGATGATATCGGCGATCATCACAGAGGGAAAATTGTCTCAAAACTGAGATAGTATGGCTTTTATATTTCGAGGCGATGCCCGTGAGGCAAGGGATTGCAGGCCACCAACTGAATCCTGACGCGGTAGCGACTTAAGCTATATATGCCTTAAATATCAGTTAGTTTGTTTGTTTATGAGAATGATTATCAAAGGAACTTCAGGCTAGAGAGAGATGCACAGTCAGAATTATGAGAAATAACACCTTGTGCTATGTATCCTATGAGATACAATTAGAAGGATGCCGGATATGACCAACACCATAAACGAGTACACAGATGAGCAGGGCAAAAGTCCCTATGCGCAGTGGCTAGGTAACTTGAGAGACGCAAGAGCAAAAGCCAAGATCATCATGCAGGTAGATCGTA
>JBEVXT010000194.1:0-2420 GCA_040505955.1 Sedimenticola sp. | reverse complement strand
CCGTCAGTACAATCGGTTTGGCGCGCACCACTGCAGAGCGGATCACCGCCGCTTTCAGCCCCTCTCCTTCCCGTACCTGCTGATTGATGAAGTCCACCAGCAGGATGGAGTTGCGCACGATAATCCCCGCCAGGGCGATCATGCCGATCATCGAGGTGGCGGAATGCATCTTGAGGACACGCGGTGCATTTCGGAGCGGGCGTTACCCTGTGCCGGTATGCACGGTATACCGGGGTGAGCTGGGGGAGGGATGGCTTATGCAACAGCGACAGGTTGAACTTTTGTTTTTTTTGGCTGCATGATGTAGCGTAATACCACTTAGCGAAATAAATTCAGGGATGGGGCTGCACGCAATGGCGGTAATACTAAATGCCAGGCAACAATCTATCGGCATCATTCTCACTATCGCACTTCTCTCAACGGCACTGGGTATTTTCCTGGATGGAGAGGTGGTTACAGAACCCATCAACCCCGTCTCGTGGGAAGCTCAGGAAAAAGAGGCGCCGGCTGCCTCAATCAAGCCTTTACGCTCTTCACCGCAAAAAAGCTTCACGACGCTCAATGAAGAAGCGACAGCACTCCAGCAGGAGGGAGAGCGAGTGATTGCGCGTACCGATACCCTCATCACCCAGGCTGGGTTTACGATTAAGAAAAAAAGCAAACCGCCGACTAACGATAAAATAGCAGATATAATCAAAGAGATGAAATCACGCCTGGGCAAGATCAACAAGTAGACGGTAGCTGTTTTTTAAGCTACGCACTGAATAACTATCTAAATCACTCAAGAATAATCATCACAAGAAATCAATTCTTGACACGCTAAAAAAACTGTGAGACTTTTTGTTGCACTATTTGTACGGGCATAGAGACGCCGCATACAAATTCTTACCTGGATGATGTGGCTGAGCGGTAAAAAAACAGCCCCGTGGTGCGATAAAAAGGATAAGGAGCCAGAGATAACAATGGAAAATTGCCGCTTAGTCACCCTCGTTCTATCTTCTGTAACAAAACTCAACAACAGAATTAAGCGCCGCTTGCCGCTATCGTTGCTTGCCCTTGCCGTCACCCTGGGGGCTGTTCCGGCTATTACCGTAGCCAATACCGTTGCCGGTTACACCCCCGGTGAGTTCTCGGTCGATCAGAGCGGAAGTGCTGGCTACACCCTCCCCATCGGTATCCCTGCAGGCGCGGCGGGTATGCAACCGGAGCTCTCCATCAACTACAGCAGCGGTGGCGGCAACGGCTTGCTGGGGGTTGGTTTCTCACTGGGCGGATTCTCTTCCATACATCGCTGTTCCGCCACCCTGGTACAGGATGGCTTCAACCGTGGTGTTCAGCTCAATGACAATGATCGTTTCTGTCTCGATGGCCAACGTCTGATTGCCGTCAGCGGCACAAACGGTGCCGCCGGTACCGAGTACCGGACGGAGCTTGAAGGGTTCAGCAGGATCATCTCCCACGGGCAACAGGGGAGCGGCCCTGCCCACTGGAGTGTTGAGACAAAATCGGGCCAGACCCTAGAGTTTGGTAATAGTGATGACTCCAGAGTTGAAGTTCTCGGTAAACAGAGTGTCCGCCTCTGGGCGGTCAACCGGATCGCCGATGCCATCGGCAACCTGATTACCTACAGCTACTACGAAGACGGTAACCTGGGTGAGCACTACGCAGACCGGATTGACTACGGCAGTGTCACCGTCAAATTTCACTACGAAGATCGGCCCGACAGCATGACCGGCTTCTCTCTGGGTGGGCGGGTAAACAGCACCCAACGCCTGACGGCTGTCGAAAGCACCGTCAACGGGCAACCGGTAAAACGCTATAACCTCGACTATCGCCTGAGTGAAACAACCGGTCGCAGCCTGCTTACCGGCGTCAGCGAGTGTGATGGAGGCGGTAACTGCCTCCCGCCCACCCAGTTCGATTTTGAGCCTCCAGAGCAGGGGCATGACACTGCCCTTGTGACAACCGATCTGGCCGGCAGTGGCTGGTCTGAAGCAGCCTATGAGCGCCACCTCCGGGATATCAACAACGATGGGCGTACTGATCTGATTCTGATAAGAAAATCCAATGCCGGCACCTCTGTTTTCCTTGGTAAATCCGATGGCGGCCTGGAAACTGCGCCCATACAAACCAATACAGGTGTGGGGTCGCTGTATGCTCTCATAAGCCATCTTCTGGATGTCAATGGTGACGGGATCATCGATCTGGTATTGAGCCCCACAGGCGGCCCGGACTACGGCCCCAGTGTTTATCTGCACGTTTTCCCCGGTAATGGCGATGGCACATTCGATACCGGCAAAATCTCAAGCTACATATACGAGTACACTCCAACGGAAGCGAATTCAGCCGTAGGAAAATATGGCAACAACTTCGGTGATGTGAATGGCGACGGCTATATCGACTTCATACTCACCGAAAAC
>JBEVXT010000193.1:0-3122 GCA_040505955.1 Sedimenticola sp. | reverse complement strand
AGATCACCAGCCATGGCGGGTAGGAGGCGAAGGCAAGTTTCAGGGCGATAAAAGAACTGCCCCAGAAGAGCATGGCCAGAGTGAGCCCAATTAACGGCAGCAGGTGGTGTTGTCTGTTCAACAGATTAGTCTCGGAACGGAGCGGTCAACAGAGGATTCTAGGTTCAAGCGTGCCTCGGAGACAGGGCGGAGAAAGCCGAGAACCTACTCCCGACAGTGCTTGAGGTCAAGATGGGTGAGAAAGATATCGTGCAACAACTAAGATCCAATCAACTCAGTTTCTGTTCAGTTATCAACAGATTGTCGGTCAAAACGCAAAACGATGTGATGGTTCAAGAGCACCGAGTAGGCGGTGATGTCGATAGAAAATATGGAAGAGGAACCATATGAAGGCACCCATCACTTGACGCAGCAAAGATGATGGGTGTCCTCATTTTCTCATTTTCTTCTAATTTCCCGTACATCAATATCGTTAGTACTCGAACATTTCTTGCAAACACGAACACAGCTCTTTTTGTGTTTTTGCGCTTACCAACCCAAGTTTTTTTACCAATCTTAGCTTATCAACCGCCCTAATTTGATCAAGCAATATCAAGCCATTTTTACCTTTAAACCTGCATGAAATACGACACGGAAATTTGAACCCTTTTGTAGTCATCGGGGCCATGAGCACTGTAGACAGTGGTGACATTTCATTGGGTGAAATTACAACACATGGGCGTGTTTTATTGATTTCTCTTCCCTTCGTAGGATTAAGGTCAACCAGCCATACATCAAATCGCTTTATCATTACCACTCCAGCCCATCATCTGATTCTAGAGGTAAATCCAACCACTCGTCATCCAGTGGTTCTTGCCCCTGAGCCGAAATTGTTTGCTCTATAACCTCTTTCCATCCCTCTCTAACTCCCTTTTCTGGAGTTATGAGGAGGCCACCTTTAACTAATTGTAATTTGAGCTCTTTTCCTTCTAAGTGAGCCTGTTCAACCAAAGGCTTGGGAATTCTTATACCTTGAGAGTTTCCTATTCTTACCAGCTGAGTCATTTGAGCATACCCCAATAATTCACAGAATTTTACGTAACTATAATGTAATTACATTCATTTTTCCATAAACATGAGAAAATCACGATTCTTCTTGGGCGGCTAACGCCTCGCGTAACCAGCTACCCAAAGTTGCAGAGCGCTGCGGCGCAGCTGTGTGACTGGCATGGTAGCCATGCTCGTTCTGCCATTTACCCACAAACCCCAACGCCACAACAAGGAGTCACTGAGAAAATCGGGATCCTATATGGTTCGCCCCGCAATGTAATAAAAAGTTCGTTTGAAATTAAGGCATCCCTTTCTGATGATAAATTTTACTCTGAACTTTACTCCGACCCCAATTTTCTGGCCCCATCGTAGGGAAAGGCTTGTGCACCAATATCTTGTGAGCCGTGCAGTACGCGCACAACAAACATTTTGTCATCTACGATGTGGAAGTAAAAACAGCGTCCACGATAAGGAAAGCCGTGCAGTTCCTGCCTGATGTAATCGTGGGGTGAGCCTGTAACACCATTTGCGGCCAGAGCATAAAGCTTGTCCGTCAGGTCTTTTACGAAAGCTTTGGCTGCTTTTGGGTTTTCTTTGGCAATGTGTTTTCGGATGCTTCGTAAATCCGACTTCGCCGTATCGGTGATGATTAAGCACAGGGGTTTGATGGTGCTATTCCTTAATCTTGCATGATGTCGTTAAGCAGGCTTTCCGCACTGTCATATTCTTTGTATCGTCCCGCTTCAATATCTGCAAGCCCTTCATCTACTAAGGCCCGTAATGCTTTTTGTTTGTTTTCGTAGTCCTCCAAAAGACGCAGGCCAGCCCGCACTACTTCGGTTTTGTTTCCAAAACGCCCATGTTCCACTTGGTCATTGATAAACGAGCGATCGTGACCGCCGAGAGAAAAGCTCATATTTTTCAGTGTCTCAGCCATTTGCACAGCCTCCTTTCATACAATCAACATATAATATCTATACAATACATATTATTATTTGACCAGATAAAAGACTTTAGGGCTAGTGGAGATGAAAAAGACATGACATCATCTTTGCTGGATCAAGTGATGGGTGTCCTGATCTTTTCCGTTCAAGGATGATGCATGGAAGACAGCCGGGCTGCCAAAACACCTGCTTTTGGAGAAAGGAGAAATCAAATGAAACGAATACTCACCCTGGTAGTTCTTCTGTTTGCGGCCATAGGTAGTTCATCGTATGCGGCAACAACTGCCACCTGGATATCTGGTAATGGGTTGTACTCGGCCGCTAGTAATTGGGATGGTGGTGTAGTCCCGAAAAACTCAGCCACTGAAACATTCGATATTGTAATTGACAATAGTGCGGATGTGAGTCTGGATGATTTAACCAGTATAACTATCAATCAATTAACCTTGATGTCAGGCAATACCTTCAAGGTAGATGGTACTGGATCGATGCTTAATGTGCTGAATACCGTATCTTTTGATGGCACATCGGTATACGCCAGTGATGGTGGTGTTTTAGACCTCTCTGCTGCCACCTCCTATACGGGTACAGATGGCTATAACCTGGATCGTACTCTTAGTGCTGCGGATGCGGGTTCAGTGCTGGATCTCTCCAGTTTAACCACTCTGGTGCGTAACTCAGGTGGCGCAAATGATCTACACATAAAGGCATTGGCTGGTGGTGTGGTTGATCTAAGCGGTTTAAGCGAGTTTACCGATAATGGCAGTGGTAATGGTGCTTTGCATTTGAGTGCTGATGGCGTTGACTCAAAGCTGGATATCAGCGGTGTAACTCAACTGACGAGCGCGAACATTGCAGCCTTGAAGGGTGGTGAGGTCACTGGTCAACTGATAAATTTAACCTCTAGCAGGGTGACCAAGTATGGCAATACTAGCACACTTGATTTGAGTCAATTGGTAGATGGTACCGACAGTACCTTTATTGCTGAAGATGGCGCAATAATTGACCTGCACACTGCAAATATAGACCGCACTAGCCTGATAGTACAAAAAGGCTATCAGGGTGCTGGTGGTGGTCGGATAACCACCGATGTAACCTCCTATACGGGTACAGATGGCTATAACCTGGATCGTACTCTTAGTGCTGCGG
>JBEVXT010000192.1:0-3165 GCA_040505955.1 Sedimenticola sp. | reverse complement strand
CATTAAAAAGAAACGCACCCTGGGTTGACCCTCTATCTGTCCCAGGCTCAAAGCTCACGGCCAACCGTAATGACTTCAGCCGGCCGCAATAGCATAACGAGGCGTTCGACATAGGCTCGCGGGGTATAGTGGGCCCCGAGTTTATGTCGTTCAACCGGGTCGAGTGCGCGTTCGAGCAGTGTGCCGAAAATGGCGGGTTCGACGTCACGCCAGTCGGACTTTGCCGCCTCGATCAATAGCTGCAGCTGGTCTTGGGTCAGGGGGATTGCCGATGCATCTTGAAACAGCCCGCCATTGAACTTGAGAATGTTCGTGCGCAAGGTGGTGGAGAATCCACCGCAGTTCATGCGATCCCACAGTTCCTCAACCATGGGGACAAAGTGGTCTGGAGTGTCACGAAGGCTATCAAGCAGGTTCGTGAAGCCGCCACGCATGAGAAGCCCAACATCCTCAGCAAACATGGTGAACAGGCAACGCATGAGGAAGGCGGATGCCTTGTCGGCCGGATGCCCCGCCTTTTCAAGGGAAACTGCCAGTTTTGCCAGCTGCGTGGCAATCTCACGGGTGACGCGCGCACTGCGACGGGTTGGGTCCAGCTCAGACGGTGCGGTCCAGACCCCCTTTAGACGTTCCCGGATGTCAGCACGTTTGAGATCGGGCAGGAAAATGCGGTGACTTCCCGGTGCGGGGAAGGGAATATAGGTGCCACCGGTGCAGGAGAACTCAGAAAACAGCTCGATTGAGTGTCCGACGTCCAACACGACCAGAAATGGAGGACGGCCCTCATCCGCATGCAATGCACGGATATACTGCTCAGCCTGCCCCCGTGCCCGCAACATCGCATCGTCCCACGTGCCTGTGCCACGGCGACCATGCCCAGTCTTGAGCTTACGTTTCAACTCGCGGGCGGCTTCAGAGAGCGTTTCGTCAGCATCAGGCGCATCAGCGCCCTGCTTGGCTTCCAGCACGAAACAGCCACGCTTATACAGATCAATGAAACCCGAGCTGGTTTTCCCATCACCATGCTGAAAGGTAACCGCCCGTTCAAATACATAGCCATTCTGACTATTGTCAGGAGTCGCCGGATCGGGGTGGGGGACCCCAATAAGGTCACACAGCTCAGAAACAAAGAGCTGGTGGTTCGACCGCTCCGCCGCCCCCGACCGCCCCCAACGCTCAATAAAATCCGTGACTGCCTGCGTATCCGATGCTGTCTCTGTCATTCCCTGATCACCCATCCCCTACAATGTTGCCAAACCTGACTCTCAGCAGTCTAAGCACGAGATGCAAAACATTCAAATGAAATGCGCGCGCCCTTGCATCTGCTTGTGTTTGGTGGCAGGTTTCTCACAATGTTACTCTATCTATGATGGTCCAGCTGTTTTGGTGCTGCCAGGTGTGAGTAGCCACTGCTTGTTGATGAGAGGGAGGGTGTATGAACCTGGGTCGACTAACCGGTAACGGAGATGCCTCCGCCTGTCCCCGTCCACCGTACGCTCTGGCAGCCACAAAGGAACGCACACAATGACAGTACGCCCAGACAAACAGAGCGGCAATATGACAGGCGTCCGCGCAACTGCGGCTTAGGGAGATTGGAATGGCTACAAGTGAAACAGTTTTGCGTGTATTCGTAGCGGCGCCGGGGGATATTGGCGACGAACGGGATATCATCCTAACCGTCGTGAACGACTGGAATACGCATCGAGGGAAATCCTCCAGCACCCGCCTTGAAATGGTCTGGTGGGGCAATTCGGCGCGTCCGACAATGGGGGGGAGACCACAGGCATTGATCAATAACCAAGTGCTTGATGATGCGGACATCGTCGTGGGTATCTTCTGGTCGCGCTTCGGCACGCCAACGGGAGAGGCAGACTCAGGAACCGAAGAAGAGATTCGCCGGAGCGTAGCCGCAGGCAAGCCCGTCATGATTTACTTCTGCACACGCGATCTTCCGCAAAGCAGCTTTGATGCAGAACAGTTTACACAGATACAGACCTTCAAGCGAGAAATGGGCGGTCAGGGACTCTATTGGGAATACGAATCGACAGAGGAATTCAAGAGTCAGTTTTCCCGCCATCTTGCGGATACGGTCAACGAACTTCTGAAGACACACGCAGGTGATGCTGAAATGAGCACACAAGATAAAGCCGTATTCCATACTGATATGGAGGCGGTAAAGGTTCCTGGCATGGGGAGCACGTTCGCACCTCAATTGTCAAAACTCGATATCCATATGCCCACGGTGCCCAAGGTATTTACAGATCGTGACCGGACACGGTTTGCTGAGTCCGCGTACAAAACAGTCCGAGAATTCTTCGGCAATGCCTTGACCCGCCTAGAGCAACGCGAAACGGCCATTGAAACCGACATATGCGAGATCACGGCAGTGCAATTTGCATGCCGAGTATATGTCCACGGCGAGCAGCACGCGCAGTGCAAGATCTGGTTCGGCAACGAAATGGGAAGCCCCGCTCTCTACTATTCGACTGGCAATGTCGAGTCGCCTTCAGGAGGCTCATACAATGACTGGCTTTCCGTTGATCACGATGACTCTGAGCTTTTCCTAAAGGCATCAGGAATGGGATTCTTCAGCGGGTCGGAGCAAGATGAGAACCACCTCTCACCCGACCAAGCTGCCCAATATCTATGGAAAAGACTTACGGAGCATATTGGACGGTGAAACGTAAGGACACTATCTCAATCCTAGGGAGCATAAACCAATGACACCGAACGATAAATTGTCTGCGACAGAGGACGGCGGGGACGCTGCGTCAGCTGGACTTCCGTCTTACGGTGGGTATGAGTATCAGATTCTTGCGACCGTGTGGTTGGGGTTGGAGCTCACGCTTTCGGGGAGAGCCGCCGCGATCATTGTCGAACCCCCATCAGCGGAAGATGTGGCGGCACAATTGGATGTCCCCGCGGAGGCTGCTGCCAGTCACATAGAGGTAGGCAAGTTTCTCCAAATTCAGATAAAATTGCGCAACAAGTTCTTATGGAATAGGCGTGCATTCGGGGCCTTGCTTGCCGGTCGGATCAAGAAGGGTACCCCTGGCCCAGCTCCCCGCGAACGCCCCGTTGAGTACCTGAAGACGACTCCATCGTGTCACTATATATTACTCACCAATGCTCCCGTTGACAGTGGCCTGCAAAATTTCGTTATTT
>JBEVXT010000191.1:0-6984 GCA_040505955.1 Sedimenticola sp. | reverse complement strand
CGCTCCGCCAGTTTTGTATTGTTGTTTTCAGTGGCCATACTCACTCCACACCTGCGAATAGATGATTATTCCCTGTCTCAATGGCCTTGATATGCAAGGCAGTAGAGAATCGGGATGGTAATTTGAACGTAACTATTCAGCTAACCGATTTTCACGCCATTTCCACCAGGGGTCGGAGTCAATTGCGCTCGATATGTGTGCATATTTCGACAATCTCAACGCAATTGACTCCGACCCCGAGCAAAGCTGCATAGTTACATTTGAATAAGGTTTCCGGTACGCCCTTCAAGCCGACTACCTGCCGGATACCAGAAAAAAATAGGCGGCTGTAAACACTTGGCTTACAGGCCGCCTTTTTCATCAAGCAGTTATCTTCTCATTAATCAAAGAGATACTTCACACCCAGTTGAATGCTGGAGGACTCCTGGAACTGGCCGAAAGTGGTATTCTCATCACCCCAGTAGGTATTCAGCTCCGCCGTACCTACCAACTGGTCGCTGAAAGAGTACTCCACATCGAAACGGTTCCACCAGCCACCGCCCTCTTCATAGATGGTGATGTTGTTCCAGCGACCGAGCTGTGACTCACCAAAGGGCTTGGAGAAGAACAGGGAGAAGAACTCTTTGTTTTCTTCTCCTTTATTCATGTCATTGGACAGATGCAAGGTAGCAAAATCAGCAGTGTATTTGGAACAGTTGATGGAATTACCCACCTGCGTTGTACAAGTGCGGGAAGTATCAACATAATCCAAATTACGGAACTGAATGAATTGACCGCTTACCATCAGATTGGTCATGACAGTCACGTCAACACCCAGCACATATTTGAACATGTTGGCATCCTGCATAGTGAGGGCGCCTTCCAAGTCACCGATAGCTAAAAGGCGGCGATCAATAACGGGTTGCTTGGTGTCTTTCTGATAGAGGAATTCACCACGTAATACGATCGGTGCAGTAGCTGTGTCAAAAGCATAATCGAAGGAGGTACCAAGACTGTGGACTCGATCTGACGTTTCAGTAAAACGAAGGACTGCACCGTTGGTGGTGCTTGTTAGTGTAGGATTAGGCGCCACCGCACCATAGTACTGACCAGCAGCGTTCTGCAACAGTACCGATGCAGCATCGGTGGCATAGCCATTACCATCCAGTGTAAAGCTGGATGGCACCTGGTTCCTGGTAATGGTGCTACCTACTATACCTGTTCCTGCCCCTGTGGGATCAGCCATATAAGCACCACCAAAATTACCAGTGGTAGCAATCACAGTATCCAACTTTTCGCCGGTAACAGCATCATGCCAACTTATATTAACTGAGGGATTTGCATCGTAATGTGCAAAATAATTTAATGAGTAGTTCAAGCCGCCGTTAGTCGAGTTTCGAAAACGAAAACCGGCATTGGCACCATCCGGGTAATCACGCTTGTACTGAGTTTGCACAAAGGGCGCACTGGTCGCTACATTGCTTGCAAAGGTATTGAATGTAGCAAAAGTTGCCATGGACATGTATTCAAATGATGCTGTTGGAGTTGAAGACACGTAGCCTGCAGAATCTGACAGGTTGGTTACATCACTGTTGCTGTAGGGCAGGCCAAAGGACGCTCCATTTTCTGTGAAGTTCTCCAGCAATGCCCCTCCGGCAGTAGCTGTTGTGAGACCGGTACAACCTGCAGGGTTGGAGCATATAATGCTTTGCATTGCATTAGTGAATTGGTTTGTGCCTGCGAATCCATCCACAGTCAAACCGGCAAAGCCACTAAGCGCTGTAGGCATTGCATCGGGAACGCCATCACCTGTGACATCAAAGCCCATAGCCCCACCTGGAGCGGTGCGTGCCACTTCACTGAAGTTTGAGGCAACCCCAGCCAACGCAGGGGCGATATTGAGGAAGCCATTGACTTTTCCTGTTATGGTATCCACACCTTTCATGATAAAGGGATGACCTGCATCACCATCAGAATTCAGTCCGGGGATCTTGTTTTCTTCTGCCTGAGATATGATGAACTGGAAGTTTCCGTTATCACCCACATCCCTTTCACCTTTGACCATAAAGACCGGTATTCGAGCGTCCTCCATGGTGTTCTGATTCATCTCACGAAAATCTGTGGGATTGATGATATCCAGCAGCTTGATACCGTCTGCAGTGCCCCATACCTCCTGCTGCTTGCCAATACGGAAATCCCAATCAGCAGCCGTAGTATCCAGGTAGATTTCACGAAGCCAGTCGTTCTGAGTGAAATTCCTATGGCCTTTATAATCAGAATTCACGCCTTTGGCATCATGTATCAGGTTGATATCTGCATGAAAGGATGACTCTTCTCCGACATCGCCATTGACAAACAATCGTACGGAGTTTTCGAACTTCATGACATCGCCGGCATCACCGCCAGCGGTATCAAGCGTGGTGGTTGCTTGACCGGTACGCTGACCATCCTGAATGTACAAAGCCGTTTCGTTTTTAACGTAGCCGGAGACTTCGATCTCGGCCATGGCAGCTGCAGGTAAAACCAGCAAAGCTGCTACGGCGAGGGAAATGGGGGTTCTTTTAAACATTATCGTAAATCCTCTAAAACAAATGGATGTGCGCCACATGCCCCAGCGAAGGACGGGCTGCACAGGCCTGTACTTATCGTTTGATCTTTCTCAGGGTCCTTTCAGTCCACTTCTTCTCTTTGAAGTCACCGTTGGAAACGACAACTTTTGCAGGAATTACCGCCCAGGTCTCATGGCCGCTGGCTGTGGTTTTGCCGTACCAGTAACCCCATGCCTGTGCCCGTGGGTCGTCCATATTCAGACTCGTCCAGTCACGGTCGAGAACCTTGACCTGCTCTCCACCTTTGAAATACTCGGTGCGGTAATCAGCAAAGGTCTTGGTGTCGATGTAGCTGATACGACTGTCGTACCACCAGCTCTCGAACTTGGTTGTGCTCTTGACCTTGTACACCTCTTTTCCCTTTGGCGTACAGGCAGCCTCCGGGAGATTCTTGGTGTATCGTGAACGCTGATCTGCAGGGATATCCATGGCACCCAGGCAACCTTCAAAAGTTGCCTTACCCAGCAACTCATGGGTCTCGTTGTGCGGCTTACGCAGCACTACGTCGCCAAAGGTGAAGTCTGTACCACCCCAGGCATCATCATGGGCCGGTTGTGCAAAGCGACGAATCTTGCGCAGTGCCGGCAGCCAGATCATATAGGACTGGCTCTTCGCGTCATCATCGTAGTCGGTGATCAACATACCGGTACCCTTCAGCTTACCGGAGCGGAAGATAGCCAGATCCTTGGCGCGTACCGTCCCATCATCCTTATAATTATTATTGAGGTAACGTTCGAGAGTGTTGGTTGAAGGCTTTGAACCTTGGGCCTTACTCACCAGTACGGTGATATCACGTCCCTTTTTGGTGATCGCGAAGTTTTTCAACGCGTAGAAGTGATTTACATAGTAGACCTGATCAATAATCTGATCGGCAGTCACGTCACCGGTGGGGTACGAAAGATCCGGAGAGACTCCGGCGGTGGATACAGCGGGTGCGGCAAACAGTGCGCAGGTCAACACCTTAACGCCAAGGCTCTTTTTAAACATCATCCATCCTCGTTTGATACATCTGAGCAGATCGAAGCTTTTGCTTCGCGCTTACTAAATTTTCTGTATTGAAGGGAACAAGTAAATCAGGGATGGATGTGTTTCAGGCCTCTGCCCGTAAACAACACACCATCCATGTGAATACAAGGTGTTCCCTGAACTATCTTCGCTGTAGAATCTGAAAAAAAAATCGGTATAAGTGGTGCATACACCCCAATGAAACCAAATAAATTCATACTCTATCTATCTTTGTGTGGTTACTTTTAACACTTTTCACCAGGGAAAAAAAGCAAAACACCGCACTTCAATTATTAAGCATTTACTAATAAATCAACAAGATAAGGATAGCCCTTAAAGAAATGTGGTTG
Source organism: Sedimenticola sp. (assembly GCA_040505955.1). Taxonomy (GTDB): domain Bacteria; phylum Pseudomonadota; class Gammaproteobacteria; order Chromatiales; family Chromatiaceae; genus Vondammii. The sequence continues at coordinate 3,041 of JBEVXT010000191.1, read as the reverse complement.
TTTCTGGATTTATGTGTATCTCACGGATATAGCACGCTATAACTAGGCTAAGCTGGATATGTGTGCATTATTCCAACACCACTATCCAGGTATAACTAGTTATTACACTAGTGGTTTCTACCAATATGATTTCATCTATCATATTGAATGGGTGTATCAGAAACTTCTGTTCATCGGTGGTTTGAAGATCTATTAAATAAGTGGCAATGCACAATAAACCGGAACTCAGGCGTAGGAGCGAACTTGTTCGCGAAGAGTCTCCTACGAAGCTAATCGCGAACAAGTTCGCTCCCAATGTCATTAACTTAAGCTTAATACCATGGTCATCCCTGCATAGGTTGGAACCCAGTGGTCGAACTTCCCTCTTTCCCGTCATACCCGCGCAGGCGGGTATCCAGCGCTACGGAGCGCTGTCCCCCCTGGATTCCATCCTTAGGTCCGTAAACGGTGCATCCCTGCACCACTACTCCCGCCTACGCGGGAATGACGAGCCTGAAGTTTACGGGGAATTTCCCACCTAAGTTAATGGCATTGAGTTCGCTCCTACAGCACCCCTGTACCAGCAAAAATGCAGTTTTCAGGATTATTGTGCATAGTCAGTATTAAATATGCCTTAATCAGTATGAAACAAAATCTGCTCACCAGCGCTTAGTGTGCCACAATATCCACCCTTGGAAAAATACGATAGGGAGCGTGGGAAAGAGATGAAGATAAAGCTTGTTACAAAAGTGAGTAAAGAGTTTCAGATAAAGCTCCGCCCGGAGGTTGCCGCATCGGATAAGACCGCGATCAGCGAAATGATGAGAGTGCTGAAGGCACTTGCCAACAGTGACCGCCACAAATTCCACATCATCAAGATGGGGGAGACCTGGCAACGACACGGTGAGCGTTATGATACGGCGCAGGGCACCGGAATGTTCAAGGAACAACAACTCTCTCTGGCTACTGAGAAACGTGGCGAAGGGAAGAAGGCCCGAACCAAGCTGAAGTGCAAGCTCCACAACTTTGTACCGGAGCTGCTCTACCGCGACCATGAAAAAGCCTTCTGCACACCCGTATTAAAGCCCTACAAAAAATCCTCCGGCATCAGGATCGAGCCCAAGTTCAAGCTAGAGCAGGATATCCACTTCAACAACACCAAATATTGTGCTACCGGCTACCTGACACTGCCGGGACGGGAGCACAGTTTCACCACAGTTAAAGAGTTTGCCCGTTTCTACCCGCGCCTGCTGAAGCTCTCCGGCATTGAGTCAAAAACACCTCTGGTCAAGGTAAAGGATTGGAATGAGACAGTGCACGACAACATCATTATGCGTATAGGTGATATGGAACTGCGCGGCGCACTGGTTACCCGCCGGGATCGTATCAGCGGTGCGCTGGATGAGTCGGAGTTCTCTTTTAAACTGAGCCAATCGAAAATAGGTTGTAAGCCTCTCGACCCCGCCACCGGTTGGAACTACAGGGATTTACAGCGGCTTGAAGCGCTCTATAACGAGCTGTTCGAAATGGAGGGGGTATTCATGCAGGATCCAACGATCTTCTATTTTGCCAATCCGGTTTCTTCTCATTAGGCGGGTTCTTTCGCTAGCATTATACAAAGCGGGACGCAGAGGTCGCAGAGAAGACGCAGAGATCGTGAAGAAAAACTATTCGGTCTGGGCAGAGTGGTAGGAGCGCTTTCTCGAAGCGCGATCAGGTGGTGATCGCGCATTGAAAAAGCGCTCCTACGGTATGACTACAGTTCCTCTACGGGGTCGGAGTCGATTGCCCACATGGATGTGGGTAAGAAGCGTGAGCTGGGAGCGGAAGCATTGTGCTGAGATCGTAGGGAAATGCTCCCACTTATGCCGCAATCGACTCCGACCCCGAACATCTCAGGTTTTATCCGTCTCTCCTCGAATCAGCCGAAATATCGCTTCTGAAATTCGATAGCCTTTCCCAGCCATCGCTACCGCCACCGGTTCCGCTTTTTCGATCAACCCCCGCTCTTCCGCCATGATGAGCAGCATTGCGGTACCAATAAACTGTAACCCCTGCCGGCGTGCCTCTTTCCGGGCCAATCCGTCATCCAGCAGCAACAGAGTTGTTGCCGGCTCCACCAAAGCCAACTGGATGCTGGAGTACTCTCCCGATCCCAACCCCTTCCTCAACTCACAGAAGGAGTCCGGGTCAGGAAGGCACTCCATCCAGGAGTCATCCAGTGCTTTTCGTATCTGGTGGGCGTCCGGTGTCTCCTTGTACAGAGACTCGTCCCGCACCGATTCGGTTATGACGACTCTGGGAAAGAGGTCGTGCAGGAGATGAAGACGACCAACCTTGGCAAGCCCGATCAACGGCCCGGCATCGGCTACAAGGAGTGCTTCAGCCACGATTCCAGCATCTTCTCTTCCTGCCCGGAATAGTCATCAGCAGTGACAATGTCGATATCCAGCGATGCCAGGTGGTCAATGAACTCAGACAGCGGCAGCCCACTCACCTTGGCGGCGGCCCCCAGCGAGAGCACATGATCCTGATACAGCGAGGCGGCCAGCGCCGGGCGCAACTGCGCCTCGCTGTCGGCAAATGCTCCCTCCAGGTGCAGAATCACCGCATTGGGCTCATTCCCTTTAAGCACGAGCACAGGGGCGTGCTCCGCCTGCCTCAGGGCCTCGGAGGGATTTTTCTTTAAATTTCGGACATTTGTTGCGTACATTGCACTACCTCTTTGTTGCTACAGAGTGTAGTCCACGCCTAGAGGGAACGCAATCTGAGAGATAGGGTATTTTCACCAGGGGGTCGGAGTCGATTGCCCACATGGATGTGGGTAAGAAGCGTGAGCTGGGAGCGGGAGCATTGCACTGAGATTGTGGGAAAATATACCCATTATTGCCGCAATCGACTCCGACCCCGGGCACCAGCTGAATAGTTACCATTTTTTGTTTTCATCACAAGCCTGATGAAAACTCCTCTGCGGCATCGAGAAGCCAGATACCCAGGTAATCCGAGAAGCTGCGCCGCACCACCAGCTCGAAAACCGGTGCCTGGTCGACCAGGTGGAGCAA
>JBEVXT010000190.1:0-3434 GCA_040505955.1 Sedimenticola sp. | reverse complement strand
GATGAAAATACCCTATTAGAAGGGGCTGCTGAATAGTTACAGAAAAACTTTTATAATTACCTCTCAACACCATCATAAAGCCGGGAGATCAAACTAACCACCGCATTCTCCACCCTGAGAATACGGGAACCAAGAGTCACCGGCTGCATACCCGCCTCAACCAACTTCTCCACCTCGTAGGGGATAAACCCACCCTCAGCCCCTATCGCCAGCACCATAGGCTCCTTTACTGCAAAAGGAGATGCTGGGTAGTCACCAGGATGGGCCACCAGACCCAGCCTGCCGCCGATAATTCCACCCAACTCATCTTCCACAAAGGGCTTAAAACGCCGCTTAAAAACAACCGTCGGCAAACGAGTATCCACCGCCTGCTCCAGCCCCTCAAGAAGATAGCTGTAGAGGCAGTGCTGCTCCACCACCGGACTCTGCCAGAAGCTCTTTTCCGTCTTCCGGGTATTAATGACAATCAGCTCCTTGATGCCAAGCTCCGCCACCATGCGGTAGATGCGCCGCATCATCTTTGGTCGGGATAGCGCCAGCACCAGGGTGATCGGCGTGGGCGTCGGAGGCGGCGTATCGAGTACCGGCTCGAGTTCCACCCCTTCATGATCTACCCGCGAAACCCTGGCAAATCCCATATTGCCATTGATAAAACCCACACGGAGCTGATCACCCTCCTCCACTCTTACTACCTTTTGCAGGTGAAAAAAGCGGCGATCAGTGAAACGAACCGTCTCTTCGTTCAGGTAATCCTGCTGATCAAATAGTACGATATTCAAGTTGGCTTAGCCCGGTTTTTGCTTAGGGTTTGGTGACCCTATGGTACTTACTTAGGATCTCAGAGCACAGAGGAAGAATGAGGAAAGAATGAGGACACCCATCATTTTATGAAAACAGGCCTATACTGATGCCTCTGATGAAGCAGGGTGATGATAAACACCCCAATGCCATCGGCTTCACCACCCTCGACTACCTGGAGTGGTCGATTGGGCCGGTAGAGCGATCAGAGAGGTAAGCGGGGTGCCATTCCCTCAGGCATACAAAGCAGTCATGACCTGTTCAGTGAATCCCTGAGCCTCGCATTAAAGAAACATATAAATCATTGGAAAGTATTAGGTATAAATCGGCCAAGCAGATAGAGACTCAAATGCATCGATCCAAGATACCCGCCCCGCCTCCATTAAATTCATCTATCAGGGCTTGCCTGTTGGTATTCGCCCTGATGCTGCTCTCCGGTTGCTCATTTTTCCTGCCCAGGGAAGCCGGCATCGGTGAAGCAGTGAACTGGGACGACCTCCCCGGTTGGCAGGAGGACAAAATTGCCGATGCTTGGCCTGCACTGCTCTCACAATGCACAAAGCTCAGGAAGAAGAAACCGGGCTGGGAGAAAATTTGCGATGCCGCTGATCAACTGCAAGCACCCACAGACAAGCAGGTGCGTACGTTTATCCGTGAATATTTTCAGCCCCACGAGATCATCGGCACGGGTGGAAAACCTGATGGCCTGATTACCGGTTATTACGAACCCATACTGTCGGGTAGTCTGGTGGCCAATGAGCGTTTCGCTTACCCCATTTATGGCCGACCGGACTCACTGCTTATCATCGATCTGGCTGAACAGTTTCCCGGTCTCAAGGGAAAACGCGTAAGAGGCCGTCTTATCGGCAACCGGGTAGTCCCCTATTACGACCGGACTGATATTGATGGCTTAGAACAGCCCCTGAAAGGTAAGGAGTTGCTCTGGATCGATGACCCTCACGGCTCTTTTTTCCTGCAGATCCAGGGGTCTGGTCGTGTTCAGTTACCCGACGGCTCAAGCATCAATGTTGGTTATGCCGACCAAAACGGACACCAGTATGTTTCGATCGGAAAAAAGCTGATTGAACGGGGGGAGCTCAGTCGTGAGGAGGTGAGCCTGTTTACCATACGGGAATGGCTGAAGCTGCACCCGGAACAGGCCCAGGGGTTGCTCAATGAGAATCCGAGTTATGTCTTCTTTGTTCTGAGCAATAATGGTGAACAGGGTCCGAAGGGTTCCCTCAATGTCCCCTTGACGGCTGAACGCAGCGCGGCAGTTGACCGATCCCGGATTCCTCTTGGTACACCGATATGGCTTAGTACGACCCTTCCCGCCGAGGCAACCCCAGGGGAGACACCCAGACCTTATCAGCGCCTGCTGTTCGCCCAGGATACCGGTGGAGCCATCAACGGACCTGTCAGGGCGGATGTATTTTTTGGGCATGGAGAGCAGGCCGAACTTCTTGCCGGTACCATGAAACAGCCGGGCCGGTTGTTTGCTTTGCTGCCGAAGGAGTGACCTTCGTCATTACCCGAAGCAACCCTCGTGCACAGGGCTAGAGGGGCTAGAGAGGACACCCATCATTCGTCATTTTATCCACGCACTCAGTTGGGTGTTGTTGCTGATTTCTTGATGGGTGGATTTCTTGATGGGTGTCCTTATCCACGAAGATGATGGGTGTCCTTTTGTTTCCCTGAGCACCTCCACCGCGTACTGAATCACTGACAGACAGTTGAGATCGGTATGGATCACCATGTTCGCCACGTTGCGGTGGACAAACAACTCACCCGGCTGCAGGCCGACGATCTCATTGGCCGGCATCGTATTCGTAAACCGAATCGCACCAGCCACCCTTAGATGATTATCAGGTCTTTCTTCTTGCATTTTATAATCGCATTCAAATTGAAAGGCCCTTGACCTCTGCTGGGTTCTGTGAATTTATTGACTTTATGGATTGAAATACTTATCCTTCTGATTCCCGTAGATATCCAGTGGTAGCATCGGGGTCAATGACAATAGTGGGGCAAAAGGAAGAGGTGAGACTACACCTATGGACTACAAGGACAGCGACCGTATCGTAGGTAACTCCCTGCTTCTTTGCCAAGTGCGGGATACCCTGCGTCGGCTCCACTACAGCATTCGTACCGAAGTCGCCTATCTTGGCTGGATTAGGCGCTACATCCTGTTTCACGGTAAGCGCCATCCCGGTGAGATGGGTGAAAGAGAGATCGAGGCATTTCTCAATCACCTGGCTGTCGAAAGAAAAATAGCGGCTTCAACTCAAAACCAGGCGCTCAATGCTCTGGTCTATCTCTATAAAAAAGTGCTGAACCGTGAACTGGCACCGGATATGAATATCCGTCATGCCAAGAAACCGGAACGGCTGCCAACCGTATTCGACCAAAACGAAGTGCGAGCCATTTTGCAGCATACCGAAGGAGTGACCGGTTTGATCATTCGTCTGCTGTATGGAACAGGAATGCGGCTTCTGGAGTGCCTGCGCCTACGGGTGCAGGATATCGATTTCGAACGCCCCGCCATTACCATCCGGTCGGGTAAAGGCAGCAAAGACCGAATGGCTATCCTGCCAAAGGAGCTGGTTCCGGCACTACATCATCAGATATCATTGGTTAAG
>JBEVXT010000189.1:0-2945 GCA_040505955.1 Sedimenticola sp. | reverse complement strand
GCAGTTGCAGGCACGCGGTGGTATCTGGCAGGAAACCTTTGGCGCTGACCAGACCGTGATGATGGCGGTGAATCAGGAGATGGCCGATGCCACTATAGCGGTGGCCGATGGAGATGAGGTCGCCTTCTTCCCACCAGTCACCGGTGGGTGAATTAAGGCAGGACGCTGAGATCGAGGAGGAGACGCAGAGTACGCAGAGAGAGCCTCCACTTATTGGACGTTTTGAGGCTATGGGTAGTAGTGGGTGTAGGAGCGAACTTGTTCGCGATAGGCTCTGATACGAGCTCTTCGCGAACAAGTTCGCTCCTACACCGGGTTTTAGGGTCATTGCCAATTCAAAGGGCTATTCTCTGCGCTCTTTGCGTTCTCTCATCGGCCTCTGCGTCCCGCTTTAAATATGATCACGAGTAGTGAGAAATGAACCAGATCAAAGTCCAGACTGAAACCTTCGACATTGCCGCCATCCAGGATGACCTGCGGGCGCAGAATCCCGCTATCGGCGCCATCGTCACCTTCATTGGTCTGATGCGGGATATGAACGAGGGGGATGAGGTCGCCACCATGACCCTGGAGCACTACCCAGGCATGACCGAGAAGGCACTGGAGGCGATAGTCAAAGAGGCGGATGAGCGCTGGGATCTGCTTGGTATTCGTGTAGTCCACCGTGTGGGTGAGCTACAGCCCCTGGATCCCATCGTGCTGGTGGCCGCCGCCAGTGCTCACCGTGGCGAGGCTTTTGACGCCTGCGAGTTTGTCATAGACTATCTGAAGACCCGCGCTCCCTTCTGGAAAAAAGAGCAGACTCCCAGTGGAGAACGTTGGGTTGATGCCCGACATAGTGATGACGACGCCGAGGCGCGTTGGAAAAAATAGCCGTCAATCAGTGGGTTTCCGACCAGTAGACACCTGCTCCCAATAGAATCAAAGCCACCTCCACCAGGCTGATCCAGAGCAGGATGTAGGTGATGCGCCGGGCCGACGGCTTCATCGGCAGCCAGATACGGCGCATGTACCAGCGCCAGGGGGCGAATCCGGACCAGCGATTCCAGTGCACCAGGTAGGCTTGCAGATCTTCTCCCCACTTCACCAGGCTCTTGTCCGCCTCGTTAATGCGCGTTTTGCGCTCCTCTTCAGAGGTACCGCTGTAGTCTTCGATGATCGTCAGCTGAGAACCTGCCGCTGCTTCTTCGACCTGGATCAGAGTGCTCGTTTTAAGCCCCTGCAGATAGTCGATACGGAGGCCGTTTGAGGTGCTGGTAACTTCCAGCTAAAGCTCAAAATCGGTGGGTGTTTCGTGGCTCAGATTACGGCCGTGGAAAGCGTAGCGGTTATCACCACTGACCTCCCATTTGCTGAATTCGAGGTAGGGGTTGATCAGGCAGCCGCCCGGTTTCCCCAGCACACTCTCTCGGGTGGTTGTCATATCAAGAAGCCTGTTATGGAGACCTTCATTCCTGGTAACTATCTAATTAATCACACTTATTCAGCTGATACTCCCTATCTTCTGTTGTTGTCGTGACGTCTGGAAGTGTAGACTGGCACTGTCCTCTTGCTGCACTATAATTGTTATCACTGAATGATAGGTTTTTGCCGTATTCACTATCATGGAGGTTGGCATGTTGAACAGAACCATCAAATATCTCTGCACAGCACTGATTTTACCGGCAGCTATGCCGGTGGCGGCTCTCAATATCAATCTGATAGGGGTGGATGGCTTCTCTGTGGCCAACAATGAGACTGCCTGGCTCGCTTTTGAGCGGGCGGCGGAGGAGTGGGAGGCGATACTTGCCGATCCGGTAACCGTCAATCTTGAGGTTGGGTACGAGCCATTGGATGCAGGTGTCATCGGTCAGACCGGCAGTGCCTCTATGGGAGTGACATATAACGGTGTCAGAACTGCCTTGATTGCCGATGACATGCTGAGTGTCAACGATGCTGAGGCGGTAGATAATCTGCCGACCGGAAACACGATCAGCTTCATCACCAACAATTTGGATGGATCTCTGGTGGTGGATAACAACGGCAGCGCCAATAACTTGGTGCTTGATATCAATACCGCGAATGCCAAAGCGTTGGGTCTTCGTGCCGCCAATGATGCCTCTGTGGATGGCGCCATTACCTTCAATAGTGATTTCAGCTTTGACTATGATCCGGATAACGGCATCAGTGACGGGTATATGGATTTTGTCGGTGTCGCCACCCACGAAATAGGTCATGCCCTGGGATTTGTCAGCGGGGTTGATATTGTTGACCTGACCAGTGGAGACGGGGTCTATGCGCCCGTGCCCGGCTCTTTCGAGGAAGATCTCCTGCTTGATCCCTATCGCGTCTTCTCGGTTCTGGATCTCTACCGCTATTCGGGGCTGATTGCCGACGCTGAAGAGTTTTACGGCATCACTCTGGATTTCGACTATGCGGTATACAATTCGGATGATCTTAATCCCTACTTGGATGGCAGTGTACCGATTGATGCTAACCCCTACTTCTCTCTTGATGGTGGCCTTACCTCCCTGGCACTCTTCTCCACAGGCAGGTTCAATGGCGATGGCCGTCAGGCCAGTCATTGGAAGGACAATCTAGGTCTCGGCATCCTCGATCCCACAGCGGGTTATGGAGAGCTGCTGCAGATTGACGCCCTTGACCGGTTGGCAATGGATGTTATCGGCTGGGATCTTATCGATCCGGCAGCAGTACCCCTGCCTGCCGCATTTTGGTTCTTTGGCTCCGGATTGCTGGTGCTGCTGGTGTTATTTCCCAATTTAAACCCACCCAATCGCCCTGATCTCAACCAAACTACCATCGCAAACCGAGCTATCGGTTATAACGGTAATGTGGTGAAGCGGATTTCTCTGGAGAATTTCAGGTTTTGAATGATCGCGATTAAAATAGCATGGATGAATCGTTACTATGATGACCTTGCTACACTCCATCGGTTTACCCTGTCG
>JBEVXT010000188.1:0-5076 GCA_040505955.1 Sedimenticola sp. | reverse complement strand
TAAATACACCAAATATATTACTTTGTTGATATGGCTCGATTACCACGTCTTGTTATTCCCGGACACCCCCACCATGTCACTCAGCGTGGAAACCGGCGCACTCAAGTTTTTTTTAACAAAGGAGACTATGCTCTGTACTTGGATCTTTTGAGCGAGGCGGCGCATAAGGCCGAGACTGAAATCTGGTGTTACTGCCTGATGCCAAACCATGTTCACCTCATCGCCGTACCTTCAGATAAAGATGGCTTACGCGAAACTTTTGCCGATGCGCATCGCCGTTATACCGGCTATATCAACGCTCGGTTGAGAGTGACAGGTCATTTGTGGCAAGGACGATTTGGGTCAGTAGTGATGGATGAGGAACATCTGGCAAACGCAGTGCGCTACGTTTCTCTCAATCCGGTGCGCGCCAAACTTGTTCTGCAAGCACAAGATTGGCAGTGGTCGAGCGTCGCTGCTCACCTTGCCGGCAAGGACGATAAACTGGTGAAGGTCGCGCCTATTCTTGGGCGCTATGGGGACTTTGGCGCCTTCCTCAGTCAAACTACTGAAGACTCAACGGCATTCAAGACCCTTCGCCAATCAGAAACAACAGGCCGTCCTTTGGGTAGCGAAGGGTGGATTGAAAAGATCGAAAAACTGACCGGCAGGATACTAAAACCCCAAAAGCGCGGCCCAAAGAAAAAAGATCAGAATAGATAAATATTTAGTAAACTGTCACCGTAATTTTGGTAATTTTGGCCTATGATTGGAGGGAGGTCGAGAAGGAAAACGCCAACAAATTATGAGAATTCAGATATTACTGGTGTTCCAATACAAACGCCGTATCTAAGTTTTTTCATTCTGCCAGAGATAGACGACATGGTCGCCACCACAACCGATGAGCTGAAGATCCACTATCCCGCAGGCTTCGAAAATGCCGTTCATCTGACCAGAGACGAGATGGAACAACATCTACGTCTCATGGCCGCGCTCAAGATGTTTGAATTGGGGAAGATCTCCTCTGGCAAGGCTGCGGAGCTGGCCGGCCTGTCCCGGGTGGAATTCCTGGAAACCTGTGGGCGCTACCATGTCAGTATCTTCAACTACGATGAGGCGTCATTGAAGGAAGAACTGGAAAGCGATATCGTCGCCCTGGGACGGGAATAGACCTTGAACCTTGTCTCCAACACGGGGCCGATCATAGCCCTGGCAAAACTGGACCGCCTTGATCTGTTAAAGGCCACTGGTTTTCAGCGGGTCTGCATACCGAGGTCGGTATACAAGGAGCTATTGGGCAAAGTCGGCCCGGAATCTGCCACCATCGATGCCGCAGTGGAGGATTTCATCAAAGTTGGGACGATCTCACATAGAATTGAAACGGTGGAACAAGCCACTTTAGAGATCGACCAAGGGGAAAGAGATGTTATTCGACTTGGCGCGGTGATCGGTGGTGACGCGGAGATCCTGCTCGATGATCAGGCCGGGCGCCGTGCAGCCAGAAAGCTGGGGTTGGCCATTACCGGAACTGTCGGATTACTGATTGCCGCAAAGCGAAATGGAGCGATAGAACAGGTTTTGCCCATGTTGGAAGAGATGCGGCAGAAAGGATATTGGCTTTCGGACGCCTTGCTGGCGCAAGTACGGGAGATGGTTGGTGAATAGTTGCAAGCCTGACACGGTACTGCCCGTGTCAAGTGCATTTGGTAAACTGTCACCGTAATTCAGCAAAATTTAGAGGTATTCGCTCAAGAAGCTTTTCCAGCCCATACTCTTTACCCCCTCTTTCGAAATGAACTGTTCGGTTCCGTTCAGGTGAACCTGTATGGTTTCCGTTTGCGGAAATCTGGCTTTGAAATACCCAAGACTGCGGGAAATGTCCTTCTGTTTCAGCTTACACTCGACTGCGCGTACCGGACGACCGTTCTCCGTAATGATGAAATCGATTTCACGCCGATCGACATCCCGAAAATAGCTTAGGGCAATATCCTTTCCTTCATAGTCCTGTTGAAAATCAACCCATTTGAGCAGATGGCCAGCGACCAGGTTTTCGAAGCGTGCGCCGTCATCGGGGACTTCAGCCCAGTTGTAGTGATAGTGTTTTTGTTCCTTCTTAACCGCTCTTAGCTTATTGGAACCGAAGGGAGGCAGCCTGTAGATAAGGTACATGCGTTCAAATATATCCAACCATTTGGAAACCGTTTTGTGCGCGAGGTTCAGATCCTCCCTGAGAGCATTGATCGACAGCGGACTGCCCACCAGTTCGGGAAGTCTGAGGAGCAACAATTCCATTGCCGAAAGGTTTTGCGTCAGTTCAAGAGTTGAGATCTCCTCATTCACTACCCTGCTGCGGTATTCGCGCATCCATCTCCGCGCCTCTCTTTCAGATCCAGACAAAAACGGTTCCGGAAACCCGCCCAGACGAAGGAGCTCTTCAAAATCCGACTGGCTCTCTATTCCCAACTCGCCTACGGTGAACGGATGCAGCCTGTAGTAGTGATAACGTCCCTGTAACGAGTCGCCGGAATGCCTGTAGTAATCGAGCCGGGCGCTTCCGGTCACCAGAACTCTCTTTTCCGAACCGCTGGTATCGAACAGTCCCTTGATATAGTTTCTCCACTGTTTGAATTTGTGAATTTCATCATAGATAACAAATTTCTCGGCGGGAAATTTGTGCCGGAGGATGAACTCCCTATCCTCGAGGACATCCCAATTGAGATAACGATGGCGCTTCGGCGCAATATCAAGGGCGAGAGTTGTTTTCCCTACTTGCCTCGGACCTCCCACGAATACCATTTTTTGTCTCAAGTCTTCCCGGATCGCTTCTTTTAAATATCTTTTCATAGACTCATGCTAAGAGCATTTTACCCAGGTGTCAAAAATACAAGCGACTAATTTTGATACATGGACAAAATACTTCGGGAAAATGCGAAGGTAACACCTGGCTCTGCCTGGTATTTAGCATGCCCTGCTGGTTGTGGTAGCGCCGCTGAGACGCGTAGAGTGGGCATGGGGTTTATGATCAGAAACAACTGGCCGTCCTTTGGGTAGCGAAGAGTGGATTGAAAAGATCGAAAAACTGACCGGCAGGATACTAAAACCCCAAAAGCGCGGCCCAAAGAAAAATGACCAGAATAGATTAAGTATATTTAGTGAACTGTCACCGTAACGTCACCGTAACGTACCGCGACTAAGTAGCAATCAAGGCTCCGCCAGCATTGCCACCAGGTGGTCTGCCTCCATGGGATGGGCAATATAAAATCCCTGGACAAACCTGCATCCCATTTTGTCGAGCAGCTTTAGCTGCTCCTCACTCTCGACGCCTTCGGCAACCACCCTCAGACCCAGCCGTTCCGCCAGCATCACCATCATCTCGACAACTGCCGCATCAGCACGGCTCTCATTGATGTGTCGAATAAATGATTGATCAATTTTTATCTCACTGAAAGAGTAACGTTTAAGACGTCCAAATGATGAGTAGCCGACGCCAAAATCATCGAGAGACATTCTGAACCCTCTATCATGAAGCGCCCTTATATTCTCCGTCGCCCGTTCGACATCCCATATGGATGCGGTCTCAGTAACCTCCAACTCAATGCAGTTGGATGTAACACCCTCCTCCTCAATGATCCTTGAATAGACTTCGGCCAGATCATCACCATGCAACTGCTGGGGCGAGAGATTAACGGAGATGGGGATATCCACCAGCTCTTGATGCTTCCAGAGGGCTATCTGCCGACTGACCGCTCGCATTACCCACTGGCCAACAGCATCGATCAGGTCAGCTCTTTCGGCTATCGGAATAAAATCAGCTGGACTGATGAATCCCCCTTTACCATCAGGTAGCCGAAGCAGGGCTTCCGCACCAACTATTTTCCCCGAGCTGAGATCGAGTTTAGGCTGATAGTGAATTCGAAAGTGATTGAGATGCAGCGCCTGATGCAAGGCATACTCGATGTCCAATACCGCCGCACGACAAGTTTCCGCCTCAAGCGGGCGGTAGACCTGTTTGTTTCTCCCCTGCTGTTTAGCCTCTTTGAGGGCGCTCCCGGCATTCATCAGCAGGCTGTCTATAGAGTGAGCATCATCGGGATAGAGGCTGACCCCACTGCAGGCAGTAAGATAGATCAATCTGTTATCGAGTAAAAAACCATTACCAAGATCTCTCCCCAGAGTACCCAGAACTGCCTCCAGATTGAGGCTGTTGGCCAGACGGTGAAAAAATATTGCAAAGCGATCCCCCGCCAGCCGTGCAATGGAGATGCAGGCCTCATCAATACCCAAGAGATCGTAGGTGGCTTGTTTGTAGAGACTACTCAGGAGCCGATCGGCCACCCCCCTCAGAATGATATTACCCTTTCTATGACCATGCTTCTCATTGAGGCGCTGGAAACCATCCAGATCCAATATGATCATCGCTGCGTTATAACTGAACTCACTTTCATCTGTAAGACAATGCTCAATCTTCCGGTTCAGCCCGGTGCGGGTCAATAACCCGGTCAATGGATCATATTCGAGCAAATTAAGGGCTTCTGAATTACTCACCCCGGCACTGTAAGCAGCCGCCGCTGAGTAACTTGACAACTCCCGCTGAAGGCGAAAACTCTGAAAATGGATAGCGAACAGATCAGCCAGATGGTGCAGCGCTTTTCTTTTTGTATAACCCATACCCTCGTTGGTCTGCAGTATCAGCAATCCCTGAACTCTGCCCTGTGCGTAGAGGGAGAGAAGACGATACCAACGGCCATTAACCTCACAGGCAACTGAGTCAGATTGACGTACTGCCCGGGCAAATATACCCAGATCGATAAGCTGATTGATGTCACCTTTCAGTGCATGAAATCGATCCTTTGGTAGACAATTAACAATCTCAAATGCACCGCTTTTCTCTACCTGCATAACAGCAAAGAGACGGCAAGGGAGAATAAATTCGACACAGCGATTCATCTCACTACAGAGCCCTTTCAGCTCTGTCTGTAACCCCAGCCCACGTCCCGCCTCCAACATCAGGTCAGAGAGAAGGGTGTAACTCTGGATCTGCTCTTCCAATATAGATAAACGATTTCCAGTCAGTAAGGGGGTATTCGGTCTCTTATT
>JBEVXT010000187.1:0-3294 GCA_040505955.1 Sedimenticola sp. | reverse complement strand
ACACCTGCTGAAAAAACTGGGACTTCACTCACGAGTGGAGGCTGCAGTCTGGTCTCTTAAGCAGCGCTGAACAGCATTGGATAATCGATGGATCCAAGCGGTAGTCGGATCGCAGAAAGTAACAAGGACAGCCACCACTAAAAAAATACTAACCACCTGCAGAGTAAATTGATAATTTTAGACAGACATTGCTTGGTTGAATGGTTCTGGGGTCAAAAACGAAGTGAAATGAGAAGTGTGAGAGGCAATTGTTGAAATCGATGCAAGAGGACTCATACCAGCGGTAAGAGCGGGTGGAGTTGGTGGAGTTGGTGGCTGAAGTAATGGTGAAAGCTATGTGCTATAGAGTACCCTTGATTCCCCCATTCCTTTGAAGAATCGTTGCCCAAGCTGTTTAGCAGCTGCTCTTATTTTAGCAACTGGCCCCAGCACAACAGGATGAGGTCGGCCTTTGTGGCCACTAAGGTGGTTAACAAAGGCGTCAGGTTCCAGCCCAATGCGTTGCAATATAGGCGGTATGTCTGATGGAATGGCTCCCCGCTTACCCTCTCTGATCGTTCTACCGGCCCAATCGACCAGCTCCAGATAGTCGATGGTGGTGAAGCCAATGGCATTGGGGTGTTTATCGTCTCCCTGCTTCACCAGTGGCATCAGTAAAGGTCTGTTTTCAGATGGAGTGGGTTGATTAAGCGCTTCTCGAATACGCTGCTGGATAGAGGTGTAGTCACTCTCTTCTGGGGTAGCTGCTATATCCGCCCGGATGGGGTTGAGGTCAACATACCCCATACAGGTGAGAAGGGCGGCTTCATCCAGTAGGGCCTGACTTTTGAAGCGTCCCTCCCAGAATCTGCCGGTACAGTTATCCTCTTTATTGGCTCTACGGGCCAGATGCTCATTCAAGCAGCGCATAAACCAGGAGATATCGCAGAGACGTTCACGCCAATCGGAGAATATCTGATGGACTGTATCAACCTCAGCCTGCGTGGTAGTCTCACCAAGAGCGTAACGACCGACCAATACGGGGAGTGAGAAGAGCTGTTGCCACCGCTCCATCAACTCAGTTTCTGACCAATTATCAACAGCTTCCCGGTCAACACGCAATACCAGGTGGTTCGCCAGCACAGAAAAAGCAGCGATATCAATTGCAAACAGAGAGGAGAGTTCTGTCAGGCGATCAACCACCCACTGTTTTCTGTGTTCATAGTTCTTGTTGGTTAGCGAGTCTTCGCCACAGAGGAAGGCGCGACGTACACAGCGGCTTATGCAGTGATAGTAGGGTGTGCTGTCGAGGCTGATGAGGGCTTTTCTTGGTTTAGGCATGTCGCTCCTTGACTCACTTAGGTTCTCTGTATGTTCTTGTTGCATTAGCATGTTATGGGTAGATGTCAAATGATGGGTGTCCTCTCTACTCTCTTCGGCATGAGGGGCCGGGCAGATCTCTATCTTCGGACAGCAAAACCCAACCCCACAAACAGACCAGAGAGAGACTATATTGAAATTCTCAGTTGATATCCTCATCCGCTTTGAACACTGCGATCCCGCTGGCATCGTCTTCTATCCGCGCTATTTCGAGATGTTCAATCGCGTCGTCGAGGATTGGTTTGGCGGGGGACTGGATACCAGCTTTCGTTGTCTCCACGATGATATGAAAAGTGGTGTACCGACAGTGCATACCGACTGCGACTTTATGCTGCCGAGTCGCCTTGGGGATATCGTCACTTTTGACCTTAACGTCGAAGGCATCAAATCCAGCTCATTTACACTCAATATCTCCGCCCATGCAGAAGGACGGGAGCGTCTGCGTGCGAGGCTTGTGCTGGCCTTTGTCTCTCTCGACGGGAAGATAAGGGCGCTGCCCATTCCCGATCCGATACGCGGGAGAATGGAGCAGTATCTGGTGCAGTGACAAGAGGCAGCCGGGCCTGTCCTGGGACAGGCTCCCAGTCCCAGGGTTTGGTTGCTGCTACCCCTTTTCAGAGTGAAAGGTGTTAATGGCGTTTTTCAGTTCGGTGATGGCGTTTGCCAGATCTTCCTCACTGTCAGCCCCTGAGGGATTGTTGGCGGGGTGGCCCCCTTGCTTTGCTCCCCCGACTATCCGGGCTGCTTGTAGGGTGCTTAGGCCTCCAGACCCGGTTCTTGGTCACCAACCGGTCTCTTTCAGCGTGTTTACCGCATGACTCCCGCCAGGTTTTGGCTTCTCAGGGCACGAATATCCCTTGTTGTGACGTGGGAATCGATTGACTTTGTGGGTTGAAATTCCTATCCCTCTCTCTATCGGGAATGACGAGCGACGTACTCCCGGAGTACGCTGTCCATCCGAGCTTGCCAGCCTTCGCCCAGGGATCTGAAGTACGCGATAACCTCGGGGCTGTACCGCACTGACAGCAGTACCTTTTTGTTCTCCGACTTTGGCCTTCCGCGTAGCGATCTCATCGGCGTCATCGCCGAGAGCTGCGCGTCCGTCAATGGCTGTGCATCGGGATCAGCCTTGGCAGCGTCGATGATCTCTGCGTCTTCCTCGACTGTGGGCGGTACAATGAGTGGTCGTTTAGATGGTTTTAACATAGTGATTTACCTCGCGACGTTCGGCCCGGCGCATACTGATAATCCTTCGCACCTCACCGCGATCCACGAAGGCCACGTAATACAGCGTGTTCGTCTCGGGTGCGAGCGCGATCATGCGCATCTCGTCATACTCGAATCGATCATCGATCCACACGAGTGCGGCATCCCAATCGAGCTTGCCCGCTACCGCCAGCGATACACTGTGCCTGGTTACGTTGACAGCGTCTTTTGCAGGATCGAACTCAATCAGCATAATTTACTGTAGCTACGGAAAATGCCCCTGTCAAACCATATATTCCGCACCCCGGCGACCAGACCCCTTTAATCCAGAGTGTGGAGGTGGTATCAAAAAAGAGGGGCTGTTTGAATTGGGGGGGAATTCTCTCATACCCTTTGGTTTGCCTGAAGCCTGAATTGCTGATCGATTCAGATGAGATTCTGCAGAGAGATCGGTATCAACGGCAACAAGTGGGTAGAATTTCATGATCACCCGGTTTTATTTTATATGGCTCTGTACAATGATACTGAAGTCGGTTTTGTAGAGGATTCAATGCTTTTTGTAGGAGCGAACTTGTTCGCGATCAGCACTGGAGCGTGCTCATCGCGAACAAGTTCGCTCCTACAGCAGGCTACATGATTCGGGTGCATGAGAAGACCGCCGATCTGGAACGGAGCAACCACTCTCTGGAATTGCTCTACAGCACCACCAATCGCCTGAACGAGTCGGCT
>JBEVXT010000186.1:0-14910 GCA_040505955.1 Sedimenticola sp. | reverse complement strand
GTAGGTACAGATATTAAATACCAATTAAAGCGCTAAGAGGAATAGGAAGGGGGTTTTGATCCCCCTCCCTCCCACACCACCAGGCATACGGGTCCGTACCATGGCGGTTACCAAAAGTGTCGAACCGTAGTCGGACAAGCTAACCAGGGTACAGAAACTTGATTAACCTTGAAAATAACGTACTCACCAACGCGCCTATCACCTCTTACGAGAGCCGGTCGGCTCAAACTGAGAATAGAGCATGATGCGAAACTTTCTCTTTTGGCTTCAGGCCTTCGCTTCATCTGTTAAGAATCCACTACTATGCCCTCTGCTGACTTCTGCCCAGCCACCCCATGCATTACTACATGGAGCGCTCCCACCAACAGTGAGCGCAAAGATGGGCACACACAAGGCGCTCAAATCGGACTCAGCAATATTGTCATCTTTTGCACAAATACACGCACAAAAGTCGCCAACATTGCTTCACCGTTTAGCTTGGCGTTAGCTTCAAGTATTCACCCCAATCAAGTATGGGAGATAGAAATGATAGAAGTCCATCCAGAATATATTGTTGATGAAAACTCAAATAGAAAAGCTGTGATAATACCATTTTCTGAATGGGAGAATCTCATTGAGGAAATGGAAGAGTTAGAAGACATTAGAGCTTACGATGCAGTGAAATCAGAGAAAGGAGATACTATTCCATTTGAGCAAGCTGTGGATGAAATTAAATCCGGTGTTGTCAAGTGATTTATGAAATCAAGATCAAGAGAAGTGCCCAAAAGTCATTAGCAAAAATACCTCTCAACTGCCAGGATAATATCATTGGTTCGATAAGACGTTTATCAAATGAACCAAGGCCAGAAGGATGTAAGAAGCTGTCAGGTAGAGATGCTTGGCGAATCAGAATTGGTCAATATAGGGTACTTTATGAAATACACAATACTGAACTGCAAATTATGGTAGTCAAGATCGGTCATCGCGGAGAAGTCTACAAACAAAAAAGCTAAACCCGACGCGGGAAAGTATTGTGGAAATTCAGGTGAGGCAGTCATCACATGACAAGGTATGTGTGTAAAATCCGGGGAGATTCCTTCGAAGAGACGCGAGTTTAGCAGACGCTTTCTCAACTGCAGAATCCAGGGGTATCCACGCTTTACCAATAGGTAGGAGCACTGCCGATACAAGATCGGCATGCCACTAATCAGCAGGAAAATCTTTCCAGCCGGAGACTACTAAAAACCGGCCAATTTGTACCAGCGCTTCGCCTCTTCAAGATCCTGCTCCACGCCGTCGCCTGTTTCATACATCATCGCCAGGGTGGTTTGGGAGCCCGCCATCCCCTGTTCGGCGGCCTTTTTGAACCACTCCACCGCCTTTTGACCATTTTTGGCAGCACACTCACCCTGCATATACATAAAACCGAGCCCATGCTGTGCGGTAGCCAGCCCCGCCTCCGCCGCTGACTTCATGTACTTGTAGGCCAGCATCTCATTGGTCGTCATACCCAGACCGTTTTGTGCCATGATGGCGACACGGTACTGTGCCTCAACGTCGCCCTGATCCGCCAGGGGTGAAAGCAGTTTCACTGACGTGGCGAAGTGCTTCCCCTCAAATGCGGCGATACCGCTGGCCAGTTCCATATCTAGCTGTTCACCGTTGTCTCTCATAACACCTACTCCTGAATAGATACTGCTTCAGCTCTCAAACCCGGCCTCTTCAAGCCATTGCCGCCACTGATTGTAGAGCTGTGGATTCGACGCGCCTATGGCAGACCGTGAGCGCAAACTCATGGGGCGCCCTTCCGATATCAATCCATCGGCCAGGGTGCCTCCCGCCTCGGAAAAGATCAGGCAGCCTGCTGCATAATCCCACGGCCGCTGACCACCGTGAAGGTAGAGATGCCCGCGCCCCGCTGCCATCCAGCTCCATTCGAGGGCGACGGCGCCAAAGCTTCGATGAGAGCGATATGGGGGGCGATCCAGCAGTTTAGCTGCCAGGGGTGGTTTCAGCCGCTTGAGATCGATCACGGCAACCCCCTCACACAACTCTTCAGGGGAATCTGTGAGCGTGAGCCGACGATCATTGAGCCAGGCGCCAGCGCCCTTTTCAGCACGAAAGCTCTCTTTGCGAATCGGATCATATACCACCCCCAGCACCGGCCTGTGATCCACTACCAGCGCGAGGGAGATGGCGAAATAGGGAATGCCGGTACTGAAATTGGTGGTGCCATCCAGTGGATCGAGGCACCAGAAGCAGGCGCTCTCCATCACCCGGCGCTGCTCCTCCTCCGCCATCTCCTCACCCAACAGGGGGATTTCCGGCCAACGCTCAGACAACCACTCTCTGAGCGCGCGCTGAACCTCGATATCTGCATCCGTTACCAGGGTACCGTCAGGTTTGTTGCGAATCTCCGCATGGTGGTAGCGGGGGAGGATCTCCTGCTCTGCAACCTCTATCAAGATCTGCTGCAATGCAGAACTTTCAGGTTTGGGGGGTAGCTGCTCGATGTGCTTTAACATAGTTGCTATCATCCAGGAATCATCGCTGGCAGGCAATGGATGGTCACCTGCATTATTCAGGGTTTTCTCCGTCTGTACTATCCTGTATAGATGATAAGGGTCAGTTCGCTGTTGACAGCGAGCGTGTACAGCCACCATATCAGGAGTAACAGGCAGACCATGGATCCAGGTGTTGCGCCACAATATCGACTGCTGCACGCACTGCTCGCGGCAGTGCTGCTGCTACCTCTCGCGGTCGCAGGAAAGCCTTCCCTGAGCGATGACCAGAACCGTTTTCTTGCAGCGGAAACGGCACTGAAAAAAAACCAGAATACCCACTATCAGCGCCTTAAAGCCCGACTGACCGACTATCCGCTCTACCCCTACCTGGAGTTTCAGGAGCTAAAGCGGCAACCGTCCCGGCTAAAAAGCAGCAGCGTTGAGCCCTTTCTCAACCGTTATCAGGATACCCCCCTTGCCCCAAGAATGAGGCATTTCTGGCTCTCCGAGTTGGCCAAACGTAAGCAGTGGTGGATCTATCTGACCTTCTACCGCCCTGGAATGGGCGCCAAATTCGACTGCTACCGCCTCCAGGCACTGCACGGCACCGACCGCTCCGATGAGGCTTTCACCGAGACGCCCGCCCTCTGGATCAGCAAAAAATCCCAGCCAAAAGCGTGCGACCCGGCTTTCAAACGCTGGCACACTGCAGGAAAATTGACTACCGAACAGGTATGGCAGAGGGCTGAGCTGGCGATCAATGCGGGGCAAATCACCCTCGCCCGCTATCTCAAACGCTATCTGTCGGCAGCCGACGTAAAACAGCTCGATCTCTGGTTGAAGGTGCACAGACAGCCGAAGACTATCTCCGGCCAACGGGCATTCCAGCAACCCTCCCCCCGGCGTGAGAAGATGCTGCTGCACGGCTTCAAGCGACTGACGAAAAAAAATCACAAGAGCGCCCTTAGCCAGTGGCCCCGCCTTCGCACAACCTACCCCTTCAGTAAAGAGCAACTGTACCAGGGGGAGCGCTCGCTGCTGCGCTCTCTAATCAGCAACAACCATCCCGGCATCCTCGACATGCTCGACCGGTTCTCCCCCAGGCCGTCGGATAAAAGCTTCCTGTCCAAGAGAATCCGTACCGCCCTCGGCAAGCAGGAGTGGCCGCTTGTCCTCTCCTGGATAGATACCCTGCCGGAGACACTAAAAAGCACCGAGCGCTGGCGCTATTGGCGCGCCCGGGCACTTGAGGCGTTGGGGCAGCGGGAGCCCGCCATGGTGGTCTATCAAGCCCTGGCGGCGGAGCGCAGCTATTATGGATTTCTGGCCGCCGACAAGACCGGAGCCAAGTACCGCTTCAACCCGGTTCCTCTGAACCTGGATCAGAAGAAACTTGAACATGCCGCCAACCTGCCTGCTATCAGGAGAGCCCATGAACTCTTCTCTCTCGGCCGTTTTCTTGATGCCCGCAGAGAGTGGTATCTGGCGCTAAAGACGATGTCCCTGGAGGAGATGCAACTGGTTTCAAAACTGGCTCAGGGCTGGGGCTGGCACGACAGCGCCATTTTCACTCTCGCCCGCACCAAATACTGGGATGATCTGGAACTGCGCTTCCCACTGAAGTATAAGAGTAAGGTCGACTCTGCAGCGGCGGGACGGCAACTCGATAACGCCTGGGTGTTTGCGGTGATACGCCAGGAGAGTGCATTCTCCCAGGATGCCCAGTCACCAGCTGGTGCCATGGGTCTGATGCAACTGATGCCGAACACCGCTCGTTTTATTGCTAAAAAAAGCAACCGGCGCAGACCAAAGAAATGGGAACTGTTCGACCCGGATATCAATATCACCCTGGGAACCGCCTATCTCAGCCGGGTCTATCGACAACTGGGGGAGAATCAGGTGCTGGCGACCGCCGCCTATAATGCCGGCCCCCACCGGGTGCGCACCTGGCTGCCCGAGACCACGGTTGCCGCCGATCTGTGGGTCGAGACCATTCCCTTTCGTGAAACCAGAAGCTACACCCAGCGGGTACTGAGTTATGCGGTGATCTACGACCAGCGCCTGGGAACGACAGCCACCCCCCTCTCCAAACGAATGCCATGGATCTACCCTAAATCTCACACTGTAAAGGTGGTATCAGCGAATCAGAGCAAGAGCGGCGCCGTCCTCAGATAGCGGTAAAAGACAGGACGCACGACTGCATGGATGCAGGAGATAGAGCGACGCAATGCTTCCGCTCCCAGCTCACGCTTCTTACCCACATCCATGTGGGCAATCGACTCCGACCCCGTACCCTACTCAGGAGAGCGGAAGCCGCTCCTCCGCCACCCTGATTGCTTCAGCCCGAATCTTTTTATCTGTAATCACCTGGAAGTAACTGCGTCCCAGATTCTCCGCTTTACCCGGCAGGGTGCCGTCCCACTCCACCACGGGAGACTCTTTCAGCACCAGTGTATGCATTTTCCCATCAAGATCCGGATAACGTCCAATCATAAACAGCTCTCTCTCAGCTGACAGGCTCAGTTCGACACTGCGCAGAGAGAGCTCCGACTTGAGCTTGTAATAGGCAGATATATCGAGCTCAATACCGTTGAGGTTATAGCGCACCAACTCATCGGAGCCAACTTTATCGGGGGATCTTCTAGCGACGGGGGCCATCACCTTTACCCCTTGTCCCAGAGACCGTCCATAGGGGGTACTCCTGACTGCGGCGGAGCAGGAGGAGAGCCGGTCGGCACGATTAATGGCGGGGGAGATCATGATCCGGTGACTCTCATCGTAGAGAAAGGTCGGCGCCTCATCACTGAAACTGATGCCCAGTCCGAACTCCAGTTCCGGCAGACCATACTCCCGATTCTTGAGATTTTGTGCTTCCACCACCCGTAGCATATTGGTTGCCAACCCACAGGCGTGTGAGACACAGAGCCACTGGTAGGGGGTATCCTGATACTCAACGATACTGAGGATCACGGCATCCCCCTCAACAAAAACCTTTTGCGCCCCATAGCCCTTGAGCAGTTTGGTGATCGGTTCAAAGAAGTTGAGACTAAAGTGAGACGCCGGGTTGAGACCCCGTTGCCGCAGCTCGCTGGTTATCGCCGTCGAACCCCTGACATCGGCCTTGATGATTACATGGTTGCGTATCTTGTGCTCACCCGGCTGCAGCTCCATGCGCTGCAGCAGCTCCTGCAATGTGCCATTGCTTCTGGAGAGGTCGATATCTTCCCGGCGGGTAAGTATTCGAATCCGGCTCATGGCTGCAAAGGCCTGATGGGCCAGTTTCAGGTCACGCCGAAATATGGCAAAGTGACGAGCGAAACTGAATACTCTTTGTCGCCGCGTCGCCACCGGCATGGTGCGTATAGCGTTGTGCGCCAGCTCCATAACTTTCATCACCTGCAGCGGATTATCCACACCCGGCATACCTGAGAGCTTACGTTGCAGGTTCTTTTTCTTAATATCCCCCGCCAGGTATTGGCAGATCAACCTGACCGGTAGGCGACCCTCAAGATCCTGATACACTTCGGGCGCCACATGTGAAGCGATAATCTCACGCTCAAGGCCGCATTTACTGAACTGTTTCAACAACGCCCTGATCATACGGGCATGAAAGCGGGGCCAGCGGGGGCTTTTCCGGTAAGCACTGGCTGGTTGATCATTTTGTTTGTTGCCCGCCACACCCCCAGGCTTTACCGAGTAGATGAAGCGGTCGATGTTCTCAGGGGCATCGAGCCAGGAAGTGAGCCCCTTATGGAACTCCTCTCTCTGTAACGAGCGACCCAGCAACAGAGCCACATCCGCTTGTGTCGCTGTTCCCCCGATCTCATTTCGATAGAGAATGGCGGTTGAGCCGATGCCTTCATCTCCTGTTTTCTGCTCCTCGTAACCCTCCAGTGGCCAGGCCCATGCCGGTAGGAAACGGGAGAACAGCCCCACCAGCAGCCGATTGACAGCGTCAAAGCCCCGCCCTTCCTGATGAGTGGTGCAGGCCAGCGGATAGTGCTTCATCAACTGCTCATCAGCTTCCAGTGTTGGCAGTTGCAGCATCGGATTGAAGAGGAGTATTTTGGGCACCTGCCAAGTTCGACCAAGAACGGACTTTCGCAGTTTGCCAAGGCGAACCGTCTCAAGTTTCAGCAGTTCGCGGAAAAGACGGCGGCTCAGCCGGTACTTTATCGCCGACTCCTGTTTGGCGAGGATTACCACTCTTTCGTGTAGCTGCACCGAGAGAGCGCTGGACTGCTGACTGGCACGGCTGCGCTCCAGTTGAAGCTTGTTGCGCAGATCCTGCAACTCGTCATCGATCACCTGAAGGAAAAATTTAACCACCGAAAACTGCAACAGTTGGATCAGCTCAATGCCAGCGTTTTTGCGTGCGCGATCGACCGCCAGTTCCATCATGCCGGTGTAGCTCTCCCACAGCAGCTGCATCTCCCGTGTATCCGGCGGCGGCGGTGCCTCACCCCAGTAGTTCTCGGTTACGTCATGGAGCATGGCGCCCTTGACCATCAGCCGCGCCTTCTGGGTGAACTCTGAGCTGAGAACTACATCAATGCGGGTATTATCGATACCCCGGGGAAATTTACTAAGGAGCAGGTCGAACGGCAGCTTGTGGCGCAGTGGGGCGGTAAACACCTCTATCTCTGGCCACCAGTAGAAATAATCCTTTAGCGCCATAATTATTCAGCGAGCCGGATTGCCGGAGAGGCCGTGTACGAACAGGGTTGAGGCGTTACCAATTGAACAACAACGCACCCACAGCGCACAGGCGGAAGATCATCAGCGAAGCAGCGAAATGGGGTTAAGCCGAGCACGTAGTAACCCCGGTGATCAACGGATCAGTGCTGCGACAAGCTGATCCTCCAGTTCAATCCGGCTTGCCAACTCCTCTCCTATGTTGGACAGGTCATCATCCAGGTGATCCATCGGCTGCTCATGATCCGATGTGTCATACCTGTCGTTGAAAGCGACAGCCACCTCCGTCACTTCGGAAATTCTTGGGTAGACCCGATTAGCCACTTCCAACACCTCACTCCGTCGCTCATCCCCTGCGGTAATGCGGTCGTATACCTCAAAGTGACCAAACGCAATATAGTCAACCAACAGTTGACAAAAATCCCGCAGCAGCTGCTTTTGCGGTTTTTCCGGGGGATAAGCTTCGAGACCAGCCAGCTGGGCATAGGTCACCATCATCTCCTGGCGTTCAAGCAACCACTTATCAACCATCTCCTGGGTAAGTTTTCTGCGATCCTGAGTATCGTTATCTATATTTGCCATATTATCGTACTCTTGATTGGTTCTGACCAAGTCTTAAATATACTACCATCACCAAACATGTCCGAAGGGGTAGATGGAGTGCGTCATCACTCTTCCGGTTCAATTGAATATCAAACCGGCACGAAGCAGACTAGAGTGTATCAAATCTGACCCGACACAGAAGCCATGAATCGCGGAAATCTAAAACTACTCATCACACTCGTTCTCCTACTCTGGGTCAATGCCACCCATAGCGGAGGTCTCGATTACCCGAACCGATACAATAGCATGGCTGAATCGGTCATTGACATGATGGATGCATTCTCTTCCGCCTACCAGAAAAAGCTTGACCAAAAGGCTAGAGATCGCAACCCCTGGTCTGGGAACCGCTACTCCAATCCGGTGCCGATGATGCCGGGGCCTATGGGCATGCCTAACCGTCCCCCCGGCTATGGCCCATACCCCTACCCAACACAGCAACCGAGAGCACCCATCTCCAAGCTGGAAGGCGGATGGCAGGGACAAGAGGGAATGGTTCTGGTGATCAAGCGCGGCCGCTTTCGCCTCTACCTCAACCGCGACACCTTTCGTCAGGGTGAACTCTATTATCAGGGCGATGATCAGTTGCTGATGCGGGATCCAAAAACAGGAGTCGAGAACCTGCTTGAGTATGCCGAGTCGCAAGGACGTCTGGTGCTGCGCGGCGAAGATGGCCAGATCATGCTTTTCAGAAGGTTAAGACGCTGACGAGCAACTTCTCAATATTCCCGTGTCAGCCGATTGCTCCCTGAAGCGTATGTTGCCTGATCTCCCTGCGACACCCCGCTCTGCTCCCTATCGGACACCAAGCAACTGCTCCATACGGCGATGGCGCTCCTCCTCAGGCAAGGCGCCCAACAGTTCACACTCCTGAAAAAAGCCCTCCATATCCCCTTCCGCCTGCTGTAGCAGGCGCAGAAAAACCGGCACCCAATGCTCGTAGGTGGCGATAGAGGCGAGCCGGGCGTTGTTCAGCTCACGACCAAACCAGTGATCGTAATTTTGAGTCCCCCCCCAGCGCTCCTTCAGTCGGCTGTAGTCACTACGCAGACGGGAAAACTCCGACGCTTTACTCAAGCGCATGTCATCCACCGGCAGTGCAGTGGTATAGAGTTCCACCAGGCTTTGCCGACTCTTCATCAGCAGGGCGATAAACTCCCGCTCGCGCTCTTGCATGCGTTGCCAGCCAGTAAGCCTGGCAAGATCATCCGCTGAATCCAGCCAGCGCCCCACCCCCACCCGCTCAACAGTGGCGGCAAAAGCTTCATTAAAGGCACTGTCACCATTGACGTAAAGACGTTGATGAGCAAGCTCATGAAAAATCAGTCCGGCAATATGGGGTTCCTGCCACTCGATCACCGTACTCGGCAGGGGGTCATTGAACCAACCCAGGGTTGAGTAGGCGGGAACCGCCTCCACCGTCACATCCAGGCCCTGCTCCCTCAAGCCGGCAACATAGGTGTCGGCCGCCTGGCGGGAGAAGTAACCACGGTAGGCAGCGCAGCCGATAAACGGATAGCACCAGCTCTTCGGCTCCATCGAGAACTCCGGGGTGGCTATTACACTCCACACCACTGCCTTCCGCTCCAGATCGGCATAGCTGAGATAACTGCCGTTATCCGGCAAATCCAGCTGCTGCGTAGCAAAACGGCGTATCTTCTGCACGCGCTTAAGCTGCTGCCGTAACTTATCGGGGGTGAGCGGATCCGCCAGTATCCGATCGATAGAGCGGCTGCGCCCCATCAGATCCAGATGGCCGCCGATGGATTGAGTGTAATAGCCCAGAGTACTGCAGCCGGACAGTATCAGGCTCAGAAGAACAGAGAATAACAAGCGAATCGGCATGGTGGGTAACTTACCGCCTGCGTTATAACGGCCCAGGCCTTAATGACACGTAACTATTCAGTACCCCCCGCCAAGAGGGCCTTTTCACCAGGGGTCGGAATCGACTGCCCACATGGATGCGGGCAATCGACTCCGACCCCGTACCCAACTGAATAGTTACACTTCTACTTCCTTATAGATCGCATGCGCGAATAATGATAGAGCTATCCTCTTCGTAGGCATCACGCTCTATAAGCTTTCTCGCCGCTTCCTGTATAGCATGTCGCTGCTGGG
This sequence comes from Sedimenticola sp., assembly GCA_040505955.1. Classification (GTDB taxonomy): domain Bacteria; phylum Pseudomonadota; class Gammaproteobacteria; order Chromatiales; family Chromatiaceae; genus Vondammii. The sequence continues at coordinate 5,014 of JBEVXT010000186.1, read as the reverse complement.
CTACAGCCTGCATAGGCTCATCCTCCAGAGCGCCAAATTTGTCTATCAAAACCTCCAGCGAGATTCGGCAAAGCACACGTTTTTTATTTACGTCAGCCGCAACAGTCGCCACTTTGGTCACGGCATTCCAGCACTCAAGCCTTGGAAATAAAATCTTTGTATCTCCTGATGCAGATGTTCGAGGGTGGCTTAACTGCATACTATCTCCTGCTTGCTCATACGGAATAACTCAATTGTGATTAGGCCAGTCAATCCAGGGAGCGGGGTTAATTGGATTTGGTGATATGATGACATGCATCCGCCACCCCCTTGGTCAAGGGCGCACTTCTCGGATTCATACGACAGTATATTCATGCTTCCCAAGCATGGACGGTAGCAGATTCCGCTGCCACATCGCACGGGGAAAATAGGTGCGCATTATAGCCTAATACGCACCTAATAGCTGTTTTATTTTCTAAAAGGCGTGGTGTTCTCTCGATATCTGTATCTCAATGGCTGCTTTGTAGAGCAGGCATTAAGCAGTGTGAGTTTAAATACACCAGCGCCCTTTGCATTTTTGTGCGGGATAAATGGTGTGCGGTCGACAATTTTGACTCAAGTCAGTGCCATTCCGGCCCGAGCCTAATCATGGTTGTGGCTTAATTCGGTATTGGCTCCACATTTGTTAAAATCGATTGATGAAAAGATTTTTGGTAGGCGGTGCGGTTAGGGATCAACTCCTGGGACACCCGGTGGGTGACCGGGATTGGTTGGTAACCGGTGTATCACAGCAACAACTCCTTGACCTTGGCTATCAGCAGGTGGGCAGGGATTTTCCTGTGTTTCTCCATCCACAAACCAGGGAAGAGCACGCCCTTCCCCGCTGTTCAACTGATGGGCTGGCGGAGCGTCAACAGGTGGAGGCTGATCTGTGCCTGCGGGATCTCACCATCAACGCCATGGCTATCGGAGCAGACGAAGAACTGATCGATCCGCTCAATGGCCAAGAGGATCTGCAACGGCGTCTGCTGCGCCATACGCCTGCATTTGCCGATGATCCCATTCGCGTACTGCGCCTTGCCCGCTTCAGCACCCGCTATGCAGCGTTCGGTTTCCGTCCGGCGGGCGAGACGGTGGCGCTGGTGAAAACTCTGGTCGCTGACGGCGTGTTGGAGAACCTGGTAGCTGAACGGGTCTGGTCGGAGATCGTAGGCGCGCTGCAGGAGAGCAGACCCGCTGTTTTTTTCCAAATCCTGAGAGAGTGTGACGCCCTCTCTTCGATCCTACCCGAGGTGGATCAACTGTTTGGTGTGCCGCAACCGGAGAAGCATCACCCGGAGATCGACAGCGGCATCCACAGCCTGCTGGTGCTGGAGCAGGCGTGCAGGTTAAGCGAAGAGCCCGAGGTGCGCTTTGCAGCCCTGGTGCATGACTTGGGAAAAGGCACCACTCCAGCGGATCTCCTGCCCCGCCACCATGGACATGAAGAGCGGGGGGAACGGCTCATTGCAGCACTAGGAAAGCGCCTCAAAATTCCCAACCGCTTCAGCACACTTGCCCGTCTGGCGGCAAAATATCACACCCAATGCCACAAAGTGACTGAACTGAAACCCCGGACGGTGCTGAAGATGCTAACCGCCCTCGACTGCCTGCGTAGGCCACAGCGACTGGAGTCCTTTCTTATCACCTGCATGGCGGACACCCGGGGACGCCGGGGATTTGAAGAGAAGAGCTACCCGCAGGCTGATATTATGAGAGCCGCCCGCGATGCCGCCGCGAAAGTGGACAGCGCCGCCATTGCGCTGGGGGCGAATGACCCGGCAAAGATACCGGAGCTGATCGCAAAAGAGCGGACTAAAGCGATAGCCCTGCAACTGAGAGGCATGTAAGGCGCAACAGCCGACAATTTGCTGGTACGTGTCGTCAATTCCCATTAGGCTACCCACTCCAACAACTGACGTTTGTAGCAGCAGGATAATGCTCAGCTCTCTGATTAACCTACCGATGATGGCGGTCTTTGTACCGACCTTCTTCTTTGTCTCCGCCACCCCCGGAATGTGCATGACGCTGTCGATGACACTGGGCATGACCATCGGCCTGCGTCGAACTCTGTGGATGATGGTTGGGGAGTTGGTTGGTGTGGGGCTGGTGGCGCTGCTGTCCGTCATCGGGGCGGCGGCGCTGATGCTGCAACACCCCCAGGCATTCGTACTGCTGAAATACGCTGGCGGCGCCTATCTCGGTTACCTCGGGATTCAGCTCTGGCGCTGCCGCGGCAAGATGGCGATTCAGCCTGAAGCCGCAGACAGCAAAGAGTTGGCGCGTGGGGAGCTGATGTTGCAGGGGTTTGTCACCGCCGTCGCCAACCCCAAAGGCTGGGCCTTCTTTATCGCCTTGCTGCCCCCTTTTATCAGTGACCAGTTGCCGATGCTGCCGCAAATCAGCCTGCTGATCTCCCTTATCCTCCTGATTGAGTTTATCTGCCTGGTGCTCTACGCCGGTGGCGGCAGAACGCTCAGCCGAATTTTACAGCGCAGCGGCAACGTACGATTGATGAACCGGATCTCCGGCACCCTGATGATCGGCGTCGGCCTCTGGCTTGCGGTGGGGTAATTTAAATAAAAAACCATGCTCTAAGAACATGGTTTTGATTGCGCCCTATAAGGGCGTATAAAGAAACCCACCTAATTTCAATCAGGGCCTTTTCGTAGCCTGGGCTGAGCGGAGCGAAACCCGGGGGGATAGCGCAATAACTACCCGGGTTTCGCTTCGCTCAGCCCAGGCTACAGCGTCTATTAACTCAATGACTATGACCCACACAATGTGTTGCTAAGCAGTACCAAAACTACAATAAACTGCATGAGTAAAGTTGAAATTTTCGACTGGCATAGCCATCGAACCAACTCCACACCCTAAGGGCGTGGTTTTGAGGATCTAATAAAGCCAGTTATGCACGATGTGAGTTTACATGTACATGTGTAAATGATCATTTTGTAATGCGAAATGGCGAACTTTAAGGGTGAGCTGAATAGTTACTCTTTTTATTGGCCTGACAAAGGAAGGCCGACACTGACCCTTATTTTTTCACCAGGGGCTGAGATAATGTGAATCTCACCGCCATGAGCCTCAACCATCCTTTTAACTATGCTCAGACCAAGGCCCATGCCGGCACTCTTGGTGGTAAAGAAGGGCTCGAACAGCTTTTTCTGCAGCTCCTCGGAAATGTGATCTCCTTCATTGGTGATGTCTACAGTGAGCATCTCTGCTGGCACATCCTTGCTCAGCTTCCAATTGATCTGACTCCCCTCCGGCGCGACTTCACAAGCGTTCCTGGCAAGATTGAGGAATATCTGGATCAGGCGATCACGATCGCCGAGTATGACAGCTGAGGGAAGCGCTGTGTTCAGACTGAAATGCTGCCCTTTTGCTTCAGGCAGGGTGAGGTTGGTTTCACACAACTCTTTAATCAGGCTCTGCAGGTCGAGGGATTCCAGGTTGAGTGCCAGCGGTTTGGCGTAAAGTAGCATCTCATCAAGCAGGCGCGCCACTCTTTCAGCTTCATGATGTGCCAGTTCCGCCCGCTTACCTGCCGAACCCGGCAGCTCACTCCGTTGAAAGTAGTCCAGTGCCATGGTGATCGTGGAGAGAGGGGAGCGGATCTCGTGGGCGATGCCGGAAGCAAACTCACCAATGGAAGCGAGGCGGACATGTTCCACAAGCTTTACTGTGCGGCCAAAGCTGTGAGTGATCAGGCTTGCTATATTAGTTAACAGTTCCAGATGCTCCGGAGTGTAGGATTTCGCATTGCATCCGGCAAAAACGAGCACCATAGGGATCGGACTCTGTTCCGTGACTGGAAGGAAAATGGCATCACGCTGCCCCAATCCAATCAGGTGGTTGAGAAACTGAAAGCCGGGATTCTCCCTGCCGGTTTGTAGCATGTCGGGTATATGCAGGGGTTCGCCGGAGTCGAGGGCCTCACGCAGTAGTGTCTGGCTCAATTTGAAGCGCTTTTTGGGTACTTGGTCAGCGATGCCGTTGCTGTAGCTTCTATCCAATACTATCGTGCTGTTATCGGCAGCGACTGTGAGCACACCCACCCAGTCCAGTGGCAGCAGTGCGGGAAACTCCTCTGCTACAAACCTGAGTACTTCATCCAGATCGGAACCGTCCTGAATTCTGTCAATCAATTTAAAAATGGCATGTAAGCGGATCGACAGATGGTTGAACGAATGGGTCATGCGGGCGATTTCATCACCCCGGGTAACCGGTACCTGGTAGCCGAAATCGCCTTGTGCCACTTTATTAAACCCTCTAACAGCTTGTTGCAGGGGTACCAGGATGGATGTGAAAAACCAGGCAAAGACACCGGAGGTGATCAATACAGCCGCCAGCAACATAGTCCAATAGAGCAGCTGTATCTGTTGCAACCGGTCAGCAACCAGGCGTTCTGTCTGATCCATCAACTCATTGAGAGACCCGGCGAGGGGTGCGTGTCGGCGATTGATATAACGGGCGGCAGCCTCCAACTGAGGAGCGTTGTTATCATTGCCCAAAGCGGAGTTCAAGCCACTTCTGAACTCGGCCCACACATCCTCGACAGTGGTGATTGTTTGGTGAGCAGCAGGGTCAAGTTTGGGATGGAAGGGGGCGTCGAGATGAGTTAGTGACGGCGAAAAACTTTCTGTCATAAAACTCATGGTGACCTTGTCGAACAGGGCTATCTGGCTCTTTAATTCTTGAAAGTAGAGCCTGACGTCACGTCGGTAGCTGCCTGCATCCTCCGGTGTGTTCATCATATAGGCCATGGCGTGTGAAGCCATGGTTTGCTCCGTCTGATCCAGCTTGGCTGCAATGGTTAGCAGCACGTTATAGCTCTGCTGCTCGTTTAATGCCTTAAGGCTTAGGGTAAGCACACCGACAAACAGACCAAAAATCAGCAATAAGTAAATATTCGACCAACCCACCCCTAATAGAATCAACCGGTTAGCTTTACCCTGAACTGACGAGATAAGGGATAAAGCCATATGTCCTT
>JBEVXT010000185.1:0-2272 GCA_040505955.1 Sedimenticola sp. | reverse complement strand
GGTTCTGGCCGACCTAAGCCAAAGGCATTTCCACCTATTGATTTTGTTCTCCTTTGTCAAAGGACATATTACGAGAAAGGCTATTGGGAACGAGAATATAAGCGTGGATATTGGGGGATGCTGCGATGTTACGATGATTGTGGCAAACTGACTGATGAAACTTATGGGTTTAAAAACATAGATACTGTTTGGAAGTATGATCGGGATTATTCCTCAAGCCGTGAAGGTTCAATATCTGAACATGGACCTAGCGGTCCCGGAATAGGTCCGGATGACTTGCCGCCACTAGGCCGCCGGTGATAGGAAGGAAATGGAATCGTCATATGTTTAGCAAATGTTTGAATTATTTGTTTGGCGGGATAGTTTTTGTGTCTTCTGTGCTGATGTTGTCACAGGTTTATTCTGATGATGTGCATAGTGGTATTGCTACTGCTACTGAGAGTGATTTAACGCATTTCGACAATCTCAAGGCACAGTTAGATAGCCCCGATAGAGATAAAGTTCGCCTTGTTCTTAAGCAGTTGGGCGATGCTGGTGGATTACAGGCGTTCAGTTTACTAGAAGATATTTGGAAACGAGGGGAGCTATTCAGGTACTTCAAATATCAAGAAACATTTTATGATCCTGTTGTTCGTTTAATGCTTGCTCGACAATTGTTGGCAATCAGTAAGAATATGGTTGTGGAATATGCTGATTATATTAAATCTCAAGCGTACAGCAAAAACTGGATAGTTAGGGCTAATGCGGCTGATGCTCTTGCTGTTGTCAATGATATTGAGTCTGTTGATCTACTATATAAAATTGCACTTACGCCTCATAGTTTGGTTGCGCTTAGAGCCGTGCGGGCCTTAGAGAGAGTTATCCGATCTGGGATTAACTCCGATAAAGCATTTAGTTATTTGGATAAATTGAATGCTGATTCACGAATTACTGACGAAGATGTGAAGCGAGAAATTATCGATGCCCGTAGAAAATTTCTAGAACGTAGTCGAAGTAATGCGGCTGGTCATACAGAAGAGTTCACACCTTTTGATAAGATGCATCGGCCATATCCATATCAGAATGAAATATCTAAATTGGTAAATCTAGCGGAGAGCGGTGACCCACAAGCACAGCATATGCTTGGTGAACGGTATTTAGTGGGCATTGGAGTAGAACAGAACTATGATAAGGCTAAGAAATGGCTAATATCGTCTGTTGAACAGAATTATGCGCCCGCGAAAGCAAGTTTGGCACAAATGTATCTTACAGGCCGTGGTGTTGAGTTAAATAGAGCTAGGGCAATAGGGTTATTAGAGGAAGCGGCACACCAAGGTTATATGGCAGCACGCGAACTTTTGAAAAAGAATAATCTGGAGATGAAATAGCGGAACAATAGGGGCCAGACCACGGTTTAAATGTTGGTTGGGGTGTGGGCATTTAACATAGTGTTGATTATGCGGCGTAGCGAACAGTTTGCTGTTTAACTGCGCATAATCCAACCATTATGTTACTTGCCGGGTTGTTCATCTGGTTATAATGAACTTCGTGAACACCCAACGATAACCATGTAATACAAAGTCCCATATCCACATGGAAAGGAAGACTAACTTGAGATGAGACTTGCGCGTGTACGGTTGAAGAATTTCCGGTGCTACAAGGATGAGATTGGTATTGATATTGGCAAGTTCACCACTCTAGTTGGTAAGAATGATGCTGGTAAATCTACTATCCTGGATGCACTGACTATCTTCTTTGATGACTCAGCGCCTGATGCTGATGATGGATCAGTAGATGGGGATAAGAGAGATATACGCATTATCTGTGAATTCGAAGATCTTCCTTCCTCGCTTGTCATCGATTCTGATCATAAAACTGATTTGGCTGCTGAGTACCTTCTTAATGAAGCTGGTCGACTCGAAATACAAAAGATCTATGATGGAAGCCTGAAAAAGCCAAAGCTGCTTGGTGCCTATGCGTGTGCACTTCACCCTACTGTAGAGGGTAGAGATGATTTGTTAACGCTCAAGAATAGCGATTTAAAAAAGCGGGCCAAAGAGCTCGATGTAGACACATCTAACGGGAAGAGGGTCAGGTCTCCCATTGCACACATGGGGCCAGAAGACTGATTGACAGGCAGATGGTGGGGGATCCAAGCGTTGTTTGACACGGTAGAAACTTATTTTACCAACATTAAGTCGGACGCTCCTTCATTTTTTTTGGCCGCTGCCGCCAAGAAACTCACTGTTTTTGAGAGTCTTACAAGAGGCTCAGGTAACATTTTAAAATTAAG
>JBEVXT010000184.1:0-11013 GCA_040505955.1 Sedimenticola sp. | reverse complement strand
GTGTCTGAGAAGACAGCACTGATCATGCGCTCAAAATTACCACTGGTCTGTGGTTTGGGAAAGCAGGGTATACCCCAGCGTATTTTTGATTTTTGGAGCATATCCCGGTCTGAGGTGCTCAGAAGGACAATAAGATGCTTGGGCTCTGCTTCTTTAATTCGGGCTATATAGCTGTCAATACTGTTCGAAGCCTGCAGCTTTGCTGAAAAACCCAGGAGCACCAGATCCGCCTCGTTAATCTGCTGTGGCTCAAAGTTGTCACATGTGGCATCAGACAACACCATACCGAGACTCGTCAGTTTGTGTTTAAGTGACAGGCGCGTCAGGTGATGATTGTCCAGAATAAGACATTTTTTTCCCGACAGTGGACGACTGGCTATTGCTGCAGGCTGAGCCGGTTTTTTCAGTCTCAGTGTTACGGTAAATGATGAGCCTTTCCCCTCCTCACTCTCCAGTTCAATGGTGCCGTTCATCGACTCCACTAGTTTTTTTGAAATACTAAGGCCCAGGCCGGTGCCGCCATACATTTTACTGGTGGTGTTGCTGACCTGATGAAATGAATGAAAAAGCCCACTCCGGGACTGTTTGGGGATACCAATTCCGGTATCTGTGACTGAGAACTGAAGGGTGCAGTCGTTGTCGGTCTCATCTTCAACCATGATACGGATGACAATCTCACCTTCATGGGTGAATTTGACGGCGTTGCCGATAAGATTGACCAGTATCTGCCGGACCCTCGCTTCATCACCTACCAGCACAGGAGGGACATCGGAGTAGATCAGCAGTACCAACTCAAGCATCTTGTCGTGAGCTGCGGGAGCCAGCAGAGTCACCGGATCCTCAAAGCAGTCGATAATGTTGAAGGGTGCCTGGTCCAACACCAGCTTTCCATGTTCCAGTTTGGAGTAGTCAAGGATGCCGTTGATGATTTTAAGCAGGGAAAATGCCGATTTCTCAATAGTGTCAACCAGTTCATGCTGCTCATGAGAGAGGTCGGATTTCTGCAACAGTTTGGAGAAACCGATAACGCCGTTCATCGGCGTTCTGATCTCGTGGCTCATGGTGGCGAGGAAATCAGATTTCCCCTGGCTGGCGCTGATTGCTCTCTTGCGTGCCAGATCGAGTTCAACATTTTGCACTTCGATCGCTTCCATCGTCTGAACCAGGCCGGATGTCGCCTGATCGATTTGTGACTGCATGATCGTTTGAGAGTGCTGCAACTCCCTGGCCATGGCATTAAAACCCTCCTCAAGGCTTCGCAGTTCCCCCTTTGACTCTTCAGGCACCTGTGCTGAGAACTCTCCATGCTTCATGCGAATAACCGCCTTGGTCAGTCGGGACAATGGTTCGGTGATTTTGCGGCTGAGGGTGGTGGCCACCATGGCGGTGAGAAACAGGCCGACAATACTGAATAACAGGCTGTTGCGGATAATCTCCTGTTGCCGGGAGGTATAGCGGGTTACGTCAAGCCCCACAACCGCTATCCCGATGGGATTAAACTTTTCGTTATCTTCGGGTGTGTTGAGTTGATCGGGATAATCACTGAGGCTGAGAGACTGTACGTAACCTGTGACCGGTGCGGAGAAAAAGCGGACATGCTGATCTTCGTCGGCACTCCCTGGGGCTCCTTCTGAAGCGTTGTTGAGCTCAGTGAGCGTTTCGTTACTGCCGTCGATCACCTTTATCGATGTCACGCCGGCGCGTTTTGAGACCTCCTGCAGGCTCGCTTTGAGAATCTCCTGGTCGCCGCTGAATAACCCGTAGACACAGTAGGCTGCGGCTTCCTGGGCAACGGCGTTTCCACGCTCTTCAAAAAGCTTTGCATGATCTTTGAGCTGTGAGTCGATGATGTAGATGGTCAGTGTCAATGCCATGATGGTAGCAGGCACCATACTCAGCAGCAGGGCCCGGGTTTTTATTCGTGATAATCTACGAAAAATCACTCTCTCTCTCCTTTATTGGAAAGGATGCTCATGATTTCCTTCCTGGAAGGGAGATGACTGTGCAGTGATTTACTGACACTCTTATTGATATCGACGCTGAAGTATTTTGGATACTCATGGTGATGGGCGGGGTGGCTGCCGTTTATCTCCTCCCGCAACATCGTGCCGAAGATATCGGCCAGGTGCCGGCCGATATCTTCGGGCGAAGAGTAGACCGCCGCAATCGCACCGGCTTTTACATAGGCGGATGAAAAACCGATCACCGGCACCTTACTGTGATAACTGGACAGCAGGATATTGAAGAGATTTTTTCTGCTGTATATCACCTGGTCCGGCAGGGCGAGAAGAATATCACTGTTGTTGAGGAGATTTTTCAGCGACGGCCCGATCATCTCCTCTTTCATAATATTCCGGTAGTTGACCAAGAGGCCCAGCTTTGCCGCCTCCTGTTCTATGCGGGGCCTCAGCTCCTGAGTTGTCGGCCCCAGGAGAACGCCCACCCTGGCGTTCGGTTTGGCAATGGCGGTGAGGCGCAGCTGTCGTCGAATGGGTTGGTCAAGATAGATAGTCGTATTTCGATGAGCCGTGCTGTCCAGGCTCAGTTGATCAGCTGCAGCTTTGGGGATGAGTGCATTTACAACGTGTGGTGGGTTCTCGCTACGGATCTTGACCTGTTTTGCAGCACTCCTCCCGAGGGTAAGAATAACGCTGTTGGGATCCATGCCATCAATCTGCTCAGCCCAATTATTGAGGGTGGCCTCTCTAATCTTCGGCAGGGTGCAGTTGATATCGCTGATGTTGCAGCTCTCCGCCAGATGAGAGCGTAGCGAGCTGACGACGGACTGATAAACGGATGATTCGGCACTGCTGACGACGAGAACGTCGACGATGGATCTTGCCATTGCCGAGGCCGATGAGAGAGAGAGCAGAAGGAGAAGCACCACAAGGCGATGTGTTGCCCTTACGCTTATCCAGCGGAAACATACCGGATAGCGGCGATGGTTAATCACGTCGGTTGGCTTCCCTCTCATCTGTATGAGTAGCATTGCAGGTAGAGCTCCATATCCCTATGTGTTTCGTTGCTTATCGCCAGTTCAGACGGGTCTGCAGATAAAGCTGTCTTTTCCAAGTGTTTTCCTGGTAGAAGTCCTGGAAATCACCATCAATATTTTGCAGGATTAATGAAATATCACCATCTACATCCGCTGCTTTGAAGCTCTTTGAGAGCTTGATATCAAAGCGCGTGGAGCCATCAATATTGTCACCGTCACCGGGCCAGTCAATTGTACTAAGATAGTAGAGTGCTCCGCTAAGGCTTATATTACCGGAAAATCGGTTGCTGCCGAGTAATGAGAGGGTATGCCTCGGTGTTCTCATCTCAAGGCTTCTGAACTCATCTCTTCCCGGCGGTGGGTTGAACCACCTTCTCTGTATGCCGTGATCGCTCGCCAGACTGTATCCGAGATGGATCAGGCTCTCCCTGGTGGGTTCCCAGCGCATTTCGATATCTACGCCGCTAACGGTGTAGTCACCGTGGTTGATGTATTCTTTGTGGGGGGCCGCGCTGTTGTCGGGGGCGGTGATCATGTCGGTGATATGTTCGTGAAACAGCCTGGCATCAAAAGTGAATCCCTGTCGTGGTAGGTTTTTCAGGTACCCAACCTCGTAGGAGATGATCTTTTCCGGGTTGATTTTTTGCGCTGTGTAATAGGCTTGCTGTATTGGCGCCGTGGTAGCAGTTGAGTAGACCCAAAGATTTGCCTTATCTTCCCAGAAGGTGGGTATTCTATAGGCTTTTGTCGCCACAAAGCGCAGGGTGTTTTCCGAATCAAGGTGGTGGTTGATTGCCAGGCGCGGTGAGAACAGCCCCTTCTTATCCTCAAACTTCTCATACATCCCGCCAAAATTGACTACAACAGCCTCGCCGGGGTTCCACTCGGTATTGAAAAAGGCCCGCAGCTGGTTGCGTTTCATCACTTCGTCGGAGCCAAAGGGCCAGAAACCACTGGCTTGATCCTGGCGTGCGCCCAGGCCCCAGGCGGTGCGCAGTTCTTTACCGGAATAAAATATGTTCTGAAACTCCAGGTCGTAGCGATCGGAGGTAAATCCATAACCCATAGAGTAGAGATGGCTGTACTGGGGAATAGAAAAGCTGTCATCGACGCGCTGGTGATTGTGATAGAACTGCACAATATACTCACCCAGTGGTTGAGTGAGTTGCCAGCGCAGATGCTGGAAATTGTGCTCCTGGGGGGTGTTTCTGAGCGGCTGTCCCGCGTTGTTACTAAAGCCGTCCTGGTAGTCGTTGTTGCTGAAACCAAACGCCATCAACAGTGAGCTGTCGCTATCCAATTGGTAGTCGCCGCGAAAACCGAGACGGCGGATATGGCTGGTATCATGGCGTTCTTTAAAGCCACTGTCTTTGCTGTAGTGCAGTGACAGACGGTAATCGAGATCGCCGGTAGAGTCGGCATAACGGCTGGAGGTGTGACTGTTACCTCCTTCACCCAGCACTACTTTCAGATGGCCACCCTGTTCCCTGGAGGGGTGGGTGGTGATGATGTTGATGATGCCGGCGAAGGAGTTGGAGCCGTAAGCGGCGGCATTGGGTCCCCGAATCACCTCTATTCTATCGATCTCATCGATTTCAACTTCCTGATCGTTCCATGTCAGCCCACCAAATCCCGGATCGTAGATTGATCTGCCGTCTATCAATACCTGCATGTCCCGAGCGTAGCGATCGGCATTGCCATGGTAGGTGGCGGTGTATTTCGAACCAGTGTAATAAGCCACCTGGAAGCCGGGAACAAGCCGTAAGAGGTCAACCAGCTGGAGCGCGCCGGAAGCCTCAATCATCTTCCTGTCGATCACGGTGATGGCTGCCGGTGTATCGTTGATCGGCTGGTTCAGGCGGGTGGCGGAGAGTACTATCGGCATATCTCCAAAAAAGAGCGCCTCTGAGATTGCTTCAGTCTCTGCTGCATGGGATGTGCTTGCGATGCCAAGTGCGCCAGCAAGGTATATTCCGGTTACTCTCCAAGCACCAATGATCTTTTTAATTTTCATAAGAGACGCCAATAGGTTACATGACCGAACGGTAACTTCTCAATAACCCAGTGCAGATGGATACCTTTCAGGAGGGGTGCAGTGACGCCTTTTCAGGACGTACAGCAGCAGGGATGCTGCTGTGAGCGTACAGGGACGTATTTACCGCGTGTCCTGAAAAGGCGTTACTGCACCCCATGGCACGGACTTTTTGAGAAGTTACACCGAACGCTCAGTGCTCATGCTAAATAGACAGAAGATATCTTACCATCGTTTTTCGCTAAATCTTCAAGTAAACTTATGGCGATGAATTTCTCAACGATCGAAAACTTTGTCGGGGAAACTCCCCTTGTTCGCCTGCAACGCCTGCCCGGTGATTCAGGCAACACCCTGCTGGTAAAACTGGAAGGGAATAATCCGGCGGGTTCGGTAAAAGACAGGCCGGCGCTGGCAATGATACAGCAGGCGGAAGCACGCGGTGATATCACCCCGGGCGATACCCTGATTGAGGCCACCAGTGGTAATACCGGAATTGCATTGGCGATGGTGGCCGCCATCAAGGGCTATCGAATGGTTCTTATCATGCCGGAGAACCTGAGTCTGGAACGCCGCGCCTCAATGAAGGCCTATGGCGCCCGGCTGATCCTGGTTACTGAAGAGGAGGGGATGGAGGGTGCCCGTGATCTTGCCGGGAAGATGGAGCGGAAGGGCGAGGGAAAAGTGCTCGATCAGTTCTCAAACAGTGATAACCCCGGGGCCCATTATCAAACCACCGGGCCGGAGATCTGGCGTGATACCCGGGGTGGAATCACCCACTTTGTCAGCGCCATGGGCACCACCGGTACCATTGTAGGAACTTCCCGTTACCTTAAAGAGCAGAATTCTGGAATTCAGGTGATTGGGGTACAGCCCGCTGAAGGGGCGTCGATCCCTGGTATCCGGCGCTGGCCCGAGGCCTACCTGCCAGCTATCTTCGACTCCTCCCTGGTTGACCGGGAGATGGATATCTCACAAGAGGAGGCGGAGGAGACCACCCGCAGACTGGCAGCGGAGGAGGGTATTTTTGCTGGCATCTCATCAGGGGGTGCTGTGGCTGCAGCGCTCAAACTATCCCAGGAACTCACTGACGCGGTGATTGTTGCCATCATCTGTGATCGCGGTGATCGCTATCTTTCTACAGGTGTCTATCCGTCGGAATAGTCCTCGTCTACTACTTGCAGCGGTGCTCCTCTCACCGCTGTGGCTCCTTGATGCCGGTGAGGGAGGCGGTGTCACTCTCTCTCTGGGGCGTATCCAGGTAGCGGACTGGGTCGCTGAAGGGGTAAAGCTTGAACTCTCTCTTGCTGATGGAGGTGACCGTTTTCAACTCTCCGCCGCTCTCCTATCTCACCCCTCACTCCCCGAACCATTGAGGTCGCTGTCGCTTAAGTGCAGTGACGGACGGCTTACTGAGCGGCAGGTGGAGTGTCGGCGGGGGCAACTTAAATTGCGACATCAGGCTCTTGAAGTGAGCGATATTCCACTAAGTTTTTACTGGAGTAAGTCAACGCAACAGATTGATTTAAAAATAAATAGTGCAACTATTTTTGGTGGAAAGAGCAGTGCGACGCTGGCCCTCAGAGAGGGGCGCTGGCAGATCGACCTTGATGCCATGGGGGTGGATCTACAGGCCGTTGGAAAAGTGATTGGCCCGCTTGAGACGCTGCGAAACGAATACAACATCACCGGCGCTATCGATCTCAAGGCAACGCTCTCAGGTAGTGGGAAAGGTCTACACAAAGGGCGCTGGAAGGGGCGCTTTCAGAATATTGGATTCTCATACCAGGATGAGAACTGGATTGGAGAGGAGCTGGCCGGTGGCTGGAGTGGATCCTTTGCCCACCAAAATGAATCATGGAGCGGTGATCAGCTGCTTTCACTGGCCTCCGGTGCCGCATTGACACCCCACTTCTTCATTTCACCCGAGGGTGGGCCGCTCTCCTTCCGCTCGGACTTTACCTTCTCCCCCGCTGAGGATCTCCTCAAATTACCAAAGTTTGAGTTTAACCACCCGGAAATCCTCAGCTTTCAGGGTAGTGGGGAGTTTTCCCCGGGGGGCGAAGAGAAGCTACGGCTTCTGAATATCAGAAGCGATGATGCGAGCGTATCGGCCCTTTTCAGTGCCTACCTCGAGCCGGTACTGGTGGATCCTTTTTTCACAGACCTGGAGCTTGCCGGTGAATTGGCTGTGGTGCTGAATATTCGGCCGGGGGGGGAGGTTAAAGCCTCTCTTCATCTGAAGGAGATATTTATTGAGCAGGGTGATGGGAGTGAGGGACAGTATGCCCTTTATGGCGTGAATGGAGCGCTTAACTGGGCACAGCAAGGGGCAGTGGAGGAGAGCCGACTCTCGTGGCGGGGGGGGCAGCTCTTTGGCGGTATCGATCTGGGGGCGTCTGCCCTCAATCTGCTGCTTGAGGGACGGCGCCTGGAGCTTGCCGCCCCGGCCGCTGTACCGGTTCTGGATGGCAGTATGCGGATTGAAGATTTTTACTTTGAGGCTCGGGATGAGGGGCCGGAAGTCCGTTTCAGTGGTTATCTGACGCCGCTATCAATGGAAAAATTCAGCCAGGCGGTGGGCTGGCCTGTTCTTACCGGAGAGCTTTCCGGCATGATTCCCGGCATCTCTTACAGCGCTGGCGTGATCAGAGTTGACGGTATGGTGCTGATCCGTGTTTTCGATGGTAAAGTGCTGCTGCGTAATCTGGTGCTGGATGAGCTTTTCGGCGTCCTCCCCGGGGTGAGTGCTGATATTGAGTTCAAGAATCTCGATCTTGAGATGCTCACCGGAACCTTCTCTTTTGGTAAGATAACCGGCAGGTTGGAAGGTGAGGTGGAGCAGATGAGACTGGAGGATTGGCGTCCAGTCTCCTTTGATGCCTGGCTGGCTACTCCTGTTGATGATAACAGCAGACACCGCATCAGCCAGAAGGCGGTGGACAGTATCTCGAATCTCGGCGGATCCGGCGTCTCCGGGGCGCTGTCGCGCAGCTTTATGCGTTTCTTTGATGAGTTCAGCTACGATCGTTTAGGTGTTCGTTGCACTCTTGAGAATGGCATCTGTGAGATGAGTGGTGTGGAAAAGGCGGATCGAGGCTATTATCTTGTAAAGGGTGGAGGCATCCCGCGTATTGATATCCTCGGGTTCAACCGCCACACCGACTGGAATATTCTGCTCAGTAAACTACAGCAGATTGCCACAGGTGGGGCGCCGGTAGTGGAATAGGTTACAGTCGACAGGTTTCCCCAGGTTTGGGTCAGTTTGATATGGAGAGTGCGATGAGAAAGATAAAACAATCCCTGTTGCTTGCCGGTGTACTGCTACTTGCGGCGTGCGTCACCATCAATATCTACTTCCCCTCTGCAGAGGCAGAAGAGGCGGCCGAGCGCATTGTTGAGGATATTCTTGGTAAAGCCAAAAGCAAAAGTGATGAAGCGATCAAGGGGGATAAAGGAACATACCATTACTTACCCGCCAACCCTGGATTTTCCCTGCAACTCCTCGACCTGATCATCCCCAGTGCACAGGCGGCCCAGCCGAACTTCAATGTCAATACCCCCAAAATAAGAAAGCTGCAGGCGAGTATGAAGCAGCGTCACCGCTCTCTTGTCCCCTACTATGACAGCGGTGCTATCGGCTTTGCCCGTAATGCCCTGGTGGCAATGCATGACGCCTCTGCGGTGCCGATAAAAGTGCGTAACAAGGTGAAAAAACTGATTAGTAGCGAGAATGGTGACCGTAACGCCCTCTATAAAGCGATTGCCAACGCCAACGGCCATCCGGAGTGGGAGTCTGATGTCCGTGCCACTTTTGATAAAAAGTGGATTAAGGGCGCCCATAAAGGCTGGTGGTACCAGGATACCTCAAAGCGTTGGAAACAGAGGTAGGCATTACATTTTCAGCTGAAGATACCCCACTACAGGATTATCGGGGAGTTATATTTTTCTGTCAGGATCTGAGATTTCATCTCGGCTTGAGTGTAAAATAGCGTCTGATTTTCTGCAGCAGGAGCACCATCCTTGTCCCAGGTTCTATCCATTGCCGCTGGCGGTGCCGCAGGGGCGCTGATGCGCTATTGGGTATCCAATGGGGTCTATGCGCTGGCGGGTCGCGGGTTTCCTTACGGCACACTGGCGGTAAACGTACTTGGCTCTCTGGTAATGGGGCTGCTGTTCACACTTTTTCTGGAGAGAATGTCGGTAAGCCCCGAGATGCGGGGCGCACTACTGATCGGTTTCCTCGGCGCCTTTACCACCTTCTCCACATTCTCCATTGAAACCCTTAATCTGATTGAACAGGCAGAGTATCTGAAGGCAGTACTCAACATGCTGCTCTCTGTCTCCGCCTGTGTCGCGGCTTGCTGGGTGGGGTTGATCATAGGGAGGCAGTTATGACAGCAGAAGAAGTGACCATGGTGCGTCTCTATTTAACCGAAGGGGAGCATCTCTTTCAACAGATTCTCTCTCTACTGCACGATGAAGAGAAGGTGCGGGGAGTAACTGCTTTTCGAGGCATTGCAGGGTTTGGTGAGTCGGGTAGAATTCACTCCTCGAGCCTTCTTGATATGTCACTCGACCTGCCTCTGGTGCTTGAGTTCTTTGATAAGCCGGAAAAGGTTGAACGGGTGCTGCAACACCTGAATACGTTGGTTAATCCGGGCCGGATTGTCAGCTGGCCCGCTGTTATGAATAGTGGTGAATAGATAATGCTTGATCCCCGATTGCTGAGAACCGATCTGGAAACAGTTGCTGCCGGACTGGCGCGTCGTCATGTTGATCTCGATGTAAAACTTATATCGGATCTTGAAACCCGTCGCAAGGAGCTGCAGGTTGCCGCCGAGCAGCTGCAGAGTGAGCGCAACAGCCGCTCCAAAGAAATTGGCAAGGCGAAGGGGAGGGGAGAGGATATTCAGCCGCTGCTGGCTGAAGTCTCCGATCTTGGAGAGCGGCTTAAGGCGGCTCAGGATGAACTCGGGGAAGTTCAGGGAAAACTGAGTGAGATCGCCATGGGCACACCCAATATCCCCCACCTGAGTGTGCCGGAAGGGAGTGATGAGGAGGATAATCGCGAGGAGCGTCGTTGGGGGGAACCGCCCCGCTTTGACTTCAAGCCTAAAGATCATGTTGATCTTGGTTCAATCAACGGTGGGATGAGTTTTGAAACCGCAGCGAAAATAACCGGTTCACGTTTTGTTACCCTGCAGGGCTCTCTGGCCCACCTCCATCGGGCGCTGGCTCAGTTTATGCTCAATGTTCACACCAGGGAGCACGGCTATACCGAAACCTATGTCCCCTTTATGGTCAACGCCGACAGCCTGCGTGGCACCGGGCAGTTGCCGAAATTCGAGGAGGATCTGTTCAAGCTCTCCGGCGAGATGGTCTACTACCTGATACCCACCGCCGAAGTGCCCGTAACCAACATGGTGCGGGATGAGATCATAGAGGATGCCGATATGCCCAGGCGCTGGGTTGCTCAGACCCCCTGCTTTCGCAGTGAAGCTGGCGCCTATGGCAAGGATACCCGTGGGATGATCCGGCAGCACCAGTTCGAAAAGGTGGAGATGGTGCAGGTAGTGCGTCCCCAAGACTCCTACCAGGCGCTGGAGGCCCTCACCGGCCATGCGGAGTCGATACTACAGCGTCTTGATATTCCCTACCGTGTGGTCACTCTCTGTACCGGCGACCTTGGCTTCTCATCGGCCAAGACCTACGATATTGAGGCCTGGCTACCGGCCCAGGAGACCTACAGGGAGATCTCCTCCTGCTCCAACTTCGAAGATTTTCAGGCACGCAGGCTGCAGGCACGTTGGCGCAATCCCGAGACCGGCAAGCCGGAGCTTGTGCATACTATCAACGGCTCAGGATTGGCTGTAGGGCGTACACTGGTGGCGGTGATGGAGAATTACCAGCAGGCCGATGGCACCATCCGTGTACCCGAGGTGCTGAAGCACTACATGGGCGGGGTGGAGTTTATATAGCGTATATT
>JBEVXT010000183.1:0-2925 GCA_040505955.1 Sedimenticola sp. | reverse complement strand
TCACAATCAAAGCAACTTACTTGACCATATCGAAATACAGACGTGTCAAATCACGGCTGCCTGTACTAACATGTACGCGTTCGCACGTATGGAAATAATGAAGTAAAGCAGATTGGACTGCCTTCACTTATACGTGGCGAAACTCACGCCGTTTTTTGCGTGGTATATAAGAATAATAGCACACACACTGACCAAGAATCAACGGTGCAGAACCTGTCCTAAAACGGACAGATACACACCTATACTGTAGTGTTCCTAGATAATGCGATAGGCGCCCTATCTCCTGAGTTGTATAACTGCTGAACAATGGCCACCAAATCGTGGACCCCAATAATGTACATTGGTATCAGTGAGGCCCTGAGGCCCTCCTATTCAGCAAAGTCAATACGCAGCAAAGAAATGACTCCCAAATCGTGAAAGAGTATGTCATGACTTTTATTTACCTAGATATAATTTAATCAGAATTCCCATAAGAATTCATACAACCATACATAATATATATACCCACACATGTTCCTACTGTTCCTACTGATGCTATGACTATGATAACATACCTTTTTGAACACCAAAACCTTAATCAATTAAACAAATAAGTCATATTCAGATGTCTGTAAGAATTCTCATTGAGAGTAGCCACTCTTGAACCCATTACTATGACAGTCACACATAATGCCGAAGCAGGTCCATTAGCCTGCTGCGGTATCCAATTTCACAGAGCTTACACAGCAATATCACATTTTAGATTAACAAGTATATGAGAGTTATTCAGCCCCTCATATTTGTTGAGGCACTGGATATATTGCATTTATCAAATGCATTTAATCTATTTTTATGAAAGGTTTAGTTGTACTTTCTACATTTCATTTTAACTGCCACCGGGGGCATTGGTGGTTCGGCTACATTCCGTTTTAACTGCCACCGGGGTATTGGTGGTTCGGCAGACCATAGTTCCGGTTTTCTTTTTCTTTTATAACCTGCTCTCGTAAGCTTTGGGAACAGTCGCAAATTAAGTGAGAACCAGCTATGGTAATGGCTATAGGAACATTCGCAAATTAAGTATATGATTGCCGTTACTAAAATTTCTACATGTTTTCTTCATAATTTTGGACAATAACTCATATATATATGTGTGATAAGTCGGTACCCTTGCCAACATTTTTGCTTGTATGACCTGTAATCACCAGATTTAATATGCACTTCTAGTTTTACTTGCTGGAAATAGGTATTTTCGCTGCATAACGTTGTGCGGTCTGTAAAATATTCATTTATTTTTGTTATATGTTCGTCATGTACCTTTTCGTGTTTCACTCGGGAGCGTACACCGCTAGAAGTGAATTACACCCTGTTGCAACTCGACTACCGCTGTACGCTTGCATTGCTTTTATTTGTTGTGTATTTTATACAGGGTTTTCGTTCTCTCTATGGCATACTAGTATTTGTTTTTATTTTCCTGCAAATGTTGAGAACACAGCATTTCTGGAATCCATTGTCATGATTGTCCATTGTATTGTCATTGTGCCCTTACAGTTACATACTCACGTGGAGAATAAAAACAACTTGTGAATTTTATACGTTATTTATATTGCACACGCGGTGAAATTAGAATACCGGGTAGTCAATGAATTGTGTAACTTACATGGCTATCGTATTGTAACTTTATTGAACAATTTAGACTATATTCATTATTTGAAGTGATGACTGTTTTTTATGTTTTTATTTTTTCCCTTTGCTGTGACATGTGACAACATATCAATCGTAGTACTAGTGCAATTCCCCAAGATGAACAATTATATTCCTACTACAATGTACTAGTTACTTTCTTTCAACAATATAATATCTATATGCACATTGCCCGGAATCAGATTTTCAAACACAGGACGAAGATTCTACTGCCATAATATATTATACTTCGCTGTTTGGTGCATTATAAAAAGTTTATCATCATGAACATCGGGACACTCCCCAAGTTAAACATGTTGGCAATGCACCATAATCAGCGAAGAAAAAATAAATTATCGCATATTGCATAATGGTGCAAAAACTACTTCATCATTTAAAACAGTAATCAAAAGTAATTATCATAAAGGTAGATTTGTCAGGGTGAATAGTTTCTAAGTATGTGACCTTGCATTTGGTAAGGCTTTCGTCGGTTGTGTCTGTAGCACAATGATGGACATGGCTCATACAAAGGTTTCAGTGAAATATAAAAATATCGAAATATCAAGGGAAACATAAAATCTAATCAATTGACCTGGCTGTTATATGTTCTGGGCCGACGGTTTCGAAGTATGTCACTATCGGTAAGGTTTTCTGTCATTTCATTCGCAGAATGATGGACAAGGCTCGTATAAATGTGACAGTGAAATAAAAAAGACTTCCACCAAGGAACACAGTAATTATAAGCAATAGACATGTAGGTTCAGTTTCTCATTTTTGAAAACGGACGCACGGATGTACAGATGCTGAATATGACACCAATGTTATGGGATAAGCAGTGTAAAGTAATATATGCCAAGTTGGGCGCAATAATAAACATAGAACTAAATGCTTGTTATTAATATAAATAGCCTTCTCCTATACAATGCGATCTGGTATACCCGCCAAAGTTTATATTGATTATATTATCATATTTATGTGTTATTCCGTTATTTGTGACGTCGTGTGTCTTCAAAGCTTAGTTTACATATATCGATAGTAGTATTCTAAATCTAACATTGTCTGGGTGGCAGAGTGGTTCGCTCTCATTAGCATTTGATCCCTTCGAGGCTTAGATTCCTACCTAGGTGATGTATTTTTCTTATTTTATTATCGCAAATCATGGATCTACACAAATTATAAATAGTGAAAAACAAGAAACTGACAGCAAAGCTGTCTTGAAAAAATGCTATCAACCAAACAGATTGTTTATTGTGTACCAGAGGTGTT
>JBEVXT010000182.1:0-3426 GCA_040505955.1 Sedimenticola sp. | reverse complement strand
CCTGCCGATAGAGGTGATCCCCATGGCACGCAGCCATGTCGCACGGCAACTGGTTAAGATGGGGGGCACTCCGGTGTGGCGGGAGAATTTTGTCACCGACAACGGCAACCTGATTCTCGACATTCACAACCTGCGAATCATGGAACCGGTCAAGATAGAGCAGGCAATCAATAACATTGCCGGCGTGGTCACCACCGGTATCTTTGCACTGCGGCCAGCGGATCTGCTGATACTTGGTACAGAGGAAGGCATCAAGACACTCTCCTGAGAAAAAAGTGCGAAAATCAGTACACAGCACAGCTCCACGGCCCGAAAACAGAAGCAGAGAGGGTTCTATTCAGCCACGAAGACGGGGACACCTGATTATTTTACTGAGTAATTTTTTTCACAGCCAATTGCTGCTAAACTGAGGACTATGACAACCGTAGCATTTGATACTCTGAAGTTCGTTGACCGTCTGGTTGAGTCCGGCATGCCCGAGGCACAAGCCAAGGCGCTGGCAGAAGCACAGGCGGAGATCAGCGAGGCGCACCTGGAAGATCTGGTAACAAAATCGGACCTCAGGGATGGGCTTGCGCCAATCCATTCTGATCTACGCCTACTTAAATGGATGATGGCTCTGGTTATCATCACAACTGTAGTTCCCGCCCTGAAGTCTCTGTTCTCATAGTTCCGCGTCAAACGAAGTTAAACCAAACACATCACAGCCAGACAAGCCTCGCACACCCCAATGGCCCGCAGTCACGCTGCTCGGCAGTTGGTTAAGATGGGGGGGCACTCCGGTGTGGCGGGAGAATTTTGTCGCCGACAACGGCAACCTGATTCTCGACATTCACAACCTGCGGATCATGGAACCGGTCAAAATGGAGCAGGCTATCAACAACATTGCCGGTGTCGTCACCACTGGTATCTTTGCACTGCGCCCGGCAGATGTGCTTATTCTGGGAACCGCAGAGGGGATCAAAACGCTCTGATGCCGGGGAGCGAAGTGGCACTTCTTAAGATTTGACTTACGCCCGTCAAAGAGAGACAAAAGCGGGACGCGAAGAGCGCAGAGATCGCAATGGAAAGCGCTTGTATTCGGGAGTCGCTCAGCGCTCTTCACTTTCTGTTACGACCTTGGTGTTCAATAAGGCTAACTGGCACCGCATAAAAAAACGGAACCCGAAGGTTCCGTTTTTTTGTATCTAAGACTCTGTTAACAGAGATTTAGAATACGTGCTGCATGCCTACGCCGAAGTTGTCGGTATTGACACCGATTTCGCTGTTGTGGTACTCAACAAACACTTTGGTGCGCTTGGTGAAGTTGTGATCCAAGCCAACACCCCAGCCAGACTCGTCCGCAGCGCCGACTTCTTTATTGCCGTAAACCAGCTTAGCAACGTTGTTACCAAAGTTAGCCGTGCCACCAATCGCCCAAGCGTTATCGTCCGTGGCATTGTCCTGACGCTCATACTGACCAATAACTGCAAAGTTACCCATTGCATACTTGACACCAAGGCCGAGCATGTCACTGGTTGAAGAACCCTGGTACTCCATGAAGCCCAAGCCGATGCTCAGACCGGCGTTGTTGTAGTTGAGAGCACCAGTCCAGACATCAACACCATTTTCATCCGTTGAAGCAGCTACAGCGGCAACTTCAGCAGTAGTAGCTGTATCTTGAGCGAATGCAACTGCAGCAACATCATTATCGCCATTCATTACAGCACCAATAGTAACGCTGAAGCCACCAAAGTTAGGAGAGGCGTAGGCCAGGGTATCGGAGTGACGGAAAGCACCTGCCAAGTAGTGATCGTTGACTCCAGGCAGACTGAAGATATCAGTCTTGTCAACCGCACCGTAGTACGGACCCCACTGCTGGCCCAGGAGTACGGTACCGAAACCGC
Organism: Sedimenticola sp.; assembly: GCA_040505955.1. Classification (GTDB taxonomy): domain Bacteria; phylum Pseudomonadota; class Gammaproteobacteria; order Chromatiales; family Chromatiaceae; genus Vondammii. Next base: position 1,540 of record JBEVXT010000182.1, on the reverse strand, counting down.
CGGAAAGACCAACATAGCCCAGACGACCACCGTAGATACCGCTGGCAGTATCGGAGTCAGCCTTAAACTCGAACTGCAGAAGGGCGGTCATGCCGTTACCCAGATCCTCGGAAGCCTTGATACCGACGCGGGAGGCGTTATCTTTAACATCCCAGTTGGTGGAAGAACCATCTGCATCGGTATGAACAACAGAGTTGTTGATTTTGCCGTAGAGGGTGGTGTCAGCGGCGGTGGAAGCCATGGGAACTGCGATAGCAGCTGCGATGGCAACGGTAAGAATTTTCTTCATTTGGATATTCCCGTCATTAAAGTTAAGTTATTTGTTAATAAATGCTGTGCAGATTCAATATAGACCCGTAAAAACCTGTTTGCAACATTTTTTTTCAAAAAAACCACAAATCCTATTAGAGTTGCAAAAAAACAACATATCTAAGTGCTACCCCTCTATCATTACATATAAATAGCACAACACTACAGGGGGTTAAGTGCTCTTCCTAATGTCATATGGTAATGATAGCCGACGGGGAACAGACTACACTGCGCCTCAACTTGGGAGTGGTTTTGGCTCTAAAGTACCCTCAGATAGACAGCCTCACCCACTTTTACAACAATTGTGCAAACCGCACTGCGCACAATAATCATGAAAACCACATATATGTGCGAAACAGGTGTGCTGCAGGAGCAAACTTGTTCGCGGTGGACTTTGTAATCTGCTCTTCGTGAACAAGTTCGCTCCGGGGCAGTGTTTATTGAACTGCTATGACAATTGCAAGGTATTTGCTAAAAACCCACAGAAAAACATGATGCTATTGGAATATCGCGTAACTTCTCAAAAAGTCCGTGCCATGAGGTGCAGTGACGCCTTTTCAGGACACGCGGTGAATACCTCCCTGGTCGCTCACGACATCCTGCCTCCCGCGACACTAGTACGTCCCTGTACGTCGTACGCTCACAGCAGCATCCCTACTGCTGTACGTTCTGAAGAGGCGTCACTGCACCCAACCTGGAAGTTATCCATCTGCACTGGGTTATTGAAAAGATACAATATCGCGTAGGAGCGAACTTGTTCGCGAAGAGTCTCCTACGAAGCTAATCGCGAACAAGTTCGCTCCTACGGGATCAGAGTACAGTACACACAGGACAAAAGCTTACAGACATTAAAAAGCCCGCAGTGCGGGCTTTTTAATGTTGGCTGGGGATAGAGGATTCGAACCTCTACAAACGGTGTCAGAGACCGTTGTCCTACCATTAGACGAATCCCCAATTTAGCTGCGAGAGACTGGTGCCCTGATTTTGGAAATCCACCCCACTCCGTCTGCCCTGACCGACCCAGCCCCATACTAAAGAGCCGAAACCGGAAAAAACAGTTAGCGTTTCGAGAACTGGGGACGCTTGCGCGCTTTGTGCAGACCGACCTTCTTGCGCTCTACGGAACGTGCATCGCGAGTTAGGAAACCCGCTTTACGCATCTGTGAGTGCAGCTCTTCGTTGTACTCAACCAGGGCGCGGGCGATACCGAGGCGGATGGCGCCAGCCTGAC
>JBEVXT010000181.1:0-2690 GCA_040505955.1 Sedimenticola sp. | reverse complement strand
GTAGAGCAGAAGGCGAAGCTGTTGAAGATGATGTAAGGAGGTAAATCGTGAGATCCTGTTTTCGATGGGTACTGCTCATCAGCATGGTACTGCAGCCCGCCATAGTGGCCGCCGGCCAGGCGGACGTGCTTAAACTGGTGGCGGAAAAAACCGGCCCCCACAGCTACCGTTTCAGTGTGACGGCGCGCCATGCCGATAGCGGTTGGCAGCACTATGCCGACCGCTGGGAGATTCTCGGCCCCGAAGATAAGATTCTTGCCGTCCGGGTGCTGCACCATCCTCATGTTGATGAGCAGCCTTTTACCCGTTCTCTGGGGAGTGTGAAACTCCCACCCAATCTAACCTGGGTGAGAGCCCGCGCCCACGATAAGCGGCATGGTTATGGTGGCCGCAGGGTGACCATCTCCCTTCCGGATGAGTAGTTACCTGGTTTCTATCAAAAACTTAGAGGCACAGGGATGCAGAGTGCGCATAGAAAAGCCGTTATCTTTCATGACGAGATACAAAACTACTGCTCCACGGTAGCGATTTTCTGTAGGAGCGGCTTTAGCCGCGATCACGGTGTAGCTCGAAGTTGTGGCTGAAGCCGCTCCTACAGTTAGTTTGAAACCATGGAACAGTAAGTTGGTGCAGAGCCAGTTACTCAAATTACAGCCAACGGCCAATAGCAGATATGGGCCCCAAAATACAGGGCGTATAAACGTAGTGCATCCACCGGGATGGATACACGCTATTGGCGGATGCGCTTCACTTATCCGCCCTACGGGCTGAAACGATTTATTTGACCAATTTTTCAGTACCATGGGTGCCGTTGGTGGAGTGGATCTACAGGGGGGGGTATAATAGACAACATGAGTGGCTGGCTGGAGCAGTATGACGATGAGTATGGGTGGTAAGAAGATACCGGGGCGAAACGATCCCTGCCACTGTGGCAGTGGCAAGAAGTACAAGCAGTGCTGTCTCCACAGGGATGAGGAGGCTCAACAGCAGGGTGCTACCGTAATGGATGAGCTGAATGAGAGCCTTGAAGGGGAGAACTTTGGCTCCCTGGATGAGATGCAATCCTTGATCGACAGGAAGATGGAGAGCATCAACACGAGGGCGGTGGATGCCTTCCATGGCCTCAATCCCGAGCAGATGCACAAGATACTCCATTTTCCATTCACCTCCACATCCATGGTGACCTTTGCCGACCCCCTGGCCGGCGAGCCATCAGCACCCATTATCTCCCTGTTTTCGATGCTGGCAGAAGCCATAGGTGAGAAAGGACTGAAGTCGACAGCCAAGGGCAATCTTCCACGCAACACCTGCCGTCAGATAGCCCAGGACTACCTGGGAGAGGAGGGTTATGAAAAACAGATCCACTTTGGAAAGATAAACTCGGAAGCGGACTGGTATCTATTGCATGTAACTCGCCTGGTGGCCGAATTGTCCGGATTAATCCGCAAATACAAGGGGCGCTTTATACTCAGCCGTGACTGCCGGAAAATCCTGGCGGATAACGGTACGGCAGGTATCTATCCACGCCTGTTCAGGGGCTATATCGAGAAATTCAACTGGGGGTACTGGGACGGCTATCCCGAAAACCATTTTTACCAGGGATCATTTCTGTTCACTCTCTACCTTCTTTATCTCTATGGCAGCCAGGAGCTGCCCAACAGCTTCTATGAAGACGCCTTTATCGAAGCTTTTCCCATGATACTGGATGATTTTGAAGAAACTGACTACAGCACTCCTGATGAGAGCGTCAGACGCTGTTACACGCTGCGCGCCCTGGAGGGATTTTCTTCACTATTCGGCCTGATAAACCTGATTGCCAATGAACCTGAAAAAATTATTGGCAGGAGCTACACCATCACTACAACACCCTTATTCAACGAAGTGGTCAGGTTTAAGATAGCCACACAGGGGAGTGGCGTTGTTCATTAAAAGCTATCCCTGCAAACTGACACAATCCACCATTGCCCCAATGATTGGCCTTGATGTAGGGTAACTGAGCGTAGCTGCTCCACACAACGATCACTTGATTGGCAAGAGTGTTCAGCTGTCGAAAGTCACCTGATGACCACACCCGTATGGCCGGCTTCAGCCACGATCCCATGCTTCGGTTTGGCACCGGTCGTGGATAATTGTGGTCTCCCGGCCGAACACTCGTACCAGTCAGGGATGATCCTGGGGGATGTTGAAGACCGAATCGTCTCCATGAAACGGCTATGGGGTTTGGAGTCGGGGCTCAGCAAGCGTCGCCAGGCAGAGGCTAATTTATGGCGGGCGGGACTAGATGAGTGGTGATGCTGTCGGGTATGGATTGAACTCCCCAACTTCCTATAGATAAAGGTAGTTATGACGTGGATAATTGCTGCGTAGATCTTTCTAAATGCCACCCTGTAGTAGCAGGATTTGTTGATGACCGTGACTGAATATTCTCTCGTAGATGTGGTAACTGGCTATATCAACAACTTAGTCCGCTGTGTGGCAATAGCGCACATTGGGGAATTTGAGTAAACTGTTGCTATCGGCCAACAACAGACACTTCAGGTGCAATCGACCTCAATCCCGTTCATATATGGATTTGGTGTTCTTAGAGGCCAAAGCATATGCTCTGGGAGTAAGTTATGCGCAGATAGTGGCGATGGGATCAATGGATCGCATCGTAACCAGTCGCTAAAAGCATCTACATGTATATGGAA
>JBEVXT010000180.1:2389-4120 GCA_040505955.1 Sedimenticola sp. | reverse complement strand
TGGTCGATTGGGCCGGTAGAGCGATCAGAGAGGGTAAGCGGGGTGCCATTCCCTCAGGCATACCACCCATTTTGCAACGCATGGGACTGGAGCCTGATGCCTTTGTTAACCACCTTCGTGGTCACAAAGGGTCGCCCCATCCTATTGCGCTGGGGCCGGTGGATAAACTACGAGAGATGGCCAAACAGCTCAGTCAACGATTCATCAAAGGGATGGGGGAATCGAGGGTGCTCTATAGCACTTAGTATTACATCCTTTTCTAAACTGATCTCCTCATCCATACCTCTGGTATGAGTCCGCTTGTTTCGATTTCAATAATCGCCACTCCGTCTCCCCAATTTATTCCGTTTTTGTCCCCTGTACCTTACAAGTAAGCTATGAACAGTAGAATTCATCTGCTTACCCTGCTGCTGGTTACCGTTGTTTTAGTGATGGGTGTCCTGGTGTTTCTTTTACTACCCCAGGAATGGATCCAACAAATAAAGCTTCCGCTCCCAGCTCACGCCCCTTACCTACAATCCCTGTAGGCAATGTTGCAGAACAGGCGATACGTTTCATTGTCATTGACCGCTTAGTAACCCAGGGCACCAGAAGCAAGAGAGGCCGTGAAGCAAATGAGCGGCTATGGACCGTCATTGGTACCTGTGCACTTCAAGGACGCTCCGCGTACAACTTCATCCTCCAGGCAGTCCATGCCTATTTTTATGATGAACCTGCACCATCATTGCTGCCCGGTTTTACGTGACGATACTCATTTGAATTCGCATCCATGGATGATGCATCTCTATAAACTCGATTGCTAACCGCTATTTGCTATTAAGATTCTTACAATCCAATAGCTCGCTCAACTACGCGTATGGGTTGCTCTCTATTGGATGACAGCATCACTCATACCCCGTGAACGGTTACGTAATAGCTCCCCTCCTTTACTATGTCAACACCCGTCTTCCCCACGTGCGTGGGGGTGTTCTTTAGGTTCTATGTAAGGAACTGCTAATAAATCATGTCTTCCCCAGGTGCGTGGGGGTGTTATTACACCCTGGATAGCGCTTGTGTCAACCCCATATTTTCCCCACGTGCGCGGGGGTGTTGTAGTGTCAGGATTAGCACTCGTGGCTATTGTAATATTTTCCCCACGTGCGCGGGGGTGTTCTTTAGGTTCTATGTAAGGAACTGCTAATAAATCATGTCTTCCCCAGGTGCGTGGGGGTGTTATTACACCCTGGATAGCGCTTGTGTCAACCCCATGTTTTCCCCGCGTGCGCGGGGGTGTTCCGGGGTTTGACACAAGCGATATCCAAAATGTACTGTCTTCCAATGTGAGTAGGCTTGACGCCAGGATTGTATGGTTACACATGGCAGAAGGCGCGCGAGGGTTACCTAAAGAAGCATCCACTATGCGTGGGTTTCGAAGGCCGGTGGCGGCAGGTGAGTTTGGTTACTGTAGAAACAAAAAGAATGGAAAAGAAGCATAAAATATTCATCTTTAATTGTATCCTCTGTTTTTGCATTTCTCATATAGAGGATAATTTATATGATTCACTCAATGCAGGATAAAACAACATGAAACTTAATGTATATAAAGCAGCCGCTACTTTTGTAGCCGCCACATTTCTCCCGTTTTCGTTTAATGCGCTTGCGCGAACAGATGAAGAGCAGGACGTAAAACTGAACGAACACCGGCTATATATCAATCAGAACTGGACAAGATCAATCGATAATGCGGCTGCA
>JBEVXT010000180.1:0-2379 GCA_040505955.1 Sedimenticola sp. | reverse complement strand
GAGTAATTTTGAAACGTCAGATGCTGACCAAGATACCCGAATAACTGGAAATGGTGACGCTATAAAGTCCCTTGAAACACGAGTCATCAATAATAATGATGCAGTGAATAACCAAGGTGTACGAATAACGGATAATAGTGACGCTATTATGAATCTTGGTATCCAGGTTAACAATACCCAAGACGCCATGAATTATCAAAGTACACGCATCACTGCAAATGATGACGCCATTGAGACTCTGGATACCCGAGTAACGGAAAATAAAAACGATCTCATTGTATTGGGAGAAGAAAATGTCATCCGGGATGAGGTGATTGATACGGTTCAAGCCATGGCGCTTAAAACGCATAACTGGGCAGCTTATGCCGATGGTTATATATACAAAAACCAACAGCGATCAATCGAAAATAAAGGAAATATTGCCGACAATAGAACAGATATTGATAAAAACAGAAGCTTAGTCAGTATTGCGGGCAATCGGTCCATCTATAATAAAACGCTACTACTTGAGGTTGTCTATGAACATAATGCTGTCGCCCATTTTCTTGGCGCAATGCCAGGATCAAACAGCGTAACCGATAATGTCTTACTGCATAAAAATGCAACAGAAGGCAATATTTATCTGGGTGTGAATTCTCGCGTAGGTTTCAACCTAACTGAAGGAGATGAAGGTTATGACGAAGCATTGATCAAGAATGATATGACCGCAGTAGGATCACACGCTTTTGCTGCGGCTGATGAAAGTACGTCTGTCGGGGGACGATCAAAAGCACTGGGAATAGGGTCAGGCGCGTTCGGTTTTCAATCGGTGGCGACTGAAGACAATACGATTTCTTTTGGTAATGACTACCAAGCTGCTATTGAAGCGGTGGAAGCCGTGGAATATCAAGCAGAGATACTCTTCCAGGAAGCGGTGATTGATGAAGATGGAGTGACTGTATCGGATGAAATTCCCTATCAAGCGGAAATTCTAGCCGTCGAAGCAGTGGAAGGGAAAGCAGAAATTCTTGAGAATAATCGCAGATTGGTACATGTGGCATCCGGTGTTAATCCCACTGATGCTGTTAATATGACCCAACACACTGCGCTCTCTAATTATGCGGGAGAACTGCATAACTATATTAATGTAGTCGATAGTCAAGGCGTTAAAAATAGAAAAAATCTTGCCAATACTACGAGGGATGTCGATGCTACCAGTATCTATCTCGGCATTCTTCCAGATGATGGCCTATCTGATTCTAGAGAAACGTTAATTCGACATGCTAACGAAGAGAATATTCATCTCGGCGTAGGGGCGCAGGTGGGAGATAATCTGTCTACTGACGATGAAAATTATGATCCCAATAATCTGAAAACCGGAATGAGTGCGTTTGGCGGCTATTCACGCGCCGATGGCCATCAAAGCACGGCGTTAGGCTCCAATTCAAAAGCGATTGGGTCCAATTCAGTGGCCGTGGGTGCCAATTCTCGGGCCATTGAAGACAATACGGTTTCTTTCGGTAATGATTATCAAGCAGCAACAGAAGCACAGCCTGCACATGAGGGAAATGTCGCACTGCCGGCAAGAGCGGCTATTCCAGCCAACACACGGCGACTCACTCATATAGCGGCAGGGATTAACGCGAATGATGCTGTCAACATGGATCAATACAACAGCCTGTCAAATACGGTAAATGAAAATAGGGATGAAGCGAGAAGCGGCATCGCTATTTCCATGGCCACCGAAGTCACACCCCCGGCACCGGGTAAGAATTTCAGCTTAACCATTGCCATGGCAGAATACGAAGGCACCAGCGCCATTGGTGTCACCGGATCGGGAAGGCTTAATAATTCCACTACGGTTTTTCTGGGATTGGGCATGGATTCATCAAAGGACCACCAGGCGGCAAAAATAGGCGCTAATTTCCAGTGGTGAAACAGTAAGAGTAGACACATAGTAAAGGGAACACGTCCTTTGCTATGTGTCAATCCTTATATCTATATCCTCTATGCCTTCTGGGAAAACTTCCAGTCTAAGGAACTTAAGGATTCATGCTTTGAAGCAAAAAGAATTGTTGGATGAATAAAGATAGCTAGTTTCACTTATATCTATGATGATAGTCATGAATCACTATATCTAATGACGTTTCATTACATTCCCGCACGCGCATTGTAAACAAAGGTAAAAATGATGAACACAAAAATGCTCGGAATAATAATTTGCGTTAGTTTTTCAAATGCACTTATTGCAGATGAAGAGTCAGAAGGTTTTGATGAAAGAATTTCAACAAACGAAGAAAATATAGAGACAAATAATGAAAGAATTTCAACAAACGAAGAATATATGGAGCTAAATAGACTGAATTTAATGGCTATTCATGCAAACACCAATACCAATCG
>JBEVXT010000179.1:0-2621 GCA_040505955.1 Sedimenticola sp. | reverse complement strand
GACAACCTATCCGTCGACAACTTGGATCAGATTCAAGAACAACTGACAGTCAGACGTGACCAGTGGGTGGCTCATCTAAAGAGTAAGACAGAGCTTGATCAGAATATTGCCGCGCTTGAGCAACAGACACGGCACCAGGCTGAGCAGATCCAGACGTCTGATGGCGAACTCAAGAAACAGCAGGAACGGTATGATGGTCTCCTTGGTGAGCAAAAGGCCTTGGAACATGAGCGACAGGCTACTTACGGAGAGAAGAACCCAGATGATGAGGAGTTATGCCTTTCCACCGCTATCGATTCTGCAGACAAAGAACTTGAGGTAGCCCGGCAGAAATTGAGTGCCGTGAACCAGGAGCTAAACCAGCTGAGATCCAAGATTGATGAGTTGACGAAATCCATTGCAACGCGGGACATTCAGCTGAAATCATTGGAAGAGGCTTTTCTGGTGCGACTCAGAGAATCGGGGTTTGCCGGTGAAGACAATTATAAAGCGGCATGCTTGCCGGAAAGCAAACGTAAAACCTTGGCGCAACAGTCGCAGAAACTTGCCAATGAGAAAACCGAACTCACATCAAAGGATCGGGAAAACTCTAAGCTACTGGAAACCGAGCATCAGAAACAGATCACTGATGAGCCACTGGATGAACTAAGAAATGCCTTGGCGACTTTGGTCTCCAACCAGAAGGATCTTCAGCAGGAGATAGGTGGTATTCGCCAGAAACTCAAGGACAACAAAGATCTGAAGCAGAAGCAACAGGAACGGGCGCAGGCTATAGATGCACAAAAACGCGAATGTTCACGCTGGGATCTGCTTCACGAACTGATTGGTTCAGCCGATGGGAAGAAATATCGCAACTTTGCTCAGGGGCTGACCTTTGAAATGATGATTGGCCATGCCAATCGACAGCTGCAGAAAATGACCGACCGCTACTTGCTGATCCATGATGCAAAGCAACCGCTGGAACTTAACGTAATTGACAATTACCAAGCAGGTGAGATCCGATCCACCAAGAATCTCTCAGGTGGTGAAAGCTTCATAGTCAGCCTGTCACTTGCGCTTGGGCTATCGCACATGGCCAGTAAAAATGTCCGGGTTGACTCCCTTTTCCTGGATGAGGGTTTTGGAACATTGGATGAGGAGGCGCTGGATACGGCCCTCGAAACCCTTGCTGGTCTCCAGCAGGATGGCAAGCTGATCGGTGTGATTTCGCACGTACCTGCTCTCAAGGAGCGCATCAGTACCCAGATTCAGGTCATAACTCAAACGGGGGGAAGAAGCCTGGTTTCTGGCCCTGGCTGTGAAAAGGTCATTCAAGAGGCTTGATTCGATTCCAGGCTCAGCCTTCACACAAGTAAAGCCCGTAAGTTTATGACTTACGGGCTTTGTAACTATTCAGCACGGTAATCCAGAACTCAGGCGTAGGAGCGAACTTGTTCGCGAAGAGCAGGTTTCGTAGTCCATCGCGAACAAGTTCGCTCCTACAACACCTCTGTTCCACCATCACTGTGGTTTTCAGGGTTTTGCTACAGAGCCGTTTTAAGGATAAAAAGGCACAAAATGCGAGTTTATGTGTGCAAATGATCATTTTGTAACGCAGAAATGGCGAATTTTAGGGGTGAGCTGAATAGTTCCCGGTTTTTTTATCAGTCAGACCAGTCACGAATGAAAATCAGAATCGATCGGAGTAGAATTTCCTGATCCCAATAAAAATGGGGAGCAGTAGCGGTGCTTGCTGCCAACAGGCCGTGATGTTGGAGCGGGTACCTGCAGGCTGTCATCTGTAAAAGCATAACAGCACCCCATACACAATTAAGGTAGACCAGGAATGTCACAGCAAACTCTGAAACCCACCAAGATTGAGACCTACCATGTGTTTCTCGCCTCTCCCTGCGACATGGAAAATGAACGTAAGGCAGTGCGCAGGTTTCGAGACCACCGATGATTTTCCAGAGTGCCTGGCAAAGGATCTGAATCGTTGGCTGAATGACCAGGAGAAGCCCTGGAACCGGTCACGTAAAGAACCCATCGAGATTTCCGAACCACAACCCGATAACCAGTTACTGGAAGGGTGGCTGCGTATCCAGGCTGCCGACTGCGCCCAGCTACCTCTGGAGGTGCTGGATGCCCGGCAAGGTCTGGAGCAGGATGCCGCCCCCATCCGCCTGCCGGATATCTTCGTGCCGCTGAAAGCGGTGGCCCCGCCGGAAAAGTGGCTTGAGGAGTATGAGCAGGATCCCTCCACTATCTGCGCCTTGGCCGAAGGCGAGAGGGGTGAACCGGAAGCCGTTCTCGATCTGCTGGCTCGTGAACCACACGCCGTACTGATTGGTGATCCCGGTGCGGGCAAATCTGCGCTGGTCAACCAACTGGCCTGGCAATTGACAATGGCTGCTGATCGGGTACAACTCTATTGTGACAGTGTCGACCTGCTGGTCTACCATTGGCATGCCAACCGTTGCTTCCGTAACAGTGATGGTAATCCACTCAGGTTGGATGAGTTGGATCCCGTCCAACTGCAGATAGCCGCTCAAGTTATCCCTAACCCACCGACTCTGCTATTCTAGCGTCATGGGCCACACTGATATCATCTCCAAGTCACTTATACGGGCGCTGGTCAAGGA
>JBEVXT010000178.1:0-1863 GCA_040505955.1 Sedimenticola sp. | reverse complement strand
GTTCAAAAAATCTTCCAAACGACAGGTTGGATTGGAGAGGATGCAGGACTTCTGTGGGATAGTGCACCATAAGTTATTAAAACCTTCGGATACTCGGTGGTTAGCCATGCAGCAAATATCTTCCCGGCTGGCTGAGCAATGGGACGCATTGAAAGCTTATTTTAATTCTCTGCCAGTGGACCACGAACTCAACGAAGAGGGACAAAAGAGTCGGAAACTTGACAAATATACCAAAGAAAAATTGTGCAAAATTAAATCGGCGTTAAATAATGACCGAAACAGACTGTGTTACTTATTTCTGAAACAATACCTTCTCAAATTCACGTGCTTTAACCAGTTCTTCCAGACAACCAGACCAGTCGCATATTTGACAATTTCAAAATTACAGAGCCTGTATAAAGATATATTGAACTGTTTTATTCATCCCTCAATAGTTAATCAATCAAAAGCAAATCTACTAGGTATCGACACAACTGATCCGGATAATATAATGGACAGAGACAGTATTTGGTACGGAGACTCGCAAGTGTTTGACATATGTGGTGAGCTGGAAGATAATGGACAAATTGACATTGTCAAGGAATTTCAAAGTATCGTTCTGGACTCATACCAGCGTAGCATACAGCAAATGCAAACTTTACCATTTGATGATGAACTTATTCGTGACATTCAATGCCTTGACCCAGCAAAACAGGGTAAAGAGTCGGTCAGACCTGCCTTCACGAAGCTGGCGAGGCACTTTCCGGATGTGATACCAAAGGGAGAACTCGGGAAGCTTGATGCAGAACTGCGGACATATGACACATACGACCTGCCAGCAGATACCGACAGAGATGATGTTGCAAAGTTTTGGGTTACAGTTGGTTCCATCACTGATTCAGTGCAGAAAACATTCCCCATCCTATTCAAACTTTCCAGGGCTTTGCTTATTATTCCACATGGTAATGCTGAATCGGAACAGCTATTTTCACGGCTATCATTACTGAAAACAAAGTTTAAATCACATATGACCGGTGAAACATTAAACTCTGTGCTGGCGATCAATTTTAATAACCAGGATGAGTGTTATAATTTCAAGCCGTCGCGATCTGTTATTGAAAATGCCAGGAGGGCTACAACAGCACAAAACCAGCGCCAAAAAACCCATGCGGACAGTGATCAGGAATCGGACTTTGAGGAGGTGACAGTAGTAGAATGCAGACCAACTCGTCAACGGAAATCTAAAAGAAACTTTGATTTTGTATATGAATAGTTTTGACATCTACACATGTTGGTGGGACAATGGTAGTACAGTTGTGGATTAACATTTAAGCATCACAGACCATACTAATTTGTAGCTGTGACTGAATAAATGGGGCTTACGGCATTTATACACCCAGATCAGGGTTGGTCCTATTTGCCATTCAGTCAATAAAACATTCATCATGATTCTAACAAACAATATAGATCCTTACGAGGCTACAGAAGTGTGCTAGGGAATTATGAGCTAGACTGGTCATAAATGCCATAAGCCCCTTTACTCCAGTCATGGCCACATATTAATATAGTGCTAATATTTGCGAAGAGCATAGATCCTGTTGACATGGCTAGTAACAAACCATATCACCAGGAACCGCACTGTTTGCAAGTATTTTCGAGAGAAAAAACAACATTATTTATTATCTGTGTATACCCCGACTTACAAAGTGGTACGGTACATTGTAAATACAAGTTTCTGGAACAGTCATGCTTCTGTTAAACCCTTTCACCCCAATATCAGCACAAAGCATTTCCAAATTAAATGACTTGACAAATCGATCCTACACTGCCTTTTCAGTCGAGTTGACCTTGTCAGGCGTCGTTCTGAAAAGTGCACTGTTAGAA
>JBEVXT010000177.1:0-3741 GCA_040505955.1 Sedimenticola sp. | reverse complement strand
GTCGCCTACAAGGCCGAGACCAACTTTGTCGATGTGGTGCCGCAGGCCAAGCGATTGCGTCTCTCATTCAATATGCCCTTCCCGGAGATCGACGATCCCAAGGGCATGTGCAAAGATGTCACCAGCCTAGGCCGTTGGGGTAACGGTGATGTAGAGGTTGGCCTTAGCTCATTTGACGAACTTCCCTATGTGATGGGCTTGGTAAGCCAGTCCTTTGAGAAACAGATGGGCGGAGACGTAACCGAATAACCATACCTCTGCTGCCTGCGGGCAGCAAGGGTCAGTTCCAGACAATGACGGTTTGTAACTATTCAGCATGGCCTCAAATTTGGCACTGAGCGCTTATTATCGACTACTTGCGGAAGGAATATCTTTGGCATGGATGCCAAAGTAAGCTTCATGGATGAATTTATGCGATTCCTGGAGCAAGTAGTTGATGATAAGTGCGGAATCAGATGAGGTGCTGAATAGTTACGACGGTTTTAACTATATTAAGCCGCGACAGAATTAGAGAATAACGGAAAGCATGACCATGAGTGATAACAACCAGCAACCTGAAGTGATGAACGGCGAGTCGCTCAATATCAGCGAGCAGCGCAGGGAGGAGCTTAAGCAGCTCTTCCCCGGCGTCTTTACCGAGACCACCAATGCGCAGGGAGAAGTTGTAGAGACCATCGACTTTGAGCGCCTCAAGGTCGAGCTGGGAACCTTCTCTGATGTCTACGAAGGCCGACGTGAGCGCTACGGCATGGAGTGGCCGGGTAAGCGTGATTGCATGCGGCTGATTCAGGAGCCTTCTCGCGCTACGCTCAAGCCATGTTGTGAGGAGTCAGTGGATTTTGATACCACTCAGAACCTCTTTATCGAGGGTGACAACCTGGAAGTGCTCAAGCTTCTGCAGAAGAGTTACTACGGCAAGGTGAAGATGATCTATATCGATCCACCGTATAACACGGGTAAGGAGTTTATCTATAAAGGCAATGACCAGCTCAAGGCCAACGCCGTACAGACCTTTAAATCCCGCTCACAAAACACTGAGACCGAGATGGTCTTCAAGGTGGTGTGAGGTGAATAGTCTTGATTCCGGAGAGATGCTGATCTACCAGTCTGAGACGGGTGAAACCAGGCTGGAGGTGCGTTTGATTGGCGAGACTCTCTGGCTGACACAGCATCTGATGGCTGAGCTGTTCCAGACCTCTACTGATAATATCGGGCTGCACCTGAAAAATATCTATGCGGAAGGTGAGCTGGATGAGAAAGCAACTACCGAGGATTACTCGGTAGTTCGCCAGGAGGGGGCGCGTGAGGTCAGACGCAGCCTGAAACACTACAATCTGGATTCCATTATCTCTGTTGGTTATCGGGTGAAATCCCATACCGCCACCCACTTTCGGCAGTGGGCAACCCGGCAGCTGAAGGAGTACATCGTCAAGGGTTTTGTCATGGACGATGAGCGCCTGAAAAACCCGGATCTGCCCTTCGACTATTTCGAAGAGCTGGTGCGCCGTATTCAGGATATCCGTACCTCGGAGAAGCGTTTCTACCGGAAGATCACGGATATCTATGCAACCAGTATCGACTACGACCCCACGTTGGATATCAGTATCAACTTTTTCAAAACGGTTCAGAACAAGATGCACTGGGCGATTGCCGGTCAGACAGCAGCCGAGATCATCAATGGCCGCGCAGATAGCCAAAAAACCAATATGGGCCTGACCAGTTGGCGCGGTACAAAAGTTAGAAAGCAGGATGTGGTTGTCGCCAAAAACTATCTGGATGAGGAGGAACTGCGAGCACTGAATAATCTTGCTGAACAGTATCTGATCTTCGCCGAAGGGCAGGCGATGCGGCGGATTCCGATGCATATGCACGACTGGGTTAAGAAGCTCGATGGTTTCATGACCTTAAATGATCGGAATATTCTGGACCATGCGGGCAAGGTGTCACACCAGGTGGCCAAAGAACTGGCAGAGAGTGAATACGGAAAATTCCACCAGCAACGTTTGAAAAACGAGGCCTTGCGGACTGAGCTGGAGGATATAGCGGCGTTGGAGAAGCTGGAATCACAACTTGCTTCAAGGTCGGGTAAGCCTCCCCGCAAAAGGAGGGAGTGAGCATGTCTACGCTCAAGTTCAAATTCGACGGTAACCTCGATTACCAGCAGAAGGCCATCGAGTCGGTGGTTAATCTTTTCGAAGGCCAGCCGCTGGCCAACGAGACCTATTCCGTCTCTCTAGGGCAGAAGGAGGGCGGGAGTCAGCTCTCGCTGGGTGAAGATGAGTTCGCTAATATCTCCGCTGTGGCCAATCAGTTGGTACTCACCGATAAGCTGTTATTAGAGAACCTGCATAAGATTCAGGAGGAGAATAATCTTTCTAAACAGCCCGAACTGGACGGTCACCATTTCTCAGTAGAGATGGAGACCGGTACCGGTAAGACCTATGTCTACCTGCGTACCATCTTCGAACTCAACAAGCGTTACTGAGAGCGAACTTGTTCGCGATGGACTACGAAACGTGCTCTTCGCGAACAAGTTCGCTCCTGCACCTGCGTTCCGGATTACCTCTATAGATCCTTAAGCAGCCGCAGGGCATCGTAGATGGCGGCATGAGTATTGCGCGCCGAGACCGCATCGCCGATTCTGAAGAGCTGAAATTTACCCTCCGGGTTTTTCATCACACTCTGAGGCCGACCGGCAATCAGGTCGTTGTGATTCACTTCGCCGAGATTTGATGAGAGGGGCTTGAGATCAAAGTAGAGCTCGTCCAGGGGGATGGTGCCGTGGTTGACCACTACCTGGTCGACCAGCCGCTCTTTGGTGACATCACCGTAGTCACTGCCGACTTGGGCTCGCAGCATGTCACCTTCGCACTCCACGCTTTTCAGTCGGAAGGTGACGGTAAAGGTGACTTCCTTCTCTTGCAACTCCCGCATATAGGGCACCAGGTTCATTGCCATCACTTCGGGGGCAAATGAGCGATCCGGTGTCATGATCTCAAGTCTTGCGCCGCTGTCGGCGATGATCTCGGCGGCTTGAAGTGCGGCATGATCTCCTGCGTCATCAAACAGCAGCACGTTTTTTCCCGGTTTGGTATCCCGTGCCAGGATATCCCAGGTGGAGACCACTAGGTCATTGCCGCTCTCCAGTACATCGGTATGGGGCAGGCCGCCGGTGGCGACGATCACCAGGTCGGGATTCTCCGCCGTTACCTCTGCGGTCTCCGCCCAGGTATTGAAGCGAAACTCCACATCCAGGGCTGCACACTGGGCCATGCGCCAGTCGATGATGGAGATCATCTCATGGCGGCGCGGGCTCTGGGCCGTTAGCCGTACCTGTCCACCGGCATCTGAGGCGGCTTCAAAAACCATCACCTGGTGGCCTCGTTCGGCGGCTACCCTGGCCGCTTCCAGCCCTCCGGGGCCAGCGCCCACAATTACCACCTTGCGCCGTTTCTCCGCTTTGGCAATGGTGTGGGGCATCGTCAGCTCGCGCCCGGTGGCGGCGTTATGCATGCAAAATGCGTCCCCCGTCTGGTAGATGCGATCGAGGCAGTAGTTGGCGCCGACGCAGGGGCGAATATCATCTTCCCGCCCCTCCATGATCTTTCTGACGATATGGGGATCGGCCATATGGGCCCGGGTCATGCCGATCATATCCAGTTTGCCGGAGGCGATAGCGTAACGGGCGGTCGCGACATCGGGAATCTTGGCGGCATGGAAGGTGGGGAAGTTGGTGGCGGC
>JBEVXT010000176.1:2223-5644 GCA_040505955.1 Sedimenticola sp. | reverse complement strand
GAGCTGGCTATCGGCAAAAAGCAGTACGCCCCCAGCCGCCAGATGCAGGGCGGTGATTATCGTCTCGATCCCGCACTGACAAGCTATGTGCAGCAGGTGGGGCAGCGGCTGGCTGCGGTGAGCGATCGCAAACTCCCCTATGAGTTTGTGGTGGTTAATGACGGTAGTCCCAACGCCTGGGCGCTCCCCGGAGGCAAGATTGCAGTCAATCGTGGTCTGCTGGTGGAGCTGAAGAATGAGGCCGAACTGGCTGCAGTGCTGGGCCATGAGATCGTCCACGCCGCCGCCCGCCACGGGGCCAAGAGGATGGAGACCGGGCTGCTGTTACAGGGGGCGGTGGCGGTCGCCGGTATCGCCACCCGGGAGAGCGACTACTCCCAACTGGCGGTGGGGGCCGCTGCCATGGGTGCCTCTCTTCTCAGTCAGCGCCACTCCCGCGGTGCCGAGCTGGAGTCGGACTACTACGGTATGCTCTATATGGTGCGGGCCGGTTATGATCCGCGGGCTGCGATAGGGCTGCAGGAGACCTTTGTACGCCTCTCCAAGGCGGGCGAGAGCAACTGGCTGTCGGGACTCTTTGCCAGCCATCCTCCGTCGGCGGAGCGGGTGGCAAAAAACCGCGAGACGGCGGAGCAGCTTAGAGGCAATGGCGGTGAGTTGGGCGAGCAGCGCTATCGCCGTATGCTCAGCCGGCTGCGCAAGGCAGAACCGGCCTACGCCGCTTACCGGCAGGGTGGCGAGGCACTGCAGAAAAAACGCTACGATACGGCCCTCAGATTTGCCGGGAAAGCGATCACCGGCGAGCCTGATGAGGCGCTTTTTTACGCTTTGAAAGGAGACGCGCTGACAGGCAAGAGACGCAATAGAGAGGCGCTGTCGGCTTACAATCGCGCTCTGGCAAAAGATGACACCTTTTTTCGACACTACCTGAAACGTGGTCAGTTGCGAGCGAAGCTGGGTAACCGGCGCGGCTCAAAAAGTGATCTTGAACAGAGTCTGTTGCTGCTGGCGACAGCAGACGCCCACCACGCTCTGGGGCGTCTGGCGTTGGGTGAGAGCGACAGAGCCGGTGCTCTGGCTCACTTCAAAGCGGCCTCTACCTCCAGCTCGGCAGCAGGAAAAGCGGCGGCCCGGGCTTTTCTGCAGCTCGATCTGCCGGAAAATCCTCAGCGCTACATCAGAAGCCGGCTGGGAATGGATAAAAGCGGACGCTTGATTGTGCAGCTGGAGAACCCCACATCGGTTACCGTGGGCAGGCTGCGCCTGCTGGTTGGGCGGCAGGGGACTGGAGGGCGTCTGCGAAGCGCGGTAGAGTACCGGGTCGACCGCCGCTTGGCGCCGAAAGAGATGATCGCATTGCGCACCAGGGTGAGCCTGCAGGATCGCGCTGAGCTGAAACAGTGGCGCGCGCGGGTTATTCGGGCGGAGATTCCGTAGGGGCGAACTTGTTTGCCCCTACCATATATATTTCCCTGATTACCCCTGAAACTTAGTCGGAAATGAACGCGAATAAACGCGAATATTTACGGTAACCTGTTACCAGAAGGATAATTAACCCCATGGCATACCTTGATCATATTCGTGCCTGTAACAGCCACAACCCGTTAGATTTTATCCCGTTTCGTATTGATGGCTTCAACGTCGGGCGTGTGCGCCACGCCTTCGCCCAGGTGCTGAAGCGTTATCCACGGGTGTTTTCAGTTTCCGGTCAAATGGTGGCGCTGGCGCTGGAGTCTCTCGATTTGGCTGAGCGTAGCGTCGTTGTGGCGGAGGTGCTGGTGGAGCTGGAGGCGGAGGGGGTGATAAGCCATCTACATGGGGAACAGTATGCCGCCACCACCACCAACCGTGATACCGCCCTGCTGCTGCTTGATCGTGCCGCCGCCCCCTATTTTGGCGTCCGCGCCTTTGGTCAGCACATGAACGGCTTTGTCCGGGGGGATGATGGGCTGAAGCTGTGGGTGGCCCGTCGGGCGCTGGATCGTATCCACTACCCGGGACATCTTGATAACCTGGTGGCTGGCGGCCTGCCGTACGGCGTCAGCCTGGCTGATAATCTGGCCAAGGAGTGCTGGGAGGAGGCGGCGATACCTGCGGAGCTGGCGGCACAGGCGATTTCGGTTGGTGCAGTCACTTATTATGTGGACACCGAGAAGGGCTTTAAGCCGGATACACTGTTCTGTTACGACCTGGAGTTGCCAGCTGACTTTCAGCCCAGCTGCACCGACGGTGAGGTCGAAAGCTTCTCTCTCCAGTCGGTGGAACAGGTGATGGAGACTGTACGGGAGAGTGACCTGTTCAAGATCAACTGCAACCTGGTGATTATCGACTTTCTTATCCGTCACGGCTGCCTGACACCCGCAGAAGATGATTACCTGGAACTGCTTACCTCTTTGCACCGACCACTGCCTGCCGTCTGATATTGTCGTGCTACACTCCGTTTCAACCTGGGTTCAATGGCAACTAACCGGCCATCGAGCGGTCTGACCTGTTTAATGATCACTTAATAAACTATTTTTCCTATGACTACCCGAAAGCTGCTGTTACCGATATATCTTGGCTTACCGCTGATGCTCCTGATTTTCTCGGGCTGCGGTAACTGGGACAACACTGTCAACGCCGCGGCGGCACCTGGGGCTCAGTTGGCCGTAGAAGTCCCACCGGATGAGCTCAAGCCGACCCGTGAGCAGCAGCAGTCAGCCCTGCTGATTCTGCGGGTGGTTGACCGCTACCACTACAAGGATCATCAGCTTGATGATGCCATGTCAAATAGCATTCTTGACCGTTATCTGGAGTCTTTGGATCCCAACAAAAGCTTCTTCAGTCGGAAGGATATTGAGCGTTTTGAGATATACCGCAACTACCTCGATGATGCTCTGCGCACGGCGCGTCTCGATCCGCCTTTCGAGATTTTCAGAGTGTTTCGGCAGCGTGTTGATGAGCGTATTGACCACGCCCTTGAACTGCTCGACCGGGAGTTCGATTTCACCATCGATGAGAGCTACCTTTTTGACCGTAGCGAGGCCGATTGGCTCGGCGATGCAAAGGCGCTGGAGGCGCTCTGGCGCAAGCGTGTGAAGAGCGATATTCTCGGGTTGCGTCTGAAAGATAAGCCGGATGATGAGATTAAGGATACGCTGAAAAAGCGCTATCTCGGCATTCAGCGGCGCACCCGCCAACTATCATCCACCGATGTTTTTCAGACCTTCGTTAACGCCTATACCCTGAGTCTGGAACCGCATACCGCCTACATGTCCCCCCGGGTATCGGAGAATTTCAATATCAGTATGCGCCTCTCACTGGAGGGGATCGGTGCCGTCTTGAGCAGTAAGGACGAGTACACCGAAGTGCAGCGAACGGTGCTTGGCGGGCCAGCCCGGTTGAGTGGTCAGATCCAGTCAGGGGATCGCATCATCGGTGT
>JBEVXT010000176.1:0-2123 GCA_040505955.1 Sedimenticola sp. | reverse complement strand
GCGCGGCATCGTTATCGGTGAGCCCACTTTTGGTAAGGGTACGGTGCAGACGCTGGTCGATCTTGGGCGAATGATACCCAAGGGCGATAACAACCTGGGTCTTCTACGACTCACCATGGCCCAGTTTTTCCGCATCAACGGCGGCAGCACCCAGTTCCGCGGGGTGGTGCCGGATATCATCTACCCTTCTGCCGCCGGCTCCGATGAGCATGGTGAACGGGGGCTGGATAATGCACTGCCATGGGCAGAGATTAAACCTGCATCGTTTAAGAGCCAGGGGCTCGGCCCACTGCAGAAGTATAATGAGCAGCACCAGGCGCGGATCAAGAGCGACCCTGGATTTCTCTACCTGAAAAACCAGGCCATACTGCTTAAAGAGGCGCGTGAGCGCGATACGGTTTCTCTCAAGGAGTCGGAGAGAAAAAAGGAGTGGAAGTTACGTGAGAGTCGCCGGATGACGCTGAAAAACAGTTTCCGGGAAGCTGTTGGCCTTAAAGCACTCACCGATGAAGAAGAAGAGGCGGAAGATAAAAAGCGCCTTGCCGCCGGTAATGATCATGAAGATCCATTTTCCAAAATCATGGTCAATGAAGCGGCACGCATTCTCTCGGACTATATTGCCGATCAGGCACGCCCGGTGGTGGTTCAGACTCAGTAACCCCAGGCCAATTTTGTATTGTCACGATTCAGCATAAAGGGCCGGGTCGCAGTCAATCCTTTTGTATGAAACTACCCTTTCGTCTTCAACCCCGACTGAATCCATTTGCGGATACGGTTGGAGTCACCGAAAGGGGTGAGTTTGCCAAATGAGTTGAGCAGCACGATCACCAGCGGCTCACCCCTGATCTCCGCCTGCATTACCAGGCAACGCCCGGCTTCGTTGATATAGCCGGTCTTGCTCAGGCCGATCTGCCACGCCTTGTTCTTCAGCAGGCGGTTGGTATTACCGTATCTCAGTGGCCCCTTGCGGCGGTAGGGGCGCACCTCCAGCGCTTTTGTAGTGGTCGCCTCCCTGATTAGCGGGTAGTGGCTGGCGGCACGTACCAGCTTTGCCAGATCCCGGGCTGAGGCGACATTGCCTGCATCGAGTCCGCTGGGGTCGGTGAAACGGCTTTCAGTCATACCCAGGCGGCGCGCCTTGCGGTTCATCACCGTGACAAAGTCACGGGTACCACCGGGAAAGGTGCGGGCGAGGGCGGTGGCTGCCCGGTTCTCCGATGCCATCAGCGCCAGTCGCAGTAACTCTTTGCGGCTCAGGCGGGCACCCACCTTCAGGCGTGAGCCGGTCAGACGCAGGAGGTCACGATCCTGTTTTGTAATGGTGATTTTCTTATCCATGGCAAGCTGCGCATCGAGGATCACTATGGCCGTCATCAGCTTGGTGATGGAGGCGATGGGCATCGCCTTGTCGGCTTTTTTGGCATAGACCTCACGTCCCGTGCGGTCAAGCACCAGAACTGATGTTGAGCGCAGTTTGAGTCGTTTGGGGTTGAGTCTGCTCCACGGGTTGTCGGTTTTCAGACTGGCCAGGAGAGCGGTGCCTTCCTCTGTGGAAAGCGTCCGTGGAGAATCGGCTATTGCCTGAAAGCAAAATGCGGTGCAGAGAATAAGGACGGATAGAGTGGATTTCACGGCTGGATACGGCTTATGGGATTACCCGTATCGTAACTATTCAGTAGGGTACGGGGTCGGAGTCGATTGCGGCAAAAAACTGTAAATTTCCCTACCATCTTCAACGCAATCGACTCCGACCCCTGGTGAAAAAGACCCTCTTAGCGGGGGTACTGATATAGTTACCCCGTATCTTTGCCCAATTCATGGCGAAAAGCAAAGTGTCATTTTCTGCCAGTCCACTATACCCATGGGGTTTATGGCGTTTCCACCGTTATCGGTTAGCAATCCGGTATACTGAGTGCTGTAGCCGCTGCATAACCCTGCCATTTGGAATCCGCTTTGCACAGATCTATCGAAAACCGACTCCGGCGGCTCTCAGATGACGCTCTACAGGCACTAAAAGGGGGTGCTGTAGGACTGGAAAAAGAGTGCCTTCGCGTCTCCCCCGACGGCAGCATCGCCCAGACAATGCATCCGTTATCCCTGGGGTCGCCGTTGACCAACGGCTA
>JBEVXT010000175.1:0-8251 GCA_040505955.1 Sedimenticola sp. | reverse complement strand
ACGCGTGCTTGCTACGGCTGATAAAGTGATGGCGCAAGCGGCAGAGCAATTGGAATTGGAAGTGATCTGGTTTGGCAAATGATTCTTACTAGGATAATCCAGACCGCGACTTTTTCGGTTCTTCCGGTAGAAGCGTACTCAATGCCATTAACTTAAGCTTAATACCACGGTCATCCCGGCATTGTCTGGGATCCTGAGGTCGAGCTCAAGTACCTTGTCATAGCGTTTGGTGGTGCCCTTTTTGGACAGACCCTCGCTGAGACTTTTCAGTGCACACTCATAGCGTTCACTGAAACGGTTCTGCATCGCTTGTTCTTTCTGCTCGCGAGCCTGTGAATGGCAATAGTGTAAAGGGGCGGGTTCTAGCCGCCGTTCTCAAGGTGATCGCGCTTCTTCTCGGTGTAGCTGGCGACGATCTGTCGAGCCTGTTCGGCGTTGTAGGGACGCAAGCCGCGCAGCACCATCAGCTTCTCACCTCGTCCCACTACCTCACCACCGGCAACAATGGTGAATTTGAGAGAAGCGTTCCCCTTATTGCCGTTGATCTCAAGTTCGGCACCGCTGAACTCCAGGCTCGGCTCAGAGATATCCAGCCGGTCAAGATCGATCACCATACTCTTGTAGATGATGAGTGGTCGTGATGGATTGATCATCACGTTATGCTCAGTCATCAGCGAAATCAGGAGATCAGGAAAGGTGTGACCGGAAAAGGTCACATAACTGTGGGTAAGGTCACGGATCAGTTGGCGCTCATTGGTTACCTCACCGGAGTGCTCAACCTCAAGATAGCTCTTCTGACCGTCGGTAATGGAAAAATTGCCTGAGACCGAAGTGGGAAGTCTGAGCTTAACACCATCGCTGACCATCCCGGAGAAAACGAATTGCATATGTCTGCTCAATCCGTATTTGTCCAGCACCACGGAGAAAAGAAGGTCGCCGGGTACACAAAACAGCTTGGCGTCAATATTGTGTATCGGATTGAAGTCATCCGCGATCTCCTTGGCAAAGCGGCTTGCCTGCTCTCTTGAGAACATAATATTTTCATCAACTTTAGTGAAGTAATTATCAAGAAGCATTAACTAATTCCGTTTCTGATGGTTTTCGAGTGGGGTATCTTAACAGGCAATGGCAGCGGCAGACAGGATCGGTTCTATTGTTGGAATGCAATGGGATGACAGTGGCATTTTGTACCTTTTTATACTTAAACCGGCCCTGTACCAAAATCCTGAAAACCACAGTTATGGTGGAGCAAAGGTGTTGTAGGAGCGAACTTGTTCGCGATGGACTACGATACGTGCTCTTCGCGAACAAGTTCGCTCCTACTCCTGAGTGACGGATTACCGTGCTGAACAGCTACCAGCGATTTCTTTGCGGTGCTGAATAGTTACAATGTGAATATGGCTCTCATGCTGAAAAAAGAGCTAAACTCTGGTGTGGATTTTTCTCTTACTCAACATGTGAGCTGTTCAATGAAACCATCCTATGCCGCTACTACCTGTCCCCATGACTGTCCCTCCGCCTGTTCTCTGGAGGTAGAGCTGCTGGATAACAAAACAATCGGAAAAGTACATGGTGCCAGGGATAACAGCTACACCGAAGGCGTAATCTGCACAAAGGTGTCGAGGTATGCAGAGCGGGTTCACCACCCCGACCGCTTGACTCAGCCGTTGCGGCGTGTCGGCGCCAAAGGGGAGGGGAGGTTTATCCCGATCTCCTGGGACGAAGCGCTGGATGAAGTTGCTCATAATCTGAAGCGGGTTGCTGAGAGTGCCGGTTCCGAGGCGGTCTGGCCCTATTACTATGCCGGCACCATGGGGCAGTTGCAGCGTGACGGCATCAACCGGTTGCGTCACGCCATGGGTTATTCACGACAGAAGAAGACCATCTGCACCTCCATCGCCTACAGTGGCTGGAGTGCGGGGGTTGGCGCAGTCTGGGGAAGTGATCCCCGCGATATGGCAAAGAGTGACCTGATTGTTATCTGGGGCTGCAATGCGGTCGCCACCCAGATCAACGTAATGACTAAGGTGGCCCAGGCTAAAAAGAGCAGAGGGGCGAAACTGGTTGTCATTGACCCCTACCGAACGCCCACTGCCAAGAAAGCGGATCTTCATTTGATGCTGAAACCCGGTACCGATGGCGCCCTTGCGACCGCAGTGATGCATCTGCTCTTTGCCGAGGGGTATGCCGACAGAGAGTATCTGGAAAAATATACCGACCTGCCGGACTCCCTGGAGCCTCACCTGCAATTACGCACACCCGAGTGGGCCAGTGACATAACCGGGGTGAGCGAGGAGGAGATCAGGCAGTTTGCCAGACTCTATGGTGAGCATAAAAGGAGCTTTATTCGTTTGGGTATAGGCTTTAGTCGAAGCCGCAACGGCGCGCACAATGTACACGCCGTCAGCTGCCTGCCTGCCATTACCGGCGCCTGGCAACATGAAGGGGGCGGGGCGCTGCTGGGCACCAGTGGTCTCTTTCATCTGGATAAGACGCTGATAGAGGGAGGGGATCTGTTTGATCCCACGGTTCGTGAGTTGGATATGTCACGTATCGGCCCAATACTCTGCGGCGATCCGCAGGATCTCTCAGGCGGCCCGGCGGTCAACGCCCTCTTTATTCAAAACTGTAATCCAATGGCAGTGGCGCCCGATCACTCCGCTGTCCGCCGTGGTTTCCAGCGGGAGGATCTGTTTATCTGTGTTCATGAGCAGTTTATGACCGAAACGGCGGCAATGGCGGATATTGTATTGCCGGCCACCACCTTTCTCGAACATGACGATCTCTATCTCAGCTATGGTCAGGTACACCTGCAGTTGGGGTGCCGGGTGATTGAGCCCCTGGCGGATTGCCGCTCCAACCACCAGGTGATATGTGACTTGGCGAAACGGCTCGGTGCCGAGCACCCGGGCTTTTCCATGAGTGCCGAAGAGCTGATAGATGCAGCACTGCTGCAGTCGGATTACCCGGGCTTCCAGGCATTGAAGGAGCAGCGTTGGCTCGATTGCAGTAAATCAGAGCGCGAGATGAATTTTCTTGATGGCTTCGGTTGGCCGGATGGCCGCTTCCGCTTCCAGCCTGACTGGAAGGCCCTGGGGGATGTGGAAGGTAAAATACCTCCACTTCCCGATTATTGGGACGCCATCGACCAGTCATCTGCTGAGTATCCCCTCAGGCTGATTACCCCGACAGCAAGATCATTCCTAAATACAAGCTTCACCGATACAGCGGGTGCAAGAGAGCGTGAGATAGGACCCAGGTTGTTGATTCATGCTGCTGATGCAACAGCGGCTTCTGTCTCCGATGGGGAACAGGTGCGGGTGGGCAGCAGGCAGGGAGAGATAAAATTGGCGGTGAAGGTGACTGAGGGTATTGCACCCGGGGTGCTGGTCGTTGAGGGGATCTGGCTGGGGCGTGATTTCGATGGAGGGCGGGGGATCAATACCCTGACCAGTGCCGATGCGGCGATGCCCAATGGCGGTGCGGTATTTCACGACACTTCGGTTTGGGTCAGGGGTTTGTAGGGGATAGTTGGATCGCGCATTGAGAAAGCGCTCCTACAGTGGGTATGTCGCGATACCGCCCTGTAGGAGCGGTTTCTCGAACCGCGACGGAGCCCGGGTCGTGCATCGAGAAGGCACACCAATAGAAAACACGAAATATCTTCCTACCGGAGAAGATTAACCGTGGCGCTGTTGTCGGCCGCTGTGGCTCTTTTTTTCACTACTGTCGGCAGTGGATGGTGCCGGTGGCATGAGAAAAGGAGGTCGACCTTTGATTGCGCAGCGTGAAAAATCTTTTGTCAGAATCTCGGTCGCGCTCTCTTCTGTGATGTTCAGTTCATTTGTCATTCCCTGGTAGAGCAACTCAAAGAGCCGTTTGAGTGCTATCCGGTGCACCTGTTTCGTCGTACGAAAGAGCCAGTCACTGAGTTGCATAAAACGTGCAAAGGGTGCATTACCGAGTATCGCCTGCAGACTCTCCCTGAAACGGCCTGAGTTGGCAATCATCTCCCAATAACGGGTGAAGCGGGTCAGGCGTTGCATGGTGGCGAAGTCGATGCAGCCGGTCTGGAGTATGTCGTAGGGCGGGTTGGGGTTGTAGCACATCCCGTACTTCTCGGTGTGGCGGATAATGGGGGTGCCCTTCAGTCGTTTCAGTATGCCCAACTGTATCTCGTGAGGCGCCAGGGCGACCAATTGGTCGAAGCTCCCGGCGATGCTGCTGAGATCCTCTCCCGGCAGGCCAAAGATGAGATCAGCATGAATATGGGCGTGGGTCTGTGTCCTCAACCAGCGGAGATTATCTTCTGTTACCCGATTGTCCTGTTTGCGGCTGATCCGTTGTTGCACCTCTGAATTGAAGGTCTGGACCCCCACTTCAAGCTGCAGAGAGCCTGGAGGGAAGCGTTGCAACAGTGCTTTCAATCGTTCGGGTAGCTGGTCAGGGATCACTTCGAAGTGGAGAAACAGCGGTTCACTCATCCTTTCCAGAAAGAACTCGAGAATGATACAGCTGGAATCTGGTTTAAGGTTGAAGGTGCGGTCGACAAATTTAAAGTGGCGTACACCACGGGTGAGGAGCTTTTTCAGCTCGGCGAGAAAGGACTCCAGTGGGAATGTCAGGGTGCTCCTGTCGAGAGCGGAGAGACAGAATTCACATTTGAATGGGCAGCCGCGTGATGCTTCTACGTAGATCAGGCGGTGAGCGATATCCTCATCACTGTAGAGAGGATAGGGGGAGGCGAGGCTGTTGAGATCAGGGAGAGGGGGGTGGATCACCTTATCAAGGGGTGGGTTGCCCTTGAGGATCTCCCGGCAAAGCTGCGCAAAAGCGAGATCTGCCTGGCCGGTGATCAGAAAGTCCCCATGTTCGACAATCTCTTCGCTCTGCCACTCATGGCTCACCTCCGGCCCACCAAGAATGATCGTTGTCTCCGGGCTGATGGTTTTCAGCAGCGCCAGCAATCGCCGGCTCTGCTCGATGTTCCAGATATAGAGGCCGATACCGATAATCAGTGGCCGCTCAGCTAATAACTGCTCGGCAATATCGCAGGGCCAGGGTTCCAGAGTGAACTCGCGGATGGTGGTTTTCTCTCTCAACTCTCCCATATTGGCCAGCAGATAGCGCAGACCAAGAGAGCTGTGAAGGTGGCGGGCATTGAGGGTGGTGAGGATGATCTCAGCCATGGGGTTTATTGGTATTTATATGGAGCTTGCTCTGGAAGGAAGTCACCGCAACAGCTTTGCATGACGTGTTCAGAGGTTCCTTTAGATGGATGACGCCATAATCGAGGTTTTCTCAAGACGTTCGGCAAGGGTTCGCAGCAGCTCTCTGTTGAACTTTGTCTGCAGTTGCATCGATGCCTGCTGCAACGCTTCGCTCCCGATTTTGATGATGGTGACCGGTGAGTTGCTCACTACGCTGGCGCTGCGAGCTTTTTTCTTGCCGTGGATATAGGCCATTTCACCAAAACACTGGCCTGTCTCAACAAGGCCGAGGAAGGAGTCATTTTTCATAATACGGGCATCGCCGGAGGCGAGAATGAAGACTGAGCCACCGATTTTACCCTCTTCAAGGAGTATTTTTGATGTTTTGAAGTAGCGCCACTTACTAATCCGCAGCATCTCCCAGAGTTCAACATCAGTGAACTCGTGGAAGAACTTGAGACCCTTGAGGGTATTGAATTTACGGCTGTCTGAAGCTTCAACAGCGGACGAAATATTCAGCTGCTCATGGGCAACCGCAAGGTCTCGTGCAACGTCCGCCCAACTGCCGTAACGCTCTTTCAGATCTCTCTTCAGGCAACGGTTGACGATTTTTACGACCCCCTCCGGCAGGCCGCTGCGAACCGTCTCCAGCGGTGTGGGGGGTTGATGGGTGATCTTCTGGATCAGCTCATACTGGTTGGACGCACTATAGGGGAGTTTGCCGCTGAGAAGTTGATACATCACCACACCCAGAGAGTAGATGTCGGTCTGCTGAGTCAGCGTCTGGTTGCTCAACTGCTCCGGGGACATATAGCTTGGGGTGCCGACGGCATCCATGATCTGCGTAATGTCGGAGTTAACCAGCAGCGCGGTACCGAAGTCACTGATTCTTACATCGCTTCCACCGGTGGTAAGCAGGTTTCCTGGTTTGATATCCCGATGGATCAGGCCGAAAAGATAGGCGTGTTCCAGTGCATTGCAGCATTTGAAGATAATCTCTATGACATCATCGGTGGGCAGCAGTTTGTCCGGTTTACAGAACTCTTTGAGCGTACTCCCAGGGATGTACTCCATGACGATGTAGTGCATCTCATGCTCTACCCCGGCATCATAGACTGAGACGATGTGAGGGTGGCGCAGCTTACCTGCCAGACTCGCTTCATTCATAAACATCTTCTTGAAGCGATAGCCGGTCTCAGGATCGTCCATAACACTCTGGTGAGCGATTTTTATTGCTACTTCCGCGTTGGTAAAGGGGTCTTTAGCCAGATATACAGACGCAGTCGCCCCTCTTCCCAGCATTTTGCGGATTTGGAACTTGCCTATAGTAGTTCGGGTCAGATCCTCGATTTTTCTATCTCGCCTGATCGATGGATGTGCAGTGATTCTTTCGAAACAGATCACACCGCTGGATAAACAGTTCCGAGCTTTTCGGCATCGGTACCCTTGCTCCTGAAAGGTAGGTGATAAGTGCTGAACCTGCAAGGATCAACTTTTTCACTTTTCCCATACGGTGGAGCAGGTTGACATCAGGCTGATCGATCTCCACCGGGCTGAACTCTTCAACCCGCTCTCTCGACGAGATATAGATCGGCCAGACGGTAAAGAAGGCGGGGTCACTTTTCATCGTCTCCATCTGCAGCTTGGATGCCTGTCCGTACTCCCTCAGCACCTCCTCAAGGCCGACAAGATGTACTTCATCTCCCAGCACATCAATCAAATGATCAATAATTCTGTCTATCTCCTGCATGGCTTGGGAGATTTTGCAGTAGCGGGATGCGAATAGCTGGGAAATGGGTTGGGTAAACGCCTTAAAGGGCTCACCCCAGAGCTCGTCAATTCCCTCCTGACCACTGTAGTGCTTCACCTGTTTACCCAGCTCCAGCGCCTCTTTGAAGCAGTTGCTGCACTGTTTCATCAGCTCGTCACTACGGGTGATTTGAACCCCTTTCTCCTCCAGATTAACCACTGCGGTGAAGATATCGGTTGCCCGGTTGAACAGGGCGCCGGCAAGTATTGCGGCATTCACCCGTTTCCTCGCCGGATCGGTCTCCCGCTCATAGGCTGCTCTTGCCTCTTCCAGGCGGTGACCAGGGGTGTTGATGCCGATCTCGGTATGGTGGAAGGCCCTGCGGGTGAGGCTGTCGATCAGTACTTTTCGGTTGGTGAGAGTATCTTCCAGCTCGGGATAGTGACGAATCCAGTGGCCGTCGTAATAGATACACTCCTTGCCATCGAAGTTTTGCTTGGTGCCGTTTTCTGCTCTGCTATTCATAATGTGGTGCTGACGAAACCAGGTCGGGAGGTCAGAGAACTACAGGTTTGTCTCTCCATCCACAGTGACTCAGTGGTATTGATAGAGACACTACAGCCAAGTAGTAGTTCAGACCGACATAAACGGATGCAATTAATTACTGAAACTGTGCAATCCGTCACTTTTGATCACTGGATCCGCCTGTTGGTACCTTCATTAAAGTTAGTCTGTATATGGGTACAATCAGGCCAACCGTGTGGAATTGAAGCCTTCGTCCCTCATAACCTATCGTGGGAGCTCTCTGAGCAGCAGGCTCCCTTGGCCGCAGTATATCCTGAATTCGCCGTTTTTCCATGCCTTCAATGCTGGTATTTCTATCTGGCTTATCTGCCTATGGGTAGCTACAACTACCCGCTACCGCTCTCAGATCGTATATTTACAGAACAGGAACATAATTCATCACCTCCAGTTCATAAGCCCCTTGATAATATTAGGGTGGAAAAGAGGTGAAATGTACTTTGTATTCACCTATTGTATTTGTCTGCTCCAAGCTTCCATGAGTTAGAGTGTATGGGACAGAGCCATCATTAAGCGTTAAAGGAAGGATCATGTGTATCGCTCTCCCCATGCAGATTATCGAGCAGTATGAGCATACCGCCCGTTGCCGTGGACGCGATGGGGAGCGGGTAATCAGCACTCTGTTGATCGGCCCCCAGGAGCAGGGGGTTTGGGTTCTCAACTCTCTTGGTCATGCACGGGAGGTGATTAGTGGAGAGGAAGCGGCGAA
>JBEVXT010000174.1:0-8210 GCA_040505955.1 Sedimenticola sp. | reverse complement strand
CGATCCCGATTAGGGTAAACTTCCCCGTTTTCGCAGCCCCTGTTTTCAGTTGTTTCCGGCTGTTTCCTGAAATCAGCGGTTAAGCCGACTTTCCGGCTCGGTTGCTATTCATGTGGCCTCTCGTATGGGTCACCACTGAGAGAGAGATAAGATGCCTGTTATTACCCTTCCTGATGGCTCCCAGCGGAGCTTTGATGATGCTGTTTCCGTTTACGATGTCGCCGCTTCCATCGGCCCGGGCCTGGCCAAGGCCGCTCTTGCCGGGCGTGTTGACGGCGAGTTGGTCGATACCTCTTTTACTATGGAGGGTGATGCCGAACTGGCGATTATCACCGACCGTGACGAGGCGGGGCTGGAAGTTATCCGTCACTCCACCGCCCATCTGCTGGCCCAGGCGGTAAAACAGCTCTTTCCTGATGCCCAGGTCACTATCGGCCCCTCTATTGAGGATGGCTTCTATTATGACTTTGCCTACAAGCGTCCCTTTACCCCGGAAGATCTGACGGCGATCGAGGCGAAGATGAAGGCGCTGGTGAAGGAGAACCACCCAATCTCCCGCTCCGTCATGTCGCGGGATGATGCGGTGAAGTTCTTCCGTGATCAGGGTGAGGCGTACAAGGCGGAGATTATTGAGTCTATTCCGGCTACCGAGGATCTCTCTTTATATACACAGGGTGAGTTTACTGACCTCTGTCGCGGTCCTCATGTCCCCGGCACCGGCAGGCTGAAGGCGTTTAAGCTGATGAAGCTGGCGGGTGCCTACTGGCGTGGTGACTCCAAAAACGAGATGTTGCAGCGTGTCTATGGCACCGCCTGGAAAGACAAAAAAGAGCTCAAAACCTATCTCCACCGTCTGGAAGAGGCGGAGAAGCGCGATCATCGCAAGATCGGCAAGGCTCAGGATCTGTTCCATACTCAGGAAGAGGCTCCGGGTATGGTCTTCTGGCACCACAAGGGGTGGAGTATCTACCGCACTGTGGAGCAGTATGTCCGCGACAAGATCAGTGCGGCGGGCTATTTGGAGATCAAAACCCCGCAGATCGTTGACCGCACCCTGTGGGAGAAGTCGGGTCACTGGAGCAAGTACCGGGCGGATATGTTTACCACCAGTTCCGAGAACCGCGACTATGCCATTAAACCGATGAACTGCCCTTGCCATGTGCAGGTGTTCAATCAGGGGCTGAAGAGCTATCGCGACCTGCCACTGCGTCTGGCGGAGTTTGGCTCCTGTCACCGCAATGAGGCGAGTGGCACCCTCCATGGCCTCATGCGGGTGCGGAATTTTGTTCAGGATGACGCCCATATCTTCTGCACCGAAGATCAGATCCAGGATGAGGTCTCCGCTTTTACCGATCTGCTGTTCGAAATCTACCGTGATTTTGGTTTTACCGATGTGCAGATCGCCCTCTCCACCCGCCCGGAGCAGCGTGTCGGCGACGATGAGGTGTGGGACAAGGCGGAGGATGCTCTGGAGCAGGCACTCAATGCCAAGGGTCTGGAGTGGACGCTGCAGCCGGGGGAGGGTGCCTTCTACGGCCCGAAGATCGATTTCTCCCTGCGTGACTGTCTCGGCCGGGTCTGGCAGTGCGGTACCATGCAGGTCGATTTCTCCATGCCCGGGCGTCTTGACGCCATGTATATCGCCGCTGACAACAGCAAGCAGGTGCCGGTGATGTTGCACCGCGCCATCCTCGGTTCACTGGAGCGTTTTATCGGAATTTTGATCGAGGAGTACGCCGGCGCCATGCCCCTCTGGCTGGCCCCGACACAGGCCATGGTGATGAATATTACCGACCGGCAGGCCGAATATGTGGAAAAAGTGGCCGGAACATTGAAAAAACAGGGATTTAGGGCCGAAATAGACTTGAGAAACGAGAAGATTGGCTTTAAGATTCGCGAGCACACATTGGCACGAGTACCCTACCTCCTGGTAGTGGGTGATCGTGAGATGGAAAATGGGAATGTGGCGGTACGTACGCGCGCTGGTGAAGACCTCGGAATTATGACTGTTGAGGAGTTTGCCCGGCGGATGCAGGAAGAAGTGGATCGCCGATCTAAATAGTGGCTTGTCGAGGGGAAACACCGAATAACGGCCCCCCCCCCTTTTTTGGCAAGCCTTAGTTCTTTGTGGAGGAACCGAGTTATCGCTGCACCAAAAAAGAATCGCCTGAACGGAGATATCACCGCTCCGAAAGTACGCCTCATCGGAGCAGACGGGAGTCAGGTAGGTATTGTCTCCATTGCAGAGGCGATGAGTGTCGCTGGGAGTGATAGTCTGGATCTGGTTGAGATTCAGCCCAATGCAGAGCCTCCGGTCTGTCGGGTGATGGATTTTGGCAAGTTTGTCTTCGAATCGAAAAAGCAGAAGGCGGCGGCTAAAAAGAAGCAGAAACAGGTTCAAGTCAAAGAGATTAAATTCCGTCCTGGGACGGGGATAGGGGATTATCAGGTAAAACTGCGCAACCTGATACGTTTCCTTGAAGATGGGGACAAGACCAAGGTAACCATGCGTTTCCGCGGTCGTGAACACGCTCACCGTGAGCTGGGTCTGGAGATGTTGAAGCGGGTAGAAGCCGATCTGGCTGACTATGCCGAGATGGAGCAACAGCCTCTGATGGAAGGCCGGCAAATGGTGATGGTTCTACGTCCCAAAAAGTAAATTAACCCTTAACAATGCGAGTTGAATAGTTATGCCTAAGATTAAGACAAATCGTGGCGCTGCCAAACGGTTCTCCAAGAACGGTTCCGGCGCCATCAAACGGGGTCAGTCCCACCGTCGTCACATTCTGACGAAGAAATCCACCAAGCGTAAGCGTCAGCTGCGGTCACCCGCACAGCTGCACAAGTCCGATGTGGCAGTCGCCCGTCGTATGATTCCCTACGCCTGATAATTGGAGACTGAGATATGCCCCGTATAAAACGTGGTGTGACAGCACACGCCAGACACAAAAAAGTACTGACAGAAGCTAAGGGTTACTATGGAGCCCGCAGCAAAATTTACCGGGTCGCCAAACAGGCGGTCATCAAGGCGGGCCAGTATGCCTACCGCGATCGCCGACAGAAGAAACGTCAGTTTCGTGCTCTGTGGATTGCCCGTATCAATGCCGGTGCCCGCATGAACGGCCTCTCCTACAGCCGTATGATCAACGGCCTGAAGAGAGCAAATATCGAAATCGATCGTAAGATGCTGGCCGATCTGGCCATCTTCGACAAGCCGGCCTTTAGCGTCTTGGCAGAACAGGCCAAGACCGGTCTCGCTGGCTGACAGCTTGTCATTACACCGATGCGCATCGGTGTGAGTAGTGACATAGACATAGACGGGGAAAGGCCTTTAGGGTCTTTCCCCTTTTTCATTCTGAGGACAGAAAATGATGGATGCTGAATCCAACCTCAATCTTTCACAGCTTGTCGATGAGGCCACCGGGCGGATTGTCGCCGCCCGGCAGCTTGCGGAGCTGGATGAAGTGCGCGTTCGTTACCTCGGCAAGAGTGGACTGGTTACCGCACAGCTCAAGCAGCTGGGTAAGTTGCCTAAAGAGGAACGGCCCCAGGCGGGGCAGGCCATCAATAAGGCCAAACAGGCGCTACAGGGTGAGATAGAAGCCCGCCGAAGCGAGTTGGAGCAGCAGGCGCTGAACCAGCGGCTGGCATCCGAGCGTATCGATGTGACGCTGCCGGGTCGCGGTGTCGGGCAGGGGGGGCTTCACCCGGTCACCCGAACGCTGGAGCGGATTGATCGGCTATTTGCCAACTCCGGCTTCAAGGTCGAAGAGGGGCCTGAGATCGAGGATGATTATCATAACTTCGAAGCGCTGAATATTCCGGCTCACCATCCGGCCAGGGCGATGCACGATACCTTCTACTTTGATGCCCACCTGCTGCTGCGCACCCACACCTCACCGGTGCAGATTCGCACCATGGAGAGTGCTGGGCCGCCTCTGAAGGTGATCGCTCCGGGACGGGTCTATCGCTGTGATTCGGATTTGACCCACACACCGATGTTTCACCAGGTGGAGGGGCTGCTGGTGGATGAGGGCGTCTCCTTTGCCGACCTCAAAGGTGTGCTCTACGATTTTCTTCAGAACTTTTTTGAACGTGATCTCAAAGTGCGCTTTCGGCCCTCCTACTTCCCCTTCACCGAGCCGTCGGCGGAGGTGGATATCGAGTGTGTGATGTGCAGTGGCAAAGGGTGCAGGGTCTGTGGCCACACCGGCTGGCTGGAGGTGCTGGGCTGCGGCATGGTGCATCCTGAAGTGTTCCGCCACGTCGGCATCGATAGTGAGAAGTACACTGGCTACGCTTTCGGGATGGGGGTCGAGCGATTGACCATGTTGCGCTATGGAGTCAATGACTTACGACTCTTTTTTGAGAATGATTTGAGGTTCTTGAAGCAGTTTGCCTGATAGGGCGGGTAAGTTCTGGAATTGATTTATGAGGTGGTTGTGGGGCCTCCTTCTATTGTAGGAGCGAACTTGTTCGCGAAGAGCACAGTTCGAAGCCCATCGCGAACAAGTTCGCTCCTACAATTGATTTCAGGATGATTGCGCAGAACCATTTAAAATTGTAACTATTCAGTACGTCCGCTTCACACCGCGTTGAGTACTCATTGTCAGGCAATTGCGGAAGGAATATCTTTGGCATGGATGCCAAAGCAAGCTTCATGGATGAATTTATGCGATTTCTGGAGTAATTGCCTGATAATGAGTACGGCGTTCAGTGTTGTACTGAATAGTTATTTAAAATTGTAACTATTCAGCTCACCCCTGAAAATCACAGTTATGGTGGTACAGAGGTGTTGTAGGAGCGAACTTGTTCGCGATTAGCTTCGTAGGAAACTCTTCGCGAACAAGTTCGCTCCTACATCTTAGTTCCTGACTACCGTGCTGAATAGTTATTTAAAATTTTCCTTTATTCGCGTTTATTTGCGGTTAATAAAATTTGTGGAATAAGAGACTATGAAATTCAGTGAAGTCTGGTTGCGTGAGTGGGTCAACCCTGCCGTCAGCACAATAGAACTGACAGACCAGCTAAGTATGGCGGGTCTTGAAGTGGATTCGGTTGAACCGGTCGCCGGTCAGTTCAGTGGTGTGGTGGTGGGTGAGGTGCTTACCCGCGAACAACACCCCAATGCAGACAAGCTCAGCCTCTGCACAGTTAACACCGGAGGTGACGATACCCTGCAGATCATCTGTGGTGCTGCCAATGTAGCGGCTGGAATGAAGGTGCCGGTGGCGGTGATTGGTGCCGTTCTTCCGGGAGAGTTCAAGATCAAGAAGGCCAAGTTGCGGGGTGTCGAATCCCGGGGAATGATCTGCTCGGCCGCCGAACTGGGTCTTGCCGAATCGTCCGACGGCATTATGCCACTGGCCGCCGATGCGCCTCTCGGCAGTGATTTCCGCGACTACCTACTGCTCGACGATCAGGCGATTGAGGTTGATCTGACCCCGGATCGTGGTGATTGTCTTGGCCTTGCCGGTATCGCCAGAGAGGTGGGTGTGATCAACCGCTCACCAGTGACACCCCCGCCAATGGAAGCGGTTGCTGCTATTCATGAGGAGCGTTTTCCGGTCAGAGTGGAGGCTCCCCAGGGGTGCCCACGCTACACTTGCCGCATAATCCGCAGTATCGATCCCCAGGCCGTCACGCCGCTATGGATGCAGGAGCGCCTGCGCCGGGGCGGCCTGCGCCCAATCCATCCGGTGGTGGATGTCACCAACTATGTGATGTTGGAGCTGGGACAACCGATGCATGGTTTTGACCTGCGCCAACTCGATAGTGAGATCTGTGTGCGCATGGCCACGCCAGCTGAAAAACTGACTCTCCTTGATGGCCAGGAGATCGAGCTGCGCGATGACACCCTGGTTATTGCCGATGCCTCAAAGGTGGTGGCGATGGCCGGCATCATGGGGGGAGAGCACTCCGGGGTGGCCGAAGATACTGCAGATGTACTTTTCGAGTGTGCCTTCTTTACTCCAACCACCATCATCGGCAAGTCCAGAAGCTACGGCCTCCATACCGACTCCTCCCACCGTTACGAGCGAGGGGTCGACCCGCAACTGCAGCGCAAGGCAATGGAGCGGGCCACCCAGTTGTTGCTGGATATCGCAGGTGGCGAGCCCGGGCCGGTGAGCGAAGTGGCGGATGAGTCGCAGATCGAACAGCGACCGGAGATTCTGCTGCGCCGCCGGCGTGTTGCCCTGGTTCTTGGGGTCGAGATTGATGATGACACCATTGTCGATATCCTCACCCGTCTGGAGATGCGGATGGAGGCTTGCGATGAGGGTTGGCGGGTGACCGCTCCCAGCTGCCGCTTTGATATCAGCATCGAGGAGGACCTTATCGAGGAGGTGGGCCGTATCTATGGCTACACCGAAATCCCCACCAAGCGCAGCAGCGCCGCCGCCGCCATGGAGGGTGAGCCCGAGACAGCCTATGACCTCCACCGGGCAAAACAGGTGCTGGTCGACCGTGACTACCAGGAGGTGATCACCTACAGCTTTATCAGCCCCGAGATGCATGATCTGATGGATCCCCAGCACGGCACAGTGAAGCTGAGCAACCCGATCTCATCGGATATGGCGGTGATGCGCACCAGCCTCTGGCCGGGTTTGCTGCAGACCACCATTTATAACCAGTCGCGCCAGCAGAACAGAA
This sequence comes from Sedimenticola sp., assembly GCA_040505955.1. Classification (GTDB taxonomy): domain Bacteria; phylum Pseudomonadota; class Gammaproteobacteria; order Chromatiales; family Chromatiaceae; genus Vondammii. The sequence continues at coordinate 1,556 of JBEVXT010000174.1, read as the reverse complement.
TCCGTATCTTCGAATCGGGCCTGCGCTTTGTGCAGCGGCAGGAGGGGATCGATCAGGACATGATGTTTGCCGGGCTGATCACCGGCAGTGCCGCACCGGAGCAGTGGGGTGAGCCTGCGAACAGAGTCGATTTCTATGATCTGAAAGCGGATCTTGAAGCTGTGTTGGCACTGGTGGGGTGCCCCGGTGCCTTCACCTTTGTCGCTGCCAAACACCCCTCACTGCACCCCGGCCAGAGCGCTCAGATCATGCGTGGTGACGAAATAGTGGGATGGATCGGCATGCTGCACCCGGAACTGGAGAAGAAGCTGGGCCTGAATGAGCGTGTCTATCTGTTTGAAGTGAAGAAGGCCAGCACCCTGGACGGATGCCTGCCAGCGTTCAAACCGCTCTCAAAATATCCCTCTATTCGTCGGGATATTGCCGTAGTGGTGGATGAGTCGGTCACCTTCAGTGATTTACGCGATGCCGTGAGGAAACAGGCTCCTGAAATTCTTCAGGACATTTTGATTTTCGATGTCTATACTGGTGTAAAGGTAGACTCAGGACGAAAAAGTCTCGCTTTGGGCTTGATTTTACAGGAAACTTCCCACACTCTTACCGATCAAGAGGTGGATGATGTGATGAGCGGAGTGCTCAAAACACTGACTAACCAGTTCAGCGCACAACTGAGAGATTGATATGGCACTAACCAAAGCTGAGATGGCTGAGAAGCTGTTTGATGAAATAGGACTTAATAAACGCGAAGCCAAGGAGATGGTCGAGCTGTTTTTTGAGAAGGTGCGGTTGTCTCTGGAAGATGGCTCTCAGGTCAAGCTTTCAGGTTTTGGTAATTTTGATCTGCGTGAAAAGCAGGAGCGCCCCGGACGCAACCCCAAGACCGGTGAGGAGATCCCGATTTCTGCCCGGCGGGTGGTGACTTTCCGTCCCGGGCAGAAACTGAAAGCGAGGGTGGAAGCCTATGCTGGAAGCGAACACTAACACGGTGGATTTGCCGGCAATACCCGGCAAGCGCTACTTCACCATTGGTGAGGTGAGTGAGCTATGTGGAGTAAAACCCCATGTTCTGCGTTATTGGGAACAGGAGTTTCCACAGCTCAAACCGGTCAAACGACGCGGTAACCGCCGCTACTATCAGCGCCATGACGTGCTGATGATTCGTCAGATTCGCAGCCTGCTGTATGAGCAGGGATTTACTATCGGCGGAGCCCGCCAGCAGTTGTCGGGGGAGTCGGCAAGGGATGACGGCAGTCAGAGCCAGCAGATCGTCAAGCAACTCTGTAGCGAACTTGAAGATGTTCTGAAAATCCTTAAGCGGTAATGCCCCAACACCTTGTTTTTCCGTAACTATTCAGCTCACTCCTGAAATTTGCCGTTTCTGAGTTTAAAAAATAATCATTTGTACATATAAACTCGTATTTTGTGCCTTTTTATCCTTAAACCGGCTCTGCACCAAAATCCTGAAAACCACAGTTATGGTGGAACAGAGGTGTAGGAGTGAACTTGTTCGCGATGGACTACGAAACGTGCTCTTCGCGAACAAGTTCGCTCCTACG
>JBEVXT010000173.1:0-1532 GCA_040505955.1 Sedimenticola sp. | reverse complement strand
CAGGTGAAGGCATTGGCGTTGATCGCCTGGTGATGCTGTTTACCGATGCGCCCTCCATCCGGGATGTGCTGCTGTTTCCGCATATGCGGCCAGAGTGATGTTGTCCGAATGAAAAGTGGCAAGCAGGACGCAGGGAACGCGGAGAATACGCAGAGGATGCAAAGAAAGCAGAGATGTTAAAAATGAGCTGCTTTTTGGGTAACTATTCAGCGCACCCCTGAAAACCACAGTTATAGTGGAACAGCGGTGTTGTAGGAGCGAACTTGTTCGCGATGGACTATAAAACGTGCTCTTCGCGAACAAGTTCACTCCTACATCTGAGTTCCGAACTACCGTGCTGAATAGTTACCTGTTTTTTTGATTGGTACTAAATAACAGGTATGAAAAAGGAGGCGTTATGCCTCCTTTTTATTGGGTGGATTTCCTTTGAAATCAGCTGTCGGCAATGCGGCAGTTGTTCATGAAGGCTTCCAGGCCCACCTCTTCGGCGTAGGCTTTGAGTACCTTGGGCCGGGGTCCTTTCTCCTTGACGGTAAATATATTCTCCGGCTCAGCCGGGATGTTGCCGTACTGACCGGCGGGAATTTTTACCGTAACGGTTGGCTTGCTCTTGCGGCTACGGCGCTTCTTTACGGTTGTCTTGGTCTCCTTGACAGTACTCTTTGCCGTTGCCTCGCTCTTCTCTCTCTCCTTTTCGCGCTCGATCTTAACCGTTATTTTACGGATATTCCGATAGTTGCAGCGAACGAAAGAGTCAAAGGAGATACTTGCCTCCTCCAGTGATGAAAGCAGCTGCTGATAGATAGTATTCTGTGCTTCACGCTCTTTCAGCTCTTTTGCTTGCGCTGCTTCCAGGGATTCAAGCTGTGAACGTAGGGATTTGATTATTCTTTCTCGTTGATCGGTCATGTTATTTCCGGTGCCTATAGAACAGTTTTGTTTTAAATTTGGCCGTCAATTCTAGCCCCTGATGTGGTAGTAGGTAAATAGGAGTGTGGTTCAGGATTGAATTAGAGCAGGATCCCTTCAACCTCAGCCAGATCCTCCGCTACCCCTTCTATGGTGACGATGTCCACTTCCGGTTCGAGGCCGACCTTGGTGAAGGAGGGGATCTGAGTGATATCGGTCTCTTCCAGGTGGTGTATGTTCAGCGCCTGGAGTCTCGCCACTAGAACCACGTCAACATAATCGCAATCACTGCTGCCGTCGTAGGCAAAGTTCTTGAAGTGCTCGGTCACCTGCACCAGGCTGCTGGGGAAATTCCAGGTCTCCAGGATCTGTTTGCCGATGGTGGGGGAGAGTTGGTCGACAAGATAGTCGAGACGGTTTTCGTTCTCAATCAGCTGCGGGTAGGCTTCCGACATAATCAGGATTGGCAGAGAGCCAATATTGTGAATTAGCCCCGCCAGCATCGCCTGATCCCGATCCAGCCATGGCAGGGGCTGGGCCAGCACCCGGCTGATGGCTGCTATCTGGACGCTCTGGGCCCAGTTGGCCCGCAGTCGCTTGTCGAGTGCATCGGAGGTGGCCTG
>JBEVXT010000172.1:0-3521 GCA_040505955.1 Sedimenticola sp. | reverse complement strand
GGCTGAGGTTATGGATTTCTATCAGTGGTTGCATCAGGTCAGGACGTTACAGGAGAACCCGGCGCTTTTGCAACCGTTGTATAAATAGGATCAGAGAAGAGTGGTACTTATTTAAGCGATCTTTATACCGGAGCGACTAAATGAATAAGGTAATCCCCCGGCTTTGCCGGGGGACTCCTATAGGTTTGACCGAGTGCTACGGTCAACCTGATTCTTCTGACTCTATCAAAAGTTAGGAGAATCAAATGCAAAGAGTACCAGAGTCTTTGTCATACGAAGTGGGATTGCAAATATCACGAGGTATTTATACCAAAGAGGAGGAAGAAAATGATATTTGGAGCAATCCGCAAATATCTCGGAGAGATACTGCGCGAGTTGGCGGAGCAAAAGGGGTGTCAGATTGTGGAAGGGCATTTGATGCCGGATCATGTGCATATCTGTATCAGCATACCTCCGAAGCATTCGGTCTCAAATGTGGTTGGCTATATCAAAGGGAAGAGTGCGATAGCAATAGTGAGACGATTTGCTGGAAAGACCAGGAATTTCACAGGTGAAAATTTTTGGGCCAGAGGTTACTTTGTGACCACGATTGGTCTCGATGAGGAGATGGTCAGGGCGTATGTCAGGAATCAAGACAAAGAAGACGCTCATTATGATCAGTTGAAGTTGGGGGGGGGTAAGCTAGCGCCTTCAGGCGCTTCATGTTTTTTTTGCCCCCTTTGAGGGGCTAACAAAGATAAACCCCCGGCTTTGCCGGGGGTGACTTAATTGCCCATTTACCGGATAGCAAAAGAAACGGGGGAGCAGTTGTTATGAAGGCTGATGCATATTTCGAAATAGTGAAGATTTGCCACAGACATGTAGCTCGTCTGCAGTAGTCGATGAATGAGATGAATCCTCATCTACCCTATACAGTCGACTCTTTGGGGTAGTTGACCGATATGGCATATCGCCATTCTTGATCAGTTTTCCACACGTTTTGCCAAGCTTCAGGACATCATTGGGGCGAAATTATTTCCTGCTGTTCTGGATGTGACAAAAGAGCAGGGTGATTTGGATGCATTTGTAGATAAATTGAACCGACTCGAAAAGTTGGGAGCGATTCCTTCTGCTCATGCCTGGTTAATATTGCGTGAAATGCGTAATGCCTTTTCACATGACTATTCGGATGACCCTGAGATTCAAGCTGCGTTCCTGAATAAGGCTTTTGCGCTGGCAGGTGAATTGATTGCAATACTGAATGGTTTAAAGAGGTTCGCAAACCGCTATGCATGAGCGGAAGCTGTGCCTACAGGGATGTGGGTAGTAGAGTAACGCAGGAGCAGTCGTCTACATCGATGTAGATGAGGCGCGTGAGCAGGATGCGGTAGCGTTACCGAGGATGCCGGGAGCGGCCGTCACCGAAAGCGAACCCGTCGGGCGTATCCGGCAGCATACCGGTGAGCTGGATTGTGTGCCGAAGATTGCACCTGCGCGGGGCCCACCGTTATTTGCTCTGGAGCTGGATCAAAGCTAGGCGTGGCTGGATGATGCGGTAGAGTCGGCTCCGGAATTTGAGTATGACCAGACGGTGAGCTGGTAGCCAGCTTCATCCATCATGCATCATGAGTATGTGAAATCTGCAGGTCTCTTTGGGGCCTGCATGGCACCTCTTGGGCTTCTTACCATGATTGATGGGGCATTGGTGTGGGCAGGCCCAGGTTTTTGAACCTGCCAGTATATCTACGGTACGACTATCGTCATAATCCACTTATCAGCATATGAATGCCCTGCTGGGGTCCTGGAAATTGGTTGACTTTATGGGTTGAAATTCCTATCCTTCACGAAAACCTGGAACTTGAGGCAACGGAACTTTATGCCTACATTCGTAGAGACCATCCAACAGGCACACCAGTCGGGCGACTTAACGAATCACACTACTCTTCGGAAAGCGATGATGTACCAAAACTACTTGGACACCCCGCTCGATCTAAAGGGAACACTGAGAGCCCTTTCCGAATGGCCACATCTTGATCCCAATGAACCCAGCCCGGGATATAGAGCGACACGGGCTCCCTTCTTCAGCCATTTCAAGCCCGGCCCAATCTTTACGCCAAATAGCCCCTTGAGACGGGTTATTAAAGCCGCCTACGTGTTCAAGGACGGTGATTTCACACGCACCACCAAGAGGATTCTGGGTGACGCCAACTTGCCCCCGGAGCAGCGGGTCCGTCAGTTTGAGAGCTACGTCCTCCCCTTTTGGACCAAGCCCGGGTCGGGAAAACAGCGCGCTTGGCTCTACTTCTCCGACAACCCAAGTCGACCATCCCACCTGCTACAAGATCTCGGATTGTTCCACTACGGCAACGTCGACTCGAGAGATTCAATATTTCGCTTCACCTTCGAACCAGGCGAATGCGTAAAACCCCACTGGGGAGATGCCGACCTTTCCTTCTACTTCCTCCAGGCCAAGGAAAATGAGCCACACGGTTGGACACTCTCCCTGCGAAGTGGTGAACCCACCTACCCGGAAATCATCCACCAGGACACCGAACAACTCAAGCTTACTGACGTAATATTGGAGGCAGTTGATGGCCATTGCGATCTCGCCGCCCCCAACAACTCCTACTGGAAGGCACAAAGAGACCGAATCAAGGAGGCCCGCGCATGAGTTGGGATGGACACCGTTTGCGCTTCGATACGACAGAGGAGTTGCGCGACTACATGCTCGCCCGCCTCTCCGGTAACAGCGCCACCCAACCACCGGCACCGGAGGAGCGTGGAGTCAGTCCCGAGGATGTTCTCATCGAGTATTGCCGCCACGGCAACCTAACGGAGGAGCAGATGGATGCTTTCTGGGCGGTTTGGAACGGCATTACCCAGCAGGCGTGGAAAGAGCGCCAGTTGGATTCCTTTCGCAACGCCATGTCACTTGCCGAAGCGCTCTCCGCCCCCAACAATGTGGATAGATTGACGGCGTTTTTCTCAAGAAATGCCGGTGATTATGAGTGGTCTGACCTCAAAGATCACGAACCGCAGCGCCGAATCTTGCGTCTTTTCCTGGAGTGGAGATTGATTCCCGAGGATGATCTTTTTTGGCACGATGCCTTCGCCGGTTATCTCCATTACCTCGAATCGACCATCCATGATTCCACACCGGAAATGTCGCCCCCTCCGCTGGTTGCCGCCTACAATGGGATGAGCATATTGAAGGAAGAGGACATCGAAAGGCTGTATGCCGTCCTGCGAAAAAAAACGCCCGATATCACGAAAAATCAGATCAACTCGATTTTCCAAGACCAGCAAGAGCGTTGTTTCGGGGACGAGGCGTGCGTAACGGCGTTCCAGGATGCCAGGAATGAGGCCCTCGACAATATCTTAATCGCCACCACTCAACCCGATGTGATCACCGTATTGATGCATATGGTCGAGACTTCATGTATCGCTCAGCCAATGGGGGAAAAAGCGCACCAATTGCTAAAACCGGGAGATTACCCACGCAAGACCGGCACCCTTGCCGCAGCCCATCAAACGAGCGCATA
>JBEVXT010000171.1:0-37661 GCA_040505955.1 Sedimenticola sp. | reverse complement strand
AACTGAAAGGTATATATGATGTAGATTATATGTATCTTGAAATATTTAAAGAAGAAACTAAATGTATAAAACGAATAGAAAAAGAATTTTTGTAACTATTCAGGTACCAATCCATTTCAAAAAAACAAAGAAAGTGCTTGACACCCTTTTGGTGTAAAAGTGTAAAAAAACAATAACACGCGCTCCTCTTGGATAATCACGCCACAGGAGGTCGTCAGTAATCCGCCAGCGCCGTTATTCTACCCAATGGCCACCACGTACGAACCATAAATTTTATCGCCTTACATCGCCACTCACCGCCTAAAAATCGCCCCTGAAAAGCCATGATAAAATGTATGCATTCAATAGATCATTAGGCGCATGCTGTTGGTTTTCGATAACATCAATGTAGAAGAAACAGTCAGTGAGGTAAAGCTTCTGTTGCAACAGGAGAAGAATCTCTCACCAGCACTGAAGACTTCACTGGAGTTATTACTGCTCTTGGTGTCCATTCTGATTAACCGGTTAACCTTAAACAGCAAGAATAGTAGCAAACCGCCTTCCACCGATCCCGATGGGGAGAAAAAGAAACGGCGTCCCAATACGGGTAATAAGCCAGGCGGGCAAAATGGGCATACGGGTAAAACGCTTGATAGGGTCGATGACCCTGATGAGATAAAAGAACTTTCAGTCGATAGAAGAACCCTTCCCCGTAACGGGGTGTTTCATGTGACTGGGTATGAGTGGCGTCAAGTATTCGATATTGATATCTCTCAGTTCGTCACCGAGTATCGTGCTGAGATTTTGGAAGATGAGAAGGGTACCCGCTATGTTGCCACGTTCCCAGACTCCGTGTCAGCGCCAGTACAGTACGGCGTAGGGGTTAAAGCCAATGCAGTCTACATGTCAAATTATCAGCTTATCCCATACAACCGTATTGAGGATCACTTTGCCGACCAGTTCGGGCTGCCACTCAGTGCAGGCACCGTGTTCAATTTCAATAAGAATGCCTACCATCGTTTGGGAGATTTTGAGCGGTGGTTAAAGAATCAATTGATTCACGAGACCGTCCTGCATGTTGATGAGACAGGCATCAAAGTCGGCAGCAAAAAACACTGGCTCCATTGTGCATCCAACTCAACTCTCACCTATTTCATGCCGCATGCCAAACGTGGGGGTGAGGCGATGCAGGAGATGGGGGTGCTGCCAGCGTTCACTGGGATGCTGGTCCATGATCACTGGAAGCCCTACTATCAGTTTCTGTTGTGCCTACATATTCTCTGCAATGCCCACCACCTGCGTGAGCTGGAAAGGGCTTGGGAGCAAGACGGTATGCAATGGGCCAAGAAGATGCAGGAGCTGCTACTGGAAATCAATGATGCGGTTGATGATGCCGGGGGCGTGCTGAATCAAACGGAAGCCGAAATATTCAGACACCGATACCGAGCGCTACTTGATGGAGCTGAAATAGAATCACCGCCTCCTGATGAGAGTCAAAGGAAGAAGGGGCAACGTGGTCGATTGAAACGAACGAAGGCTCGCAATCTTCTTGAGCGGCTACGCAGCTTTGAGGATGACGTGTTGCGATTTATGGTAGTAAAGGAGGCGCCCTTTACCAACAATCAGGGTGAGCGGGATCTACGAATGACCAAGGTTCATCAGAAGGTGTCTGGCTGTTTTCGCTCGATGATGGGTGCGATGTATTTCTGTCGAATTCGCAGCTATATATCCACCTGTCGTAAAAACGGGGTATCGTCTACTGAGGCGCTCAGGCTCTTATTTCAGGGGGAGATGCCTGCATTCATTAATCCAGGTACCTGAATAGTTACGATTTTGATTCATATTTATAAGGCTAATTCTAGTTAACCTGACTCAAAAGCGTCAAGAACATCTTGCTCTTCTTGATCTAATTTAATCATTAGGATCGATTCAGGCTATCAGCACCAGCGTTGTGAGAAGCATATAACTCACGTGATAGCCTGAATCGAAATAACATATAGTGATTCATCGTTCTTTCCCAATAAGTAATAGAATAATGCCTTCAAGAGGTATCTCAGTATCTTTATTGTCATTACCTATAATATCTTTTCTCATTTTACTAATTATTTTAGCAAAAGATTCTTTAGCTTGTGTACTGTCAAGCACTCCATGATCTCTATAAAAATTAATCATTTCATTAATTACAGTATAATCTCCGGATAATACGACATCTCCAACTGCTTTATGTAATTCTCTGCTGCTATTTTCGCTCCTATCATGTCCACGCTCAAGCAGTTTGGTGATAAAAGTAAAATAAGCTTTCGCTTTAAGCTCTATTTCTTTTTGTTTTTTAAATTGCTTAATTGCTAGGTAGTAAATAATAGCTAGTACAATTAAACCACTAATAACGTTTATTGATAAAACAATAATCGTGTCTGTATACATATGCATTACCTTTTTTGAATTATGCTATCTATTATTGATGTTCTGAAACACTATTACCTATATTATCAATTATTTTTAGGCAAAATTAGAGCAATAGCAAAAATTACCATTGGAAAAAGCATTGACGCTATAAAAAATCCTGAAAATGAGTAACCTTTATTATGTGCTATTATTCCACAAATATAACTAAATATAACATGTATTACTATCATGAATATGAGTGCAAATAATAGTGGTTCAATTTCCACTTACAACCTCATTTACTTTTTTACTCATTATCTACATCTATATATTTACTCTATCGCATAGTGTGAAACACTATAACATATAGTGATTCACCTGATAATCAACTATTTCCCTCTTTATCAATTTGGTCACTCGCAGCTTTAACAAGTTCCTTTAGAATTTCGATACTAGTATGGCCTACTATAAGATATTTACCTTCTTCTGAATTACACTTATTTTCAATCTTAATGCATTCTTTTCCGTTAATATTTTTTTTACTGAAATGACCATGTGCAAAACAATTACGCAGACGCCGGAGTATAGTTTTAGAAAAAGGTTCAGTTTCTCTAGTTTTAAGAAAAACTATAATATCACATTTTTCATCTAGACCATTACAATGGTCTACGTAGTTTGTTCCTACTTCAGTACTAGTGCCTTTTCGTTCGATTTTTATATATTTATTTAATATTTTTTCTCCATTTGCTACGAAATTCGCGTCTTTCCACTCCATTTCCCACGGAAGAATTATATCTTTATAGAAGTAGAACAGATCATCAATTGAAAAATCTTCTTTATTTTCTTGCATAATATACCTAGTAAAATTTAACATTAACATTCATTATTGTGATGTTAATAATTGATTTTTTTGAAACACTATTACCAATAGTGTTTCATCCATAGTACTCAAACTCTCCTTTGTACCTGGTTTCCCCATTGACCAGGTATTTTTTTTGTACATAATGAAACAAAATATAAGAGAAGTGTTTCACACGGGAAAGCGATAATGCAAAATCAGATACAAGAAATGAGGCTGTTTAGTAAAGGTGGGCATCGGCTCTATCTATCTGCTGCGGAGAGGCGGCTGTTTCTAGATGCCGCAACAGATGAGAAGAGAGAGGACAGAATATACTGCCACGTTCTGCATTATACCGGCTGCCGCCCGTCAGAAGCCCTAGAACTCACTCCGAGACGGATACTCCTGGATAGTCATGAGATTGTATTAAGATCGCTCAAAAAGCGCAGATACGACACCCAGGGACGACAAAAGCAGCCCCAATATAGATGCGTTCCGATTATAGGGTCCCTGACAGATCAAATGGATCTGGTCTTTGAGCTGCGGCGCGGGTCAAGAAGGGACGAGCGATTATGGAGTATGAGCCGATCAACAGCTTGGCGTGTGGTTAAAAGGGTGATGAATAGAGCCGGAATTGAAGGACCGCAAGCAACAGCGAAGGGGCTCCGTCACGGTTTTGGAATTGCGATGTTGTCAGGGCAGAAGCCCTTGCCGCTGAATGTGCTGCGGGATCTCATGGGCCACACGGACACCAAAACAACTGAGATATATTTACAGGCTATCGGCTATGAAAAGAGAAATCTGGTGATGCAAGCATGGAATGATCAATAAATCCGGGTTACGACAAGCCCCTGGCCAGCCCATCGATACATAACCCTGTTACCGGGTAACACCTGGCGCGGTGCGACCGGACGAAACTGTTACCCAAAAGACGACTGCTTGGATTCTACTGCACTTAGTCTTTAACTGATTTTGCCTGCCCCCAGTGACCTATATTGTGCCTGTTCTATAGTCACCACTCCTTAAACTCCTGTCTGTGTATGAATTTATGACGAAATCCTGGCCGGGTCGAGTCAGGCGCAAGGGTTTACTTCGTCTGTGCTGGCGCTCCCGTGTCCTCGCTTCGCTGTGGGCCGCTCCTTCGCTTGCACAGCCCTTGTCGCCTGTCTCTTTTCCCCGGCTATCTCTGGATTCGCATTCACACATCAACAGGAGCAAATCAAATGAGCGATTCCAACAAGAAACCAGACCTTATCGCCTTCACGACCACAAAAGGCAAGGACGGAAAGACCTACTACCATAAGATCGGCGCTGCATGGTGCACCGCGAAAGACGGTCACAGCATCGAGCTTTTCGCCAATCCAGTGAACGGCCGGATTGTCCTCTTCCCTCCGAAGCACGGAGAATAAACAGCAAAAGCCGGGCTTCGGCCCGGCTTTTTAGGTTTTCTTAAGCTGATTACAGAAAAGCGCCGCTGCAGCTGCCAGGCTGTTACCCGCTGCCTGCTCTGAGATCAAAACCAAATAACCGACTCCTTCTCACCCAGGCGGCGCGAAGGAGCGCCACAAACACCAACCAAACAGCTCCCAGGACCATACCGAAAACGAAGAAAATGGCATAGATCAACGTGAAAGCTAAACCGAGTGAGAGTAAGGTAGTCATTTTGAATCTCCTTTAATTAGATTGGGCTTCCGCTCTTTATCATCATTTACGAGGCAATACGCACTTGTTTAAAATCTCACTTGCTCTGCCCCGTGATACTCCTTCCGTCTCGATAAGCGGAGGAATCACATGTTCCAGCATATAATTTATTACATTGGCTGACGGGCAGCGATCACCCCGCTCCCACTCACGCAAGCGACTATTTATATAGTGAGTGCCCAGGGCGGTATTCATTTCCCTGATGGCAGCGGCAAGCGAACCGTCTTTAGTCACGGACTCTATATAGGATGTAATCAGGTTTTCACCCATTGAATTACCTCTTTTTCCCAAGTCTTGCTACATTACTACTGGCAGCAACCATCAGTGCTACTTCTATACGCTCAATTACTAATTGATTGAGTTTACTGACAGCCTCTCGCCGCTCATCAAAAGCATCACCGACCCTATCAATTAGAGCCTCTACAGGTTCATCCTTGTATGCCACTCCTCCCACCAAAGTCTGGAGCACATCTCCATAATCATCCTTGATCATAGTACTCAGGGATTCCTTGAGCCCCCCCTCGTCTGCCCTATTGAAAATATAGTCTACGTCTTTCGCCCGAAACGGGGCCGCAGTGCTGAGAACATCCGCTAACGCAAGTGTATTGACGGCCAGCGCCAGCACATCACTTGTCCCAAAACGAGCAGAGGCCAGCTTGGAAGCCGTTTTGCTCCTCTCCTCTAGCCGTCTCTTTTCTGCGTCCTCCAGCTGTTTTTTTACTTTTTTAGCTTTCTCTGCTACAGACCCCAGGCGTTCCAATATCTCGATAGATTTCATTAACACTTGGTGTTCGTCATCAGATAGATAATCCCGTCCCTCTCGTAGATTGCGCAGACCTCCCGCAATACGCCGGAACCCAGCCTGTTTCTTCCCCTGAGCGTAGGAGCCTGAAAAGGACTGCAGAGCCATATCATCGGCAATAGCTGATATTGTCAACCGCTCATCACCGGGTATAGCAACCGCTCCGTAGCAGTGTTTACCGGATAGAGAGACGCTCCTGCAACTCCATTCACGCCGCCATGTGCCTCTAAGTAATTCACGATGGAGCCTCATATTCCGCCCACACTCTGGACACTTCTTCATTTCCTTTCTCCCTCTACATGCTTGTCCTGGATGATACGAGAATGTTCATTAACGCTCTCTGCTATCGCAACCAATCGCTCAGTGTGAAAGTCCAATTCCTGTATTTCATCCTCTAAGCGCTTTATCGCCTGCCGAAGATCGTGTCTCCGTGCCCACCGTACCACCTCTGTTTCTTTCAGCGCCTGAATCTTTGGATCAGTACCCACATGCACATATTTTCTTTTACCGCCAACAGTAGGCTCAAGAATGAACATTGTGTTTGGTCTATCCGTTTTAAAATGTATACGCCCAACCTGGACTCCTTGCCTTGTCAGCAGGGCTTCCTGCCTCTTGCATCTTATCAGAGCGGCATTGATGCACCCTCTGAGTTTGTCGATTTTCTTCCCGTGGGTGATAATCTTCTTAGCCATTGGTTCTGTATCCTCAAACGTCTCAGGATTGGTGGTTAGATCCCGGTGGCCGTGGTGGGCTACCAGGATCGCTTCCACTTAAATAGTCGATTGTTATATATGCTTGGTTCGGTGGTGCTCCCCAGAACATAGCTAGAGAATAATACCGTATCGGTATCATTGCAAGTAATTTCGATGCTTTTTCAGGGATTATTGGGTAACAGATCCGTCCGCCATCACCGCGCTTGGTGTGACCCAAACTTTCACATGTGAAACTTATTTCAGCCGTCCTTGATTTATTACTTACAGAGCGCCCGCGCTCCTGACACACTGGCGAAGTGCGGGGGTAAAGAATGCAAGGGGAGGGGGATCTCCCGGCCTGCACAAGTGAACAGGTGAACGCGGAAGGTTGGGGAGTCCCTTGCATGAGAGAGGGGCAGCGCCCCTTATCAAGGGTTAAAGAAATCTAAAACCCGCAAAGCGGGTTAGAGGGTTACCCCTCAGAGTAACCCGCGCTCCGCCAGGCTCACCACGCTCTCGCCTACGATTAAGTGGTCGAGTACTCGAACATCGATTAAAGCCAGCGCCTCCTTGAGGCGCTGGGTGATCTGAATGTCTGAGCTAGATGGCTCAGCTACACCGGATGGGTGGTTGTGAGTAAAAATTACTGCTGCTGCATTATGTTTGAGAGCTACCTTGACTACCTCTCTAGGATGGACAGTTGTTCCGTCAATGGTGCCGTAAAATAGTTTATCGAAGCTGATTAGGCGATGTCTAGTGTCGAGAAACAGGGCCGCGAAGACCTCTTGCTCTTGCTCTGCGAGCTGCAGTTTGACGTATCGCTTAGATTCTTCAGGGCTGCGAAATTCCTCTTTCGTGATGTCATATCTCATTCGGACTTCCAGGATCTGAAGAGCCTGTTCGATGATTATATTGTCGGTGGCTGTTGTCATTTTGGTTGCTCCCAATGTGGTGAATTGTGGCCTTTTGGAAGCAAGGGAAAGCAGGAGCGGAATACCCCCTGGCGCGGCCCACAGCGTAGCGAGGACACGGGGGGGTTGAAGTGAGGGCGACCGAGCTATTGTGTCTCCACGAAATTCATTATTGGGTGCCTTTGAGTGACCCCACCGATGGCAGAAATATATCCGGATCTTCTGCAACCAGAAAACCATCATGATCAAACTCTTTGCATTTCGCCAGCGCCGACTGCTCAAGCTATTGATTCAATCTCGCACTCTTCTGTCGCAATGCGAATTTCCCATGAGTGGCTTAACAAAAGGCTAATTTACGCCACCAATAACCTGATATCGCCCTAAATATAGCGAGAATAGTATATAGTGACTCTTTGTAATTGACATATGACTCTTAAGCAAATTTAAGGGCCACTAACAGTAGCTTTGTGGAAAAGAACTAATGAATAGGGTGTTTACAGTGATGCTATTATTTTTCTCTGGTTGCGCAGCAGGAGAGAGTAAGGTGAGCGAACAAGATAATTTCAAATACACAAACCCAGTACAGATAATCCTGTCTGAAAGGGCGGTAATTGACGCAGCCGGGCTTGTTGTTGTACTTGAAGGCCCAGCGCGTTTCATAGTCGGTGGTGAAATGGAAATGTCTTTCGTGTTACGTAATCCACTCAAAGTCCCGCGCTCTTTTTGCGATTATCACACGCCTTTCGAAGGTATCCGGAATGATATATTCGAAGTAATAGATGGCAACGGGAACCGCGTCGAATACGAAGGCATAATGGCAAGGCGTATAAAGCCGAGTGCATCAAACTTCAAGACGGTACCACCAAGATCATATGTGCGCGTACTCTTTGATCTATCGAGGGGATACTCACTACGCCCAGGTTATTACACTGTACGATTTTCCGGGAACGGCATCAGCGGTCTACCTGCAAGCGACTCAATTACTATTGAGGTAACCAGCGATCAACCAGCCACTCCTCGAAAGAGATAAAATGAATTATCTCAAGAACTGGATTATTTTAGGGGCAGCCACCCTCTTTTTGGTGGCGGCACCAATAGCTCTCTCCTACCCCGCTAAGGTCATCGGGGTGACTGATGGCGATACAGTCAAGGTGTTGGTTGATGGGAAAAAACAGGTAAAGATTCGTCTCGCGGAGATTGATACTCCTGAAAAGCGGCAACCTTGGGGTAAAAGGGCAAAGCAGGCGCTATCTGAGCTGGTTTTCGGAAAAGTCGTCGATGTCAGGCCAGTTACTAAGGATCGCTATGGACGCACTGTCGCGCACCTATTTCTCAATAGCGACAATATCAATTTGCAGATGGTCATAACCGGCAATGCCTGGGCTTACCGGAGATATGTGGATGATCACTCGATACTGGATGCTGAAAAGAAGGCAAAGCGTGAGGGTCTGGGCTTGTGGTCATTGCCAGCAACGGATCGTGTCCCTCCATGGGAGTGGAGGAGGAAAAAGAAACGGTTGTGACTTATAGAGATACCATCAAAACTCAGCACCGAGAGAAATATCATGAATCGTCAGATAGATGAGCGTCAACAGCCTTTGACAAAAGGGACTCAGTGTCGCCTGATCGCAGACGACAGAAAGGGCGTTGTGCTCAAAGCATCGCGGTATCGTGTAGCTGGTCAGTTTGAGGACGGAGAGCCCTTCGACTGGAGCCGATCTGGTTTTTACAAGGATTTCAAAGTGTACCGCTAGCGGTAAGGCGGACTTTTGACGAGATTTACAAACGGATATAACTATGGATGGAATGCTTGATTCTTTCAAAAACATAGCGAAATATCTTTCTCACCCGTTGGTGCTGGTGGGATTCGTGGTGCTGCTGTTCTTCAAGACCCTGCACATTCTTATCGAGTCTGGCATTCTCCCGACTATTGCTCAGGACGATGGATTCATCATCCTTTTGGATCTATTGCGTTATGGTTTCATCATTGGGCTTGTCACAATTATCGCTGGCTTTGGGCTTCAGTTTTTCAAAGTCCATCGGACTACACTAACCCCAGCGGATGTAGCAGACATTGTGGAGAAATTACAGGCTGGCCATCAGAGCGAGCTGACACGAATTGAAGCGAATCGTTCGGATTGGAAGCAACAAGCCAGTGAGGCGGTGGAGGCACTGGCAAAATTACAAGGAGGCAAGGAGGCACCACCTGGCGTCAATGAGGCCCTCAAGTTATTAAAACAGGGCAAGACCGGCGCGGCCGAAGCTGTCTTTCGGAACGTGATTTCTCGCAAGGATCTGGATATCAAGGAGGCCGCAGCGGCTTTCCGGCACCTTGGTGCGATTGCCTTCCTCTCTGATACACAGCAAGCATTGTCTGCCTATAAGCGTGCCACGGAGTTGGAGCCAGATAACATCTCAGGATGGAATCAGCTCGGGCATTTGTATCACCGTGTCGGCAAATTGAACAAGGCTGAAATGGCATTCCGCAAGGTTGAGGCGCTCGGTGCGGCAAATGGTGATCAGCATGCGTTGGCTGTTGCCTACGGCAACCGGGGGAACCTCTACCAGACCCGTGGCGAACTCGATCAGGCCGAGGCGATGTACCGCAAAAGCTTGGAGATCAATGAGGCCTTGGGCCACAAGGAAGGCATGGCAAGTCTGTACGGCAACCTGGGGATCCTCTACAAAACTCGTGGCGAACTCGATCAGGCCGAGGCGATGTACCGCAAAAGCCTGGAGATCAATGAGGCCTTGGGCCACAAGGAAGGCATGGCCAGTGATTACGGCAACCTGGGGAACCTCTACCAAATCTGCGGCGAACTCGATCAGGCCGAAGCGATGCACCGCAAGAGCCTGGAGATCGAAGAGGCCTTGGGCCGCAAGGAAGGCATGGCCAGTGATTACGGCAACCTGGGGATCCTCTACCAGACCCGCGGCGAACTCGATCAGGCCGAGGCGATGTACCGCAAAAGCTTGGAGATCAATGAGGCCTTGGGCCACAAGGAAGGCATGGCCAGTCTGTACGGCAACCTGGGGATCCTCTACAAAACTCGCGGCGAACTCGATCAGGCCGAGGCGATGTTCCGCAAGAGCTTGGAGATCAATGAGGCCTTGGGCCGCAAGGAAGGCATGGCCAGTGATTACGGCAACCTGGGGATCCTCTACAAAACTCGTGGCGAACTCGATCAGGCCGAGGCGATGCACCGCAAGAGCCTGGAGATCGAAGAGGCCTTGGGCCGCAAGCAAGGCATGGCCAACCAGTACGGCAACCTGGGGAACCTCTACCAGACCCGCGGCGAACTCGATCAGGCCGAAGCGATGTACCGCAAGAGTCTCTCGTTATTCAAGTCGTTAGGCGCAAAGGACAAGATTGAACTCGTTAGTGGATGGATTAAAGCGCTGAGGTTCTTAAAAAACGAGGTGAAGACTAGAAACGATGCGCTTCGTGATAAAGCCCATGGGCTTGCGCCCGGGGTTACAAACAACCGAGATCCGGAACCCGATCATGTAACCCCAAGATAAATTCAAGAGAGCTGTGGGACTCCCTTACTATCGTTGTATGTAGCGGTGCAAGCCGGATATTGAGTGCAACCCCAAAATTTTCCCTTCTTTCCATTACGCTGCCTAAGGACTCCATCACCACAAACAGGACACTCAGGCCTTGGCACCTCAATATCTGGCTGACTCTTTTTATCCTGATACGTAGCCTTACACTCAGGGTACTTGCTACAGCCCCAAAAATAGCCTCTACCACTCTTGCGCCGACGTAAAATACCCTTCCCGCACTCCGGACACTCAATACTATGAGCCGCCCGGGCGAATTTTGCAGTCGATGATATTTCGATCTGTTTTTCTACCCATGCGACCTGCCTGGAAGTGAAATCGTCTAAGGTCAGACTGTTTCCGGCGATGCTTTCAAGCGCTTGCTCCCAAAGTGCCGTTGTTTCCGGGGATGAGACAGATTCAGGAAGTGCATCAATCAAGCCCCTGCCCAACTCGGTGGATATTAATTGTTTGCCCTTGGCTTTGACAAAAACACGCCGCTTCAGTGTCTCGATAATACCGGCCCTGGTCGCCTCCGTACCTATCCCGGACGTTTCTTTGAGTCTTTTTTTGATATCTGGATTTTCTACATACTTGGAAATATTTGCCATTGCCTTGATTAATGTTCCCTCTGTCCATCTGCCCGGCGGCTTGGTCTTCTTGTCCTGCCTGGCAGATTTGATTACCGCAACGGCAGCGTCCTTAGTAACGCTGGGCAGGGCGCTTTGCTCTTCATCATCTTTCTTTTCATCAGGATCTGAAATTACAACGCGCCACCCCGGGTTTAAGAGCGTCTTCCCGGTAGTTTTAAACGTCTCACCCGCGACTTCGGTCAATATGACCGTTGAGAGGAACTGGTGAACAGGGTAGAACTGTGCAAGGTAGCGTCTCCGTATCGCATCATATAAGTTCAATTCCTCCTTGCTTAGATCAGAAACAGAAACTCGCTGTTGAGTGGGTATAATGCCTGTATGAGCCCCCACCTTTTTATCGTTAAAGGCGCGGCCCTTCATCTCAAGATCAGCCCCATCGACCAGATGCCCAATCACAGGATCGCTCCCTGAAAGTGACGCAAGTACACCAGAGGCCTCAGCGTGTTGATTGACGGAGAGATAGCCGCAATCTGTACGCGGATATGATATCACCTTGTGTTTCTCATAAAGCGCTTGGGCGACATCAAGCACACGCTGTGCGCTCATACCCCACTTTGCAGAGCAGTAGACCTGCAGGCCGGAAAGCGTGTAAGGGAGAGGGGCAATACTTCTTCCTTCCTTGGCCTCCAATCCCACAATACATCCCGCAGCTTCGTTAACCTGGGAAAGGACTATATCAGCGTCTCCTCTCTTTAAGCAGCGCCCATGTTCGTCTGTCACTGCATCGTTTGGTTGCCAGAAGCCCTTGTAGACTCCCTCAGGCGCTTCAAACTCCGCCTCTATGCCGAAGTAAGACACAGAGGCGAACGCCTCTATATCACGGTCACGATGCACCACAAGCGCAAGAGTAGGGGTCTGAACACGCCCGACAGAAATAACGCCTTCAAGGCCACAGTTTTGAGCAGCCAATGTATAGGCCCGGGACAGGTTCATCCCAACAAGCCAATCGGCGCGTGATCGAGCCCGCGCAGAGCGGGATAGACCAGCGTAAAGCGGTGTAGTGTTCGGGAGGATCTTTTGAATTGCGGCTCGCACTCCGCCGTCAGTGAGATCCTGCAGCCATACTCGCAGCACAGAACCGCCATACCCCAGTTCCTCGATGACTTCATCAACCAGTAGTTGACCTTCTCTGTCGGGATCTCCCGCGTTAACCACCTCTTTAGCTCTACCAATAAGGCTCTGGATCACTTTTATTTGCTTAATCGTCTCTTTACGCGGCCTAAGTTGCCACACGTCAGGAACGATGGGTAGGTCACTGAGCCGCCAGACTTTCAGATTGGAATCATAATCATCCGGGGCCGCTTGCTCGTACATGTGACCAAAACACCAGGTAACATAATCTCCGTTAGCTGCCACAAGGTAGCCATCTTTTCTTTCTTTGGTACCACCCAGGGCGGCAACGATGACTTTTGCAAGGCTGGGTTTTTCAGCAATATATACTCTCACTTGGGAACTCCATGTTTAATTGTCCTTAATCACAAGGACAGTATTGACAAATGGAATTGGTTCACGGCTTGTGAAATCGACAGCCATTCTATCGTCACCTGGAGCCGACACATCGAATATAAAATTAACCTCCATCGATGCGGCTGCAGGATCGGCAAGAGAGCCGATCTGATTCATAACCCGTGCAACATATCCATTACGGACGCCATTCCTTGCACTGCCGGTGTTATATGCCGAGAGAGTCGCAATCATACGGTCGTAGGCCGTAGGAAATAGGTGACCCTGCTTTGCAAACCGTGCAGCAAATTCCAAATAAACACGCGATCCTGCCTCTATATTGCGGCAGGGCTCAAACGCCTGAGATAAGGGGATGTCGTAGCGGGCAAGATTCGAAGAATTGACCTGCATTAACCCGACATCTACATTATACCCTTGGGATACTAGATCTACGGCCAACAACACCGCCTCTGCTTTGCTCTGAGGCGGTTCAAACACCGGCTGAGGCTTACCTGTCGTCACGTTCACGCCAAGCGCGTGAGGGCTTCCTGCTGACTCAACCTGTATAAGTGCCTCAACAACCTGTTGAGGAACCCCCAAGTTACACTGCTCAATAAGTACCGGCATATCCATTATTTATTTACCGAGTAAATTAATGAGGTACCGAAAAGCGAAGCCCATGCCTTCAGTGCCGATATTTGAATTGCCGGTATATCTGTATCTCGCGCCCACCACCCATTTGACAATCCAATCAGTACATCAGGATCTGCAGACATGGCAACCAGGGGAGGCCATAGCAATAGCTGTTCATAGCAAAGCAGAAATGATGCAGTAAGCCCATCTATCTTTGCTGACTGCTGATGAAACCAAGCCGGAGTAGCACCCCCAGTAGCCCAAGGCCTCCACATCGATATAGGAACAGGCATCAATTGTTGGTACAAAGGGTGGCCACCCTCTGGTGACAGTCTGATAGCGACGTTCTTGTATCCCGTCTGATCTGCTATTTCGGCACCAAACAGGATGGTTTGTCGGCGCTGTGCGGACTCGTAAGCGATATCGTCCCACAGAAACATAGAAGCATCATTCCATCGTCCCGCTATTGTCTCCGGCAATATGACAACACGGCTACGAACGCCTTTAATACGTTCAATCAAGTCCCTCTGCCGCCTGGCATCATCAAGAAACTGAGTTATACCCGGAGATCTCATGAACGTTGTATCAATCGCCGTCCAACCGGTTGGCGGTTGGAGGTCTGCACGAGGGACAATGAGGCTGCATAAAAAAACCAGGAGAGCCAAAGCAGGTATTCGAACGATCTTCGCCATCAGGTATAGGGTGATAAAAAACCCTATCCAACCGAGGCCAGGGAATATTACCCCTGCAGCTGTTAGAGGATTAGTCCATCCCACTATCCCAATGGGTGGAATTGATACGAGCAATAGCGCTAGAAGGAAGCGCCAGGAATCTGGATTCTTCCGCCAAAAAACAGCGAATGGCAGTGATAACAGTAAGGATGCGGATATCAATAGCCCCCACCCATACAACTCACCAAGACCAAAATATATATCTGCACCAGCCGGTATATCACGAGCGGCGACAAGGTAATAAACAAGTGCTGTCAGCCACGCAGTCAACCGGTTGCTTGCAAGCGACCAGAAGGCCGGTAAACATAAAGAAGCCGCTAATAGATCTGCATCACCGTGCCAGGCGAGAAATGATAAAATACCCGTACAGACAAGAAGTATTGCTGATTGGTAAATATTTTGATCGTGTGTCTCTTCGTTATCTAATGTGATTCCGTCCACAACGGTTTAACCTCGCTTATCAAATCCATGACTGGAGTGGTACCAAAATAGCGCCCATCAAATGAGCGCGGAGAATAATCAGAGAGCAAAAGCACATGATTATCAGGCACTATACCGCCTGATATTTTTGGTAACCGGCGGCCTGCGCTGTCCGTCCTTTTGGGCGCTGTATTTTGAATCACCACACCGTTGACCAGCACACCACCATCTGTCACTACCCAAGTATCACCCGCAGAGGCAAAAACACGCTTGAGCAACGCGATAGTGCCACCGCACCGAATGCCCCAGGGCAGATACCCACGCTCAATGTAAAAATCACGCAGCTCTTCACCAGGGGCACAGGCAAGAACAAAAGGGCGGCGCCTACCAATGCCATCATCCAGCGCGTCATCCTCTATCCAAAGCCCGCGCGGATAGCTGGTTGTGGTATTGAGATGTACCCGGAATATCTGAAATGCTGTAAGCATTGTAATCAGCAGCAGCGCGACAAAAAGCACAACTCGTGTGAGAGTGCGCATTATCAAGCTTGAAACAATGCGTCTATCTGCTCACGCGCCCTATCCGTGCGACTGTCGTTAGACTGTGGATCGGCGGGCGAAATTCTATCGCAAACCTCTGGCGCTACTATTTGAGAGCGCTCGTTTAACACCGGGTCTAAAAAATAGAGACTTTGGCAACCATAAATCGCATTAAAACCGGAGGGCATGATCAGCATATCACCCGGCTCCACGATCTGGTTGCCATCAGGCGTTTTCTTGGGTGCAGGCAACCTCATGCATTCATCAGCAGTTAACAGAGGCCTTTCGATCTCCTGCAGGCTCTCAGAGACGTTTCCAAGCACCATACCAAAGCGATCACCAGAGGATGAGATGGATTTTTTAATGACTGTCGTTTTACCCGTCATTCGAGATAGCAATTCAGCCGTCTCAATTTTGTTGGGCGCAAAAGCAATGCGAACATGACATGCCGAGAGTACAGATTCATCTCTCGTATATATTTTATGCAATTGCGATAGATCCTGGACAATCACAAATGCTTTAATGCCATAGCCTGCCATGTAGGCCAATGACTGCTCAACAACCTCCAGCTTACCCAAACTCGGAAACTCATCGAGCATTAACAGCAACCTGTGGCGATAATGAGCGACAGACCGACCGCCATCGAAAGCCATCGATTCTGTTAGACGCCTGACCAACTGGGTTACAACAACGCGAACCAAAGGGCGCATTCGATCCAAGTCAGCGGGGCTGACTACGAGATAGAGGGATACCGGCTGATCGTGATTCATCAGATCAGCTATGCAAAAATCAGACACCTCTGTATTTCGCGTAATTAAAGGATCTCGATACAACGTCAGAAAGCCAACGGCTGTTGAGTGAACCGATGACCTCTCTCGATCCTCACGGTTCAGCATGTCCCGTGCCGCCTGGGCCACGGTGGGATGAGTACCTGTTGGGAGATGGCGATAATGAATCATCTCTTGGAGAGCATCATCCATGGTCTGAGACGGGTCTGACAGAAACATAGAGAGTGCAGTGAGTGTTGCAACCTGTCCCTCATCCCGGTATTTATACAGGCAATGAAGAATGACCCCCACCAACAGGGCGTTACCTGTTTTCATCCAGTGATCATTTAATCCTTTACCGTCCGGATCGGCAATAATCGTAGCAAGGTTCTGAGCGTCTCCAACCTCCTGGGGCTCGCCGATCCGAATCTCTGACAGAGGATTGAATCGAGCTGAGTTGCCAGAAGCATCAGCGGGGTCAAATCGTAAAACTTTGTTATTAGCGTGTCGCTGCCTCCAGCCCGCAGTCAATGCCCAGTTTTCTCCTTTCATGTCGATCACGATAGCGGAGTGAGGCCATGATAGTAGTGTGGGTATAACCAGGGCTACACCTTTGCCCGATCGTGTGGGAGCAAATGCTAGAATATGCTCAGGCCCCGCATGACGTAGATAGAGTAGCTTGTCTTTTACACTCACCCCCCCGACAAAAACACCCTCTGCAGGCGATCCTTTGCACGGCAGCAATCCAGCCTCAGTAATTTCATCCTGAGTAGCCCAACGAGCCGTCCCGTGAAGTGAGTCATGCGCTATTGCACGGCGGCGAGTGAAGAAGAAAACCAGGATATATACACAGAAAGTGATGCCCATACAGGAGGCCACTATAGTATAGCCTTGCTGGTATAGCACTCGGTCGGTGTCGTACCACAAGAGTGACCATTGGAGAAATGCCCAAGGCTGATAGACATTACTAAACAATGAAGGGCCCAGCGATTCAGAAAAACTATACTGCCATGCAATGTATTGTGTACCGGCACTCAGCGAGAGGACAACGCCAATACACACAAACAACAGCAACCAAAAGAGGTTGGGCCTCTTCTGTTTCTGAGCATTAGCGCCAATGGGAGAGCTATATTCATTCATGATCGTTCCCTGTCGGTAGATTTAACAGACTTCACATCAGCCGATACAGGCGTACCGACACGGATCTTCTGCAGGTTCGCCGCTGTCTTTGCGTCAACAGCGCGTACCAAAAATTCATTGTTTTTTTCCAGCAGCGCGACCATCGGGCCGCCCTGGGTAGTGCGTAGCCCCCGGTAAACTGCCTCCCCTGTATCTTTATCTGTGAATCGTCTATGGGGTGGCAAATTATTAACGCGACTGGCTACCGCATTGCGCGACTCAATAAAACCTGTTACCGGGTCACGCCCGCGAAAAGCTTTCACATGTGAAATTTTTTCTGCTTCAATATTTGCATCGCTAAAGACGATATCCATTCCGCAATGCCCGGCAACCCGTGCCGCCTGTCGTTGGAATTCTGCAGATCCTTTCAGCTTCAGACGTTTCCCGAACTGCCCCCTGGCCATTCTCAGAGCGGTTTCAACGCTACGGTCAGTATTTGCCTCACCAAGGCAGAGTCGGTTTCCCTCGTCGGTTATTTTTTGCCCATGTATCATGTAGCTCACATCACCGTTGCGATGTACCTGATACTGCATCCCAGAAAAAAGAGAGGGATCAGCATCATGTCGCCCTGAGATATAAGATGCCCCTGGTTTATCGTCCCGCTTCTTTGACCTCCTCAGTGCCGCCACAGCAGATTTTTCTCCTGACTCGGCCTCCCGAGTAAGAAACTGTATCCAGTTTTCAGCTGCTGGGATTGAATCCAAAGCAGCGGTACGCTGCTCAGCGTGCCGCTTCCGCAGCTCTGCCTGTGCTTGTAGGCGCTCTATGCGCAATAACGAATACTCCGCCCGCTTTTTAGCCCCCCTGATATCCTTGCGCTCTCTTATGAGAGCCCGGCGCCTGGCAAAGTGATCAGAGAGCGCTTTGTAATCCACGCGGTTCTTTACAGAAAGTTCCGCGAGGGCTTTCTTCTTCTCGACGCTGTAGGTCTTGCGCTGATCCTGATGCTTTTCCCACAGGCCCCGCCTTGCAGTCTTTGCAAACGGTTTTGGTTGATATCGAATTGTCTCATTCAGCGGCTCGATGTCTGAAGCTTGAAAATCACCCAGCCGGCCCTCTATCGATTGCTTTGAGAAATCCCGACCAAAAAACGACGCCTTTACAGCCAGCTGATGATCATCTTTATCCCGGATCACCAAACCAGCTCCCCTCGGCGTGATCTCAAGATTGTATTCGGCCAACGATGCGTGAACATCGCCCCAGGAAGGTGACGGCCTCTCCATAACTGCCTGTAAGCGCTGCCGGGGCTCCTGTGACGCCCAGCTCTGAAATGACTCAAGGCCTTGCTGTGCCTCGTAGTCCTGGGCTTTTGCCGATATCCGCTCCGCATCTGGCAGGCCGTTGTCAACCTGCAGGCCATGACGCTCCTCCAGCTCACGACATGCGGCCTGGAGGTGATAAAAATCGCGGAAGGGTGTGATGTTTCGATGCGTCTCTGGATGCACCTTGTTTATCGCAACGTGAATGTGTACGTGCTGAGTATTGTCATGAACGGCGACAAAGCGCTGGTGATCGCCCATACCCAGCGCATCACACAGCGTCTGCTCTATGTCGTCCAGCTGCTCCCTGGTCGGAGTATCACCCTCACGAAAAGAGGCCACCAGGTGATAAGTCTTGTCGGAATTCGACCGCTTATTCAACGCCTGCACCGCTTCGATCTCCATAATTGCTATATCCATTTCGTCTGCCTGACAATTTTTAAAGTCACAATATATTAGCTTTTCTCCATTGTTTTTGGAATCCTCAATATACCGCGCAAGAGAACTAAAACTGGATTTCCCATCCCGCCGTCTGTTGCTGCGTTTGGCTATCATAGTGCGCGAATTCTCGTCTTTAGATCCTGCTGGGTCTTCTCGATATCGCGTAACAGGGCTCGTATATCGGGCACAAGAGTCGGTTCTGCACCCTTCGACTGGAGCCAGTGCTTCAGTAGGCCTCCGAGACGCCCTTGATTTGCGCTGACTCTGACCAGCTCAAGAATGGCTTGCTGATCAAGAGTGCTCTTCGGCTCTACATCCATTAGCAGGTCGCGAATAAGGGCCGGTAGATGTGGATAGCTGAAGGCCTTCACTTTTCGATGTGCCTCTGCTAACTCATCCGGTGTCATTCTGACCCGGATTAGTTTGGTCTTTAGTCTTTTTTTACTTCTCATAGGCGGCAGCCTCATCACCTCGTAGAGCAGGACTCACCGTTGAGCGCGGCAGCGCGAATAAGGAGTGCGTTGAGCCACCGCCGATTCATCGGCGGTGGCCTCAACGCCTATCCTGCCCGTCTTTAAAGCTGCAAGTATACGCAACTATTAGTAATATGGCGAAATTCTGTGCATCCACCGAATTTCACAAAAATGCACAAAATTGTATAACATTGCATAATCAGTATAAGATCTACCCGACATGAAGAGTCAAACAACACTACTGCAGCGATTACGAAAAACGCGCTCGACTGGCAAGACGCTCATCATTGAGCGCTGGTCAGAAATTCGTGACGCATTAGCTGCCGGCTTTGAAAAAAAAGACGTGTATCAAGAATTACAGAGCGAAGGACTCTCAATCGGATACACTCAGTTCACCCGCTTTACAAAAGAGTTGTTGGATCAGGAAAAAGAGGAAGGGCCACAAAAAAAGCCCCCCCTCACTAAGGAAATTTCCAGGGATCAGGAGCCGGTGATACCGGCGGAAGGATCAAAAGCCAACCAGTCAGAAAAGTCTGGGCGGCGCTTTAACTACAATCCGAACCCGGATGAAGCGGAGTTGATCTAGGAGTCAAAAATGGCTGATGTACACTTTACAATGCAAGGAAAAGGAGGCGTTGGTAAAACATTTGTTGCCTCAATACTAGCGCAATATATTAGCACAGTGAGAGAGCACGAACTGACGGTGATTGATACCGATCCTGTCAATGCAACGCTATCACAATACAAAGCCCTTAATGTGGAATATCTGGCAATTCAGGATGCGGACAGCACACGTATTAATGAAAGGCATTTTGATAGGTTAATTGAGAAAATACTCAATAACCCTGAATCTGATTTCGTTATTGATAACGGCGCGGCCACATTCGTGCCTCTGTCGAATTATCTGATCGAAAACAGTGCAATAGAGATGCTAGAGGAGTCCGGTAGAAAGGTAGTTATCCATCCTGTCATTACCGGAGGACAAGGGCTCGTGGATACCCTCTCCGGACTGTCACAGTTAATTGATCAGCTGCCACCGGAGGTGGCAATAGTCGTTTGGAAAAATCCCTTTTTCGGTGATATTGAGAAAGATGGAAAAAAATTCGAGCAGATGGCCGTCTATAAAAAAAACCAGGATCGAATACACGCTGTCATGGCTATCCCAAAACAATCAGCGGACACCTACGGTGTCGATATCGAGGAGATGTTGCAGCATAAATTGACGTTTGATGAAGCAATCGTGTCACCGATTTTTGGCATCATGTCAAAGCAACGCCTCAGACTGGTCAAAACTGAAATATTTGCCCGTGTTTCGGTGGCGCTGGGGTGACCATCGATGTAGAAAAGCTGCTACAGGAAGTGGCAGCAAAACATGGGCTGGTGATATTACCTGATGACCCGATCATAGCGGCTGTGACGCTCAACGATATTATTTTGGATGCGCACACCGCTCGGATTGCAGAAGCCCAAAAATCTCTGGAAGAGCATATGGCCACGGTGACGCGGATGCAGGTCGAACGTAGCCGTGAAATCGCCAGAACCGTGATCGGTGACGCTCTGGAGATAGCCAAGAAAGAGATCAACGATGAGGCTCTAAAAGCTTCTGAGGTCTTTTCGATTGCCGTAGAGACAAAGATAACTGCGCTGGAAACATCACTGCAGAACAGCGCTGTATATCAAGGACAGTTAAAAAAGGTGCTGATACTTCTCTCCGGAGCCCTTTTGACGGCTGCTATATCAATTTTTGTTTTGGTTCTGGCGCTTTAGTCCAGGTCGCCTGACACACAAATCCCACAACCAGGCCGCTACGCGGCCTCCCTCGCTTTGCCTGCGGGCCTTTTTGGGGGCCGCTCCGGCAGTCTCGGTCAAGGGATGTGGACTTTGTGGACAGCCGCTAACGCCCTCCCCACCTATCGCCCGTTATCCTTACCCCTATCCCTATCCCTATCTTTTCCCTTTGTGATGATCTTGACCTTCGCCAAGGTCTTATCCATCTCTTTTTCTTCCTGATCAGCGGACTGCTGTTCAGGGAAGTACCCAATTGTTGTATTTAACCCCAGTAGCGATTCATCCGGATTCCCGAAGGCCTCTCTAGGGTGACCAATGAGTGTGTTTTCAGCAATTTGTTGATAATGAAACTCCCCGTCCTCCTTGACAAACTCTCCACTGTATTCTGAGCCCACATTGGCAGGCCAGATATTCATCCCCGTCTCTTCTGCAATGCAATCGCACAGACAGCTGCGCAGATCATCCCTCACCGACTCGACCCTATTTCCATATCGCTCTTTGATAGAGTCAATTTTCATGTCAGAACCAGGAAGATCCTCTTCCTGGGAATAGTTGCCAATGGCCGCATTGAACTGCTGTTCAAGCTGGGAAACGCGCTCCAGGGCATCTAATATGATGGCTGCTTTATTACTACTTAGAGCGTTAGTAACTGATAATTCATCCACGGGATCGTTAGCTTCAAAGATTTCAGAAATCTCTTCCTCAACTCTCTCTCTATCCGCTAATAACTGATCAAACGCCTCTTTAAATGCCTGATCACCACTTCCAACGGACTGGCCGTATTTAGAATGATCACCCTTCCTAATGACGGTCGTATGCGCCACAGTGGAGGCCTTCTCTCCTTCCCCATATGAAACAGTCTTCACAACCGACGGTCGTGTGACTCCATCCAGCTGTAAAAACCGCCGAGCCGCACTCGTAGCGTCGGTAAACATGTACTCTTGTCCGGTGTTTGTCGGGGAAACGGTATACAGAGCCTCTTCCGGAATAGCATTTGATGTAGCCATAATTTAACTCCATGTGATGATAAGAATTATCACGGCTCCATCCGGGGTAACCACGCGGGCGCGTGGTCATCCCTTTCCTAATTTTGCGTTCTTCGATTATTTGTTGCTTAACCCTCCCTTGCTCTCGTTCATAGAGCAATCCGATTGTTACCTTCCATGCCTTTTTCCCTCTTCCTTATCACTATCCGCCTCTTTGACTACTGCCCGCCCAGACTCCGGGCCAGGGCCGTCCGCCGCATCGATATTTTGACTGTATCCGATAACTAGATTTCTCTCTAACAACAGTTCTGAATTATCAAATACACTCTTCTCATGAGCCACTAACGTATTTTCTGCTACCTGCTGGTAAACGTATGAATCATCCTCTTTTACGATGACCCCGCTGTAATTCACCCTCGGGTTGGCTTTCCATACGTTTTTCCCTGTCTCACTACGCACCTTTTCAAGCTGCTGCGTATGATCTACTGCTGTCGTAACACTCTCGCCCCGGTGATGATAAGACTTATCACGGCCCCATCCGGGTAGCTCTGCCGGTGCCACCGTCGCAAGCTCGTAGTGCGTACTACGACCACCACCAGGCAGCTGCTTGATTATCCCCTTTCCCAGCAACTCGGTGAGATCGCGAGTCGCTGTGGCGGGGGAGCATTTCGTGATCACACAATATTTTTTAGTGGTTAGCCCACCCTCAAACCCCTTTGCACCTTCGTTAAACACCCGCTCCACAGCTTTTGCCTGGCGTTCGTTAAGCTGATCATGAAACCGGTCATAAAAACGGGTTTTACCCAGCACAAAATCAACTTCTTTCTTCGCTATGTCCTGTGCCTGGTTAACAGCGGCAGTGAAAAAATCTATCCACCTATTCACTTCCAGATTTCCGCGACCGATCCAGTCCAGTTCCTGGTAGTAACTTTTTTTGTTTGCTTCGATAGAAGTGGCTAGACACGCCATCGTTGGATAGCCAAGAGATTGTGAGAGCGCATGATCTGCAATCGCACGGCCAACGCGGCCATTTCCATCGTCAAAAGGATGTATGTTTTCAAACCAAACATGCGCGACACCCGCCTTGATCGGACCTGGTAAAGATAAAGATCCATCACCCGTGATTGGACTGGTGCCGTTGTACCAATCAATAAAACGGGACATTTCGGCCTCCACCTGATCAGGAGGGGGCGCTTCGTAATGCACTCGTTCGTGACCATACGCTCCAGAGACAATCTCCATACGGCCACCACGATAATGACCGGTCAACCCAATATGGTACGGTGCATCCTGGAGGAGGGTAAATTGCCAATCGCATAAAATATCCCGGCTCAAAGGTTGATCCCACTTCTGGCGGACATCGACCATGACAGCAGCAATCCCGTTTGCTTTATGATCCTTGGATAATGGTCCAGGCTTGAACCCGGAAAAGACTTTCAATGATGAGCGCACGGAATCACGATCTAAGTGTTCACCCTCCAGCGCACTGGTTTTAATCGCCTCGGAAAGCATCAGATCCACTAACGCATCAGCTTGGTAGTTACCGGGTAACGCCTCAATCCGACCATACATCCGAGCCGCTTTCAGGTGGAAATCAGCAACGCGCTCGGAAAATCTCGAAGCGTCGTATTGATAATCAGGCCACTCTTTATTTTCCCATATCCAGGACATGAGGTGATTATAGCAGGTTATCGGCTCAATAATATATGAAATATGAGGTGATTGAGGGGAGCTCTCACCTCAACTGTGAAATAAGTTTCACATGTGAAATTTTTAGGCCTCCGCAGCCGCTTCAACCGCCCTCCTCTGCCGTTCATCTTTCGGACAATAATCGTGCTCTTGCAGCCACTGCGCCGCCGCCCGAGCTGACCATAGCGGAGGATCGCCATCCGTTGCCCAGCTCCTCAATGTCTCTCCTTTAATCGCCCCACGCGGCCTGATGATAGCCCGATATACCGCGTACTCAACCAACGCCACTCCAGCAGCTGCCGGAGTGCCGCTGTAGGCGTATCGATACGCGCTCAATATGGATCTACGATCTGAGGGGGGTATTTTCATCGGGAAGGAAGGGACCCGACTGTAAAGCCGGATCACAGTAATTACTGGAAGGTATCCATGATTGTGTCCAGCTCTTCCAGGCTGTGAAAATTGATGTGGATAACGCCGCCTTTGTCTGCATCATAATCAATCTTTACAGCTGCTCCAGTATGATGAGTGAGGGTTTCTTCAAGTGCTAAAATAGAGGGATCTATCCGCTTTTTCATCGGCGGCTTTTTCTTTTCGGCTGCAGGCGAAGGCGAAAGACCGGCAGGGGCATCAATATCCCCACTCTCAATTTTATCCTCATTATCCTCATTCAGCGGCTCTTTTTGTTTCACATGTGAAACTTTTTCAGCACCCTCCCCCGCCTCTCCTTCTCCAGCTGTATCCGTATCCGGTACCTTTTTCCCCTTTGCAATATCAAGGGCATCACGCACACTCTGCCGTGTGACGCTCTGCATATTAGTCAAAAACTGACCATAGGGATCAGGGGCTGTTTTGTGCAAATCCACCAACATGCCCAGCACTTCGGGATCGCGACTGGCACCACTATCCACAAAGGGTTGGAGCACCGCCGCCGCCTTATGCAACTTTCTCTTCTGTGATACCCATGCCGGAGATCTCCCCAGCGCTTTAGCAACCTTATTACCTTTCCCCAGTATCGTCACCAGCCTGGAGACGGCTTCCGCCTCCTCCAGCACGGGCACGTTTTCCCGATCCAGGTTTTCAACCAACTGACAGGCCAGCGCCGTATTATCGTCAATATCGCGGATCACAGCGGGTATAGTCGTCAGCCCGGCCATCTGCGATGATCGCCAACGCCGCTCCCCTGTAATCAATAGATAGCCTCCGTTGTCAGGGTCAGGCCTGATCACTATCGGCTGTACAACCCCTTGTGCTTTTATAGACTCACACAGCTCCTGGAGGGATTTCGGCGGGAATGTTTTTCGTGGCTGCAAAGGATCTCGACGTATGGAATCAAGGGCGATTTCCGGTAAACCGGATTTTCCCGCTTGTTCAGCCTCGTTCATCAGTGCGGCAAGCGACGCTACTTTTGATTTTGTCTGTATCATTTTTCTAACCTCGCCATTATCTCTTTAACAACCGCTTTCATCTCTTTAGCCGCCTTTACAGAGCTCTGACCCTGTGCCTTAAACCAGACCGGGTGACCTCTATCAACAGCATCCGATACCGCCACACGTGCAGGCAATATAAAGGGCAACACCATTTCTCCCAGCGTTTCCCGTAACTCGGCCAGTCTGGCGATCTGCGTTTTACTGCGCTGATTTACTTGATTGGGTAATATCCCCAGATTTTTCAACCGGGGATTGTACTTATTTTTAACCGCAATAATTGTGCGCTGGAGATCAACAATGCCGTCGATTGAGTAGCCATTGAGCGCCATCGGTGAAATAACCGCATCACCTGCTATCAGCGCGGCCAGCAAGCGCCGCCCGAGATTCGGCGGCGTGTCGATAATACACAGATCAAAATCTTCTCTGTATGATTGCAGATAGGAGGAGGGGTATTCGATAGTATCCAGAGACATGCCCTCGACATCGTTAATCCCCATGTCAGCTCCGATCAAAGACAGGTAACCGTTAATTTTTAGCGGTGCTTCGGCCTCTCCACTCACAAAAGGGGCGAACAGACCAGAAGAGGGGAGACCGAGGGTACTTGAATCTGCATCAACGAAAGTGTGGGTACTGTTGGCCTGACCATCAAAATCAACAACCAGGACGCGCCGCTCAGTTTTGACGGCCCACCAAGCCAAATGTACGGCGAGGGTACTTTTTCCCACCCCGCCTTTTTGATTAGCAATCACTAGTGTCTTCATAGTTACCCCTTTAGGCATGGTCAATATTTTGACCCGTTAAGTTTCACATGTGAAACATTTTTTGTACAGATAAGACTAATATATTGAGGGCTTTGCATCAAACAAACTGGCCGGCACTTAGCCGACCACACAGCAGATAGCATAAGAGCCGCGTATCAGCACGGCCTTCTATCTCGCAGTGGACTGGTCACCCTTTCTGGTGAGTTCCTTCGCACGGCGTAACTCCAGACGGTCGATCACAACATCCCTGGGAGCTTTGAACATCAGGTTCACCTGACCACCCCTAATTTGATGCACATAGACCTCGATATCATCACCGATTAATACAGACTCTCCTACACGCCGGGTCAAACTCAACATAGCTTCCTACTCCTAACAAAAGTAACAAATAAGTGGCCATCCGCATCAGGAGGAAGTGACCGGGGGGAGAACAGGAAAGGGAAAATGGGGGGGATAGACATCCGTGCCTCATAAACTTTGCTTCCTGCGCCCAGAAACAAATCTACTATGGAAGAAATAACCAAGCAAGTGGAGCACCATCACTGCACCCGGGTATAGCCATGCTGTGTACGGACAGCACCAATCTCCTCCAGAAGCAGCAGGCCTTGGGCTGGTGAGCTGACCTTTTCAGTACGAATCTGACCACGCCTGGTGCCACGCCTGCCCCATACACGCGTTACCACCCAGAAGCCGAATAGGTCCTGTTCAAGTCTCACTTGGTAGTAGCGTGTCTCTTTGTGCCAGAGCTGGTTCATGGGGTAAGCATAGCGGAGTCGGGAGCTCAAACCGTGAGCCTCTGCGAGCCGACTGCGGAGCCGCAAGCACGTTAAGCCGTCAGGCTTTACGCGCGCCGTGGCGGAGCGGCGGCGGGAACGGCGGAACCGGCCCGAGCAGGTGGCGCTGTCAGGGAGACCTCGGGGACTGTTCTAGGAACTGACCAACAAATAAACAGCAACATACCAACCCAGCAGCACCAAGCCTTCCAAAACGAAACTCACAGGTTATCCACAGAAGAGGGAACAGATATTGTGGATAGTGGGATCAGTACGTCTGCAGTCTACCCTAGCCTTGAATAACTACGACGGCTTGCCAGCTACTCCAAAGACTAGCTACAGACAGGTAAACCTACAAGCGAACTCGTAAAAGAAATAGCTCATCTATGGCCAAGATAACCTCATAGAATAGGTATTTTAAACAGTCCTAGACACCAACCTGACTAAGCCAGGCAACAACCGAACAGTTACGAGAATTATATTCCCTTATAGTATATTTACCGCTCCACTAAAGGGACAACCAAGGAGCACAAAGACTATGTCATTTTGTAAGACCACCTCATACACAATCACAGATGAAACCAACGGAAGAAGCGAAATCAGGATGGATAAATTCATTGCTGATACTCTCCAGGAAATTCTTCACGATGTTCATAGGTTCATACAGGAGATATACGACTGGGTAGTAAAAAACTACCCCTATCTGTCACGCCTTGCCAAAGGAAACGAAGTCAGGATGATCGCATCGAAGAAGGCCCTGGAGAGCATCTACTTCTAGCTGTTCCGTATGACCAGGCATATCTCCAAACCAGGGTGATACCGACCACCTATATCACACACCAGAGGTAGCCAGTGCAGCAGCGCAAGCCCAATAAGCCGCTGTTTGGCTTGTTGGGTGCCGTGCTGCTGTGCCGGCGTGAGAAGAGCTTACGGCCTGGCTACGGAGTGCTGAGCCGCTTGGGAGGGTGGCGTAGTGGCGAGGGACGAGCCTGCGGAGCCGGCCCGAGCAGGCGGCGGAGTTTGGATCCAGGTCGAAGGTGATACGGGCGTTCCCCCTGGGGGGACAGGGGGATCAAGAATAGGCGTGAGGCTTGGCGCGGGCCTTGCCGATCAAGCACTCAGGCGGGGATTGAGGGGGAACTGCAAGGGGCGTGACAAGCCGAACACCTAAACAGTAAGCCCCTGCAAAGAATAGGTCAGGACAAATAGCGTGTAGCAGATGGATCAACCAGCTCAACAATCCCCACCACCCAATCGAGCAACCACCAACCTACCGCACCACCACCAACAGTAAGCAATTCCCACAAACTCCAAAGCATCAACACAGGTCCCGCAAAGGCGAGAACCGGTATCAGGGATACATACCAGAAGGCAACGGTGCGGCTATCATTACGTTGATTCCAGCCGTTCAAAATCCACTGCCTAGCTTGATCAGGCAAAATCAGCACAAGGGCAAAACTGGCAACGAAGAAGTGAAGCAGAGTCGGGATTAGGGTAGAGATCATCATAAAATGGATCCAGCCGTACTCCAGTGACCAAGGGTCAAATCTTAGGCCATCGAGCAGTAGCAATAGGTCCAATAAGGGTTCGCCACCCCAAAAAACTGCAGCGGCATTAGTAGCCGACAGCACCAATACGGTCAGGGAAGCGACACCAAACAAGAAGAGTACCGCCAGAAAAATGTCGAGCACGGCCCAGAAAATGGCCTGTGCGCCCGAGTGATGGCCATGACGGATAGCAGAGAGCAGACCACGAGTGAAGCCCAAGGAGAGCCAATCAAGCGCCGCGTTGGCCAAGGGGAGTAGCCCCAGGAACACTAGTAATAGCAACTTATCCGGAACTACAGTCCGAGATAATAACCAGGCCACCGACAACACCAACAGGGAAGCAAGCATAAAATTGTAACCTACCCAATAGCGGCCCACCGCTACAGGGGTATACATATGCATCCGCAACCATGCGGCAGCGAAAGCGAAAGCGAAAGCGAAAGCGAAAGCGACAATGACAGCGCCAGCGACAATGACAGCGCCAGCGACAGCGACAGCGACAGCGCCAGCGACAGCGACAATGACAATGACAATGACAGCGCTAGCGACAGCGCCAGCGCCAGCGAAAGCGACAGCGAAAGCGCCAGCGAAAGCGACAGCGAAAGCGCCAGCGAAAGCGAAAGCGAAAGCGCCAGCGAAAGCGAAAGCGAAAGCGCCAGCGAAAGCGACAGCGACAGCGACAGCGACAGCGAGATATTTCCACGGTCGCCAACCATCTCTGGTCATAAACTTCCGCCACGCCAAAACCATCAGAGCCAAGCTACCGACTACCAATGACCGTTCTGGCCCGGACACATGTGCTTGCATCATTGTCAGCCCAGCAACTTCGCCAACCCCACCCAGCAACCAGCTAATCATAAAACCAATAATCGGATAGGCTAGCGCCAATCGTAAACACAGTAGATAGCTACCCTCTGTGAAGGGATTGAGACCGAACAGCCGCAAAGTCCAACCCGTCCCGGCCAATGATCTGTCCAGACTCGCTGTATCCTTGGTGAAGCGGTCAGACACAACAACTAAACCTCGCCCCAGGAGAGAGAGATAACGCTGCTCGAAAGGACGCGATTCGATCAAGCTACGTCGAGCAGCCAGGTCGTTGTCGAGACGTGCTCGATCCTCATCAGTCCCCTTCCGCTCACCGAAAAAAACTCGATAATTAAGGCGAAACCAGTAGATGAGTATCAGACAGGGCAGAGCAAGAAGAATGTCATTGACCTGAACTAGACTGACCAACGCATCGAATAATTTGTCCATGGTATTTTTGTTTTATTTCCTACAAGCGAAGTGGAGGGAGGCACGACCGGAACTTCGCTTTCCCGCTGATGCTGGCCGTTAGGCAGAAATATGAGCGAGCAAGAAAAATGTCAGACATCATAAGGGTAGCCCGAAATTCACAAGCCAAGCGGAATGTTCTTCTTGATGTTGCAGAAACCCAGGTTAAGAACAGATCCTTAACCACTCTGGCGTCTGGAATGCTTGCTCTCTTTGCCGCAGCAACACTTTCTTCTGTAATTATTGCTTCAATTGATTCGTTCTATTTACAGGCACTAAGCCTTGGTTTTGCGTTTACTGGTGGCATTCTTGGTATCGCAAGTTCCTTTCATTACAACTACAGAGACCTTGTTAGCATCCATTCTGGAGCTTCTAAGTTTCTTGGCCTTAGGGAAAAGGCGCTTGCATTACCTCCAGAAAAGTCGGACATCGAGAGCGAGTGAGGAAGCACAAGAGCTAATACAAGAATATATCGCCCTAAGCACAGAGCTCGATAAGTATATTTCTAGACGAAACATTAAACTCGAAGGTATTTACCAGTATTCAGAAGAGCTGCGCCCTCGTCAAAAAGTCTCCTTTATAAAAAGACTTTTTTTGTCATTGAAAGAGTCAGTTTCGCGCCTTGCTAGGAACATTCACCACAAGAAGATGGCAAAAAGGATTAACAATTCTGCGCTACCTACTAGGGAAAGGCTTAGAGCACTGTTAGCTCAGCATCTAACTGTGGATCAAGATTTTCTAAAAGATCATACAAGCATCGGACAGCTTGATATCGACTCACTCGATTGGGTTGAAATACATATGCTAATCGAAGAAGCTTTTGAAATCACCCTTGAGGAAATGGATACAGATGCTCTTTCTCAAAACACTCATCTAGTCAAGTTATCAGAGCTAGTTGAAAAGCAAGTCAATGATAAATTGCCTAACAAGGTAAATTCACATGGATAAATTTAAGGTACTCCACTGCGTACCGCAGCTCAAATTTCCCAGTGATTTCAGGCGTAATGTCCGCTTGGGCTATGAGCGGACATCAGCCAGGTCAATCCTAAGCTTCCGCTTTAGTCGCTTTGAGGACATTTGGTGATACCTCACAAATACCCCTCCAACACCACCGGCACCACCTCCCGCCGAGCATCCTCCCCAACCACCAGCACCACCACCTCATCCCCCGGCCGCAACCAGAACTGCACATAGACCTCCCCCTCAGCCGCCACCAGCCCCAAGTACGGCTCCAGCTCCGCCTCCCGGGCATAGTGCAGTCTGAGCACCGTCCCACTCAGTGAGTCAGGCCGGTACAGGTCGATATTCTCCACCGGCGCCGCAGCACGCCCCACCACCAGCTGTCCGCTTATATATAGGGTATGCCGCTTGTCCAACCGATCCAGCAGCCACCGCAAAGAGCGACCGCGCATATTCATCCGATGGGCCACTACCCGTAGCGGCTCGCCCTTCACCAACTCGGCGTGGGTCGGATAGAGGTTGTGCCTCACTGGGGCTCGCAATCAGGAACGGCTTTGAGCTTCATACGGGTAACCCGGAGCTACTGAAATCCTGCGATACCTTGCAACGCAGACGATGCGTCGATGGTAATCTTGGAGGTGCTTTGGGAACGGCTGAATGCAGATGGCACCAGGTAAGCGGATGTTGGCACTCGGGAGTCACAAGGGCTGCTGTGTGGCAGGAGCGGACATCAGGGAATATAGGTTAGACTGGTGCTATCGGCCAGATAGCGGACCTTGCAGGCAACTTACTGCAATAGCGCAAGCCTGACCCTTACTGCTTTGGCTCCATTACTTGCATTTCTGGGTGCCCGCATATATGCGCCCCTTATGATTTCAGTATCTGAACTTTGTGAGTAAAATACTCGAATAGCTGCTGATACCTACCTTCCAATGAATGATAAATATTATGAAACGGCTTATTTTTATTGATACATCAGAGTTTAAAGGAGCAAACTTCAATTATTCAGGCCCACGCCTAAGTACAGTCTCCGACCGTGTTGCTGCTGATCATATCGAAGTTGGCATGCCTAACCTGACAAAAGAGGAAATTATCGCCGGCCTTGATGAGGCAACACGCAAATCCAAAAGGGCGATTGCAAACACCAGGAAGGAAGCGAGGGTTCTGAAGAATCTTGACAATGAACTGTCCAGTGCATTGTTCGCCCCGTTTGATAGAGAAGATATCAAAGGAAAGCTGGTATCCAAGCTAGAGAACTACATGGCCCAGATCCATGTAAGAGAGCTGGATTACGATGGAAGCGACCCTGGTAAGATATTTGAGCTCTATTTTTCACAGCAAGCGCCTTTTGGCGAAGGGAAAAAGAAATCAGAATTTCCAGATGCATTCGCGCTTTCAATCCTTTCCGAATGGGGTTTAAGTGAAGAGAAGACTGTACTGATAGCAAGTAGCGACGGGGATTTCAAGAATGGTGCAAAGCATTTTCTTAATGTCGAATATGTTGGCAACCTGCAGGAGCTATTAGAACGTATTGCATATGAGTTTGATGAGTTGCCCACAGTAGCTAAGACCGCATGTAAAACACTAACCAACGATATTGAGCAAAATGTCTCTGAGGATTTCTTGAACTTGGGGTTTGTTCTGAACGACCAAGATGGTGATGTAGATGATACTCGCATTCTGAACATCTCTCTTGAAACCCATCTTCTCCACGTACGGGCATTAAATGAAGAAGAGACAGAAGCTATGTTCGATCTGGTGGCCACTATTGATTATGAAGTAGATCTAAGCTATGGCGACCAAAACACTGCTATATATGATTCTGAGGAAGGGAAGCTGATCTACATGGAAACTGCATATGAGACTGTTCAACAGATAGACATCCTACAGGGTGAATTGACTATCACTATCAATACGCAGGATAGGGAGGTGCTTGAGTTCAGTGTGGACCTTTATCAAAAGAGTGATATCAGTGTGAGTTCTAGTGAGGTAGATGATTGGCCGTACAAGTAAGTAGATCTGCTTATGTTCGTATGAAAAAGGTCGAAGAATACTTCTTACTGAGCAGTGGTTGAATTGTATAGATATCCATATTTTTCTGCTAACAATCACTTTTATCTGACAGCCAAAAGCTCCACCTATCTACTCTCTTCTTTTTGTGCTGGCTGTTGCTTGCTGTTAATGTCTTCTCTGGTCGCGTAGCAGCCATCCAAAAAGGATTTCGTTTAGTCCGCTTGTGGCTATGAGCGGACATCAGCCAGGTCAATCCTAAGCTTCCGCTTTAGTCGCTTTGAGGACATTTGGTGATACCTCACAAATACCCCTCCAACACCTCCGGCACCACCTCCCGCCTGGCATCCTCCTCAACCACCAGCTCCACCACCTCATCCCCCGGCCGCAGCCAAAACTGCACATAGACCTCCCCCTCAGCCGCAACCAGCCCAAGATACGGTTCCAGCTCCGCCTCCCTGGCATAGTGCAGCCTGAGCACCTTCCCGCTCAGTGACGCCGGACGGTACAGGTCGATATTCTCCACCGGTGCCGCTGCACGCCCCACCACCACCTGGCCGGATAGATAAAATGTATGCCGCTGATCCAGCCGATCCAGCAGCCAACGCAGTGACCGGCCCCGCATATTGACCCGGTGGGCCACCACCCGTAGCGGCTCACCCTTTAGCAGCTCGGCATGAGTCGGATAGAGGTTGTGTTTATCCTGGCTCATTCCCACCGCCCTGGGCTCTCCATCCTTGATGACAATCAGCCCCATCTTCCAGGCACCCACCACTTGGCAATCACACTCCACATGCTCCAGGGTCAGGTTGTCGATAGCATCCAGCTTGAGGGTGTACCAGTAGCTGCCGGCGTTTTTGATGAAGGTATCGTGGGCCATCTCGAAGTTACCCAGCAGATGCTGCAGCCCTACGCGAAACCCAGAGCCGGCGACGGGGTAAAGTAGTACAGAAAACGCGAGAAACGATGTGAGGAGCACCATTTCAGCCTTGCTCCCGGTCTCAAGCCGGTAGCGCCTGTTACCGGGGAACACCACACGTACCGGCGAGGGCCACAGCAAGTCGGCACCGCGCAGGTTCACCATATCGATCCAGATATGGCTCCAGTAGCCACCCACCACCGCCCAGAACCAGGCAGGCTCTACCGGATACAGAGGTCCGGCCAGCATGGCGACCACAAACAGCGCCACTATCGAGTGGGTCATGGTGCGATGACCAAAGCGCCTCTCCAGCCGGGTCGATAACCAAAACAGCACTCGGCCAAACTTTGAGGTGGGGAGATCGATATCCGGCAGCAGGGAGGCCGTGGCTGTCAGAGCCCAACCAACGATACTCGGTGGGTACTCAAAGAGGGCGGCACCGCCCAGGTAGAGGGCGGTGGCAAAGGCGACATGGGTACCGGCGATCATGCGTTGGCCTTACCCGCGCCCTTGTTCATGAAGAAGCGGATACTCAGGAACAGGGCCGCACCGATCCCGGCCATTATATAGAGTGACTTGTCGCCCAGGCCGATGGCGATATAGCGGGTCGCCACCACCAGGGCACCGGTGACGATCATCACCGGGGTGAAATCCAGATACCTGACACCGGCTTGGTGGCGCATCTCCCTGATCTGGCGCTTATCCACCACGCGCTCCTTGCTGCTCTCATCCACCATGTCGTGGATCGCCTGGGGGTTGCCACCGGCCTGCTTCACCACATGGCTGACATAGAGATCAGGTGATTCAATCATCACCCCTTTCTGAGCGATGTACTCTTTGACGATAGCCTTGGTGTCATCCGGCACTAGGCGCGGCACCTCAATCACTTTCATCTTCCACCAGAGCTTGCGCAGGCCACTCTTGCGCTCACTGGCACAGCACACCACCTGAGCATGTTCGAAGATCGCCAACCAGAAGGCCTGCTGGGTCGGCGTGAGTCGGGTCATGTCATCCACGGCAATGAGTACACGACCCTCATAGGCGTAGATCGCGGGGATAATGGCGCCGGAGAGATCGCGGATGCTCATACGGTTCACCTGGCGCCGGATTTTGCGCCACTCGATCCGCGCCGGCGGCAGCTCGTCCAGCTCCTTCGCCAGATCGATGCTGGAGGGTTTCAGGATGCCGGTCTCCAGCAAGCGCCTGGTCATCTGTACGAACTGACCCTTGGCTTGGTGGTCTGACAGGTAGACCAGCACCGTGTTATTGCTGCTGGCTGGAGCCGGTAGCGTCGGGATGTCATCCTCAAGCGGATCTGCCTCTTCCTCGATGGGGTTGAACTGACGCCACTCGGAGGGTCGAGGTTCGATAATTTTTAACGCCGCTTCGAGCACCACCGACTTACCGATTCCAACGGAACCAGTCAGCACCACATGCTTTCCCTTTTTGATCTCCCTGACAATCTGTTTCACCAGCTCATCACGGCCTATCAGTCCGGTGATTCTCTGCACCTAATCCTCCCTGATCCACCTTTACTTAACTTAAGTAAAGTCTACTTAAGTTGACTTAACTTATTATTCTTCAGTAAAGCTCGACCCTTGAGGTAGTCCAGTAATACCCCCCAATGCTCACCGGCATGGTGGGCCACCTGATACTGCACGGAAGAGAGCAGGATAGCCAAGCGGTCAGCGATGGCACGCTCCTCGTTGAGCTTCTGGCCAATATCCCAGAGAGAGGTCACCTCGTCGTAGCCCTCCTCTACCCGCTTCTTCAGCCAACCTGATTTATCCTCGTAGAACTTGAGCCGTTTGGCGGTAGCCGCCTGGTCGGCCTCGTGCTGGCGCAACTGTGCCAGGTCGGCCATCACCTTGCTCTGAATCTCATTTATCGCCTTGGTCTCCTCCACCGCCTTCATGGCAAAGCGCTGGCGCTCCTTTGTCGAGGCCAGGGGGATCTTGATCTGAATACCCGCCTGCAGCACTACCGGCTGATTCTGATAGTCGGTACCGCCGGCACCGGCTTTGCCGTAGATAGATGCGTGCTCCAGCACGCGATTCAACGTAGTCGCTGCCGGTGTGTATTCATTGATCACCGTGCGGTAGGAGCGGAGCACCGGGTTATTAGCCATGATGAATTCCAGAGCCTGCTGCTCGTCCCACGCTTGGGCTGGGAAGGTGAAGGCCGAAAAGAGAATTGCCAGTAGGTAAGCGACGGTTTGCCGTTGCGGCCCCCCGGGGACATCAAAGTTCACAGTCACAGTATCAAGATTAACGGTGTCCATACCCTTCTCTCCATATATCAAGCAAGCTCAGATTTTATTTCTTTATCATACCGCTCTCGTAGCGCCCAGGCCAGATGAATAGCGCCACTACACCTCACGCCTGCCCCACCACGGAGAAAAGAGTACGATACCTACAATTATATCCCGATGATTTGTTGCAGATTAAGATAATGTAATGTATCATAATTACGTAATTACACTATATTACGTTATCTTTTCGAGGAGAGACATCATGGCAAGACCCGGCGTAACGCGTGATCAAGTATTCGAGGCGGCCGATGCCCTGGCGCTAGAGGGACAGACCCCTACTGTCGTGGCCGTGCGCAACCGCCTTGGTGGCGGTAGCCCCAACACCATCACGCCGCTGCTGGCTGAGTGGAAAGAGCAGCATGAGCTGACCCACGCCGACGCGCTGCCACCGCTGCCTGAGCAGGTCGAATCGGCCATGCGCCAGGTGTGGGGTGCCGCCTGGAAGGAGACCCAGGCACAGCTGGAGGCCGAGCGGGAGGCGCTGAGCGCATTGAGAAAGGAGCTGGAGAGGGAGCGTTCGGAGATGCTGAAGGAGATCGAGCACCTGGACGAGGCACTGGAAACGTCAAAAATCGAGCAACAGGCTGGCTTCGATAATCTGGTGGGCGAGAAAATAGCCCATGATCAGACCAAGGCCAAGGCGCAGGAGGCGAAGACACTTGCCAAGTCGGAGCTGAGTCACGCCACCAAGGACGCGAATCGGGAACGCCAAGCCCGGGAGAAGGCGGAACAGGTGGCAACGGAGCTGCGTGTTGAGGTGGCCTCACTCACCGAGGCGCTGAGCGCATCCAAGAATGAGCTGGAGAGGGAGACCGTGCGCCTGGACGGAGCCGTGGAGAAACTGAAGCACGAGTTACAGGCCGGCGACGATGCCCGGGAGAGCGAAAAAAGAGCCCATGAGCAGACTAAGGCGAGGGCTCAGGAGGCGAAGGCACTTGCCAAGGCGGAGTTGACTCACGCCACCAAGGCGGAGGGATTGGAGCGCAAGGCCAGGGGAAAAGCGGAGAAGGAAGCTGTGGATCTGCGTGTGGAGGTGGCCTCGCTTACCGAGCGGGCGGCACAGGTACAGGAGCTTAAGGAGATGGTGGAGGGATTGCAGGGGCGTTTGGCGGAGTTGGCTAAGGGAGAGAGAACGATTAGCTAGTAACAAAATCGAAGGCCTTCATCTGACCATGGCC
This sequence comes from Sedimenticola sp., assembly GCA_040505955.1. Taxonomy (GTDB): domain Bacteria; phylum Pseudomonadota; class Gammaproteobacteria; order Chromatiales; family Chromatiaceae; genus Vondammii. The sequence goes on along the minus strand of JBEVXT010000171.1, from coordinate 651 downwards.
TATAAACGCTTTGAAGTTGAGTCGTCGCCTTAACCCATAAAGCCAATCCTCCGTGATTATCTTTATAGGTTATGTGATTCAACCAGACCACTTGGAGACAAGTAATCGATACCGATGAATAGATAGGCACCTGGGGGTGCTTCACCAGCCCCCAGCACTGCGGGTAGCAGTTAAACAGTACGAAGCGACATACGACAGTGCTGCTACCGAAAACCATCGGATATCCGGTCGAGGTGACCATTACGCCTTCGGGCGTTGCGTAAGCAAAGGAGAACAAGTTGAACACTGTATTTGTAATAAGCAACACGAAAAAGCCACTCATGCCCTGCAGGCCTTCCCGGGCAAGGCGCTTGCTGAACACCAAGAAAGCCGCCGTGTATCGTCGTGCGCCCTTCACGATCATTCTCAAGGATCGTGCAGAGGGTGATACCCAGCCCATGGAGTTCAAGGTTGATCCCGGCAGTAAGATCACCGGTCTCGCCCTGGTCGCTCTGTTCAAGAGCGGCCGAAAAGTGGTCTGGGGGGCCAACCTGGTTCATCGTGGCCACCACGTGAAGTCCTCCATGGATGACCGCAGGATGTTTCGCCGTGGCCGTCGCGGCAGAAAAACCCGCTATCGCCCGGCCAGATTCAACAACAGAACCCGGCCTG
>JBEVXT010000170.1:0-4486 GCA_040505955.1 Sedimenticola sp. | reverse complement strand
TGACTGATCAGAGCAACAAACGGATCGGCGGTTTTGATGAGTCGGTACTCAATGCCTATATCGACGGTGAGCTGGAATCCGGCCTGATGGAGCAGATCAAGCGTGATCTCACCGCTGATACGGTCGCTTCCCACTATGTAAAAACAGTGCGCCGTTTTCAACAGGTCTCGACGGCGGCGCTTGATGAGGAGGTGAGTAGTTCATGGCCGAAGGATCTTGAAGAGACGCTTTACGCTCTCCAGGCAAGCCATGCGAAACAGTCGGAAATTCAGCAGGCTGGTGATTCCAGCCGTCGCCACCGCCCGCTCTTCTTTGCGCTGGCAGCGGGGGTTGCGGTGTTGTCACTGGGATTCGGCCTGGGGTTTTTCTCAGCGGGCTACCATATGCAGCAGCAGATGATCCTTGCCCAGTCGGTTCGGGAGGAGACCTTGCTTGAGAGCCGGCGGGTGATGAACAGCGTACTCGAACACAAACCCAGTGGTGAGGTGGTTGCATGGAAGAGCGACAATGGAAAGATTCATGGCCAACTGCTGCCTATCCGTACGGTCAAGCTGGGAGATAAGCAGTTCTGCAGGGAGTTTCAGGAAATTCTGATAATTGATGGAGAAAAAGAGGTGCGCCGGGGACTCTCCTGCCGTCAGGGAAAGGAGCAGTGGGATACCAGGATGATCATGGCTGATTCGGCAAAACGACTGTTCTAACGCTGGGCCACGAGGAAAGCTTCAAATCTAGACCTGACCCATTTCTCCTTTCTGATCTTTTTCTGGGCTTGCTGGATAACTTCATCACTCAATCCAGTGGCTGCGTAGAACTGCAGTCTCTCTTCTGTTTGGGCGAAAAAGCCATCCATCATGCAGCTGTAAAAATGGAGGTGGGACGTAACATCTGGCCGCAGGTGGGAAATCGGGGCACTGCTCACGCAGGGTACGCTCTATAACCCGCAATCAAACAAAAGGGGACGGAGGGTTAATTTTATACAAATGTAAACCAGCCATTTAGTCGGTACCCGAGTATAAATAAAAAGGATTTTGAACATACCAAGAAGAGCAAGAAACTAAGAGTTCTGGGCAGGGAGTTCTGGGGTCACAATACTTAACTTTTACCCTTCTGCTTATGCTCTGGACGGTGGTTAGCCTAATTAAGTATTGTGTCCCCGGATTTAAGTATTGTGTCCCCGGATTTATCGCGGATTTATGTCCCCGGATTTAAGTATTGTGTCCCCGGATTTATCGAAGTATTGTGTCCCCGGATTTATCGCGGATTTATGTCCCCGGATTTAAGTATTGTGTCCCCGGATTTCGTGTGTCCCCGGATTTCGTGCTGTCGTTACCTGTGGCGGCACCTTCTTTCCAGCGAGTGATCTGTTCAGCATAGTGTCCTTTCTGACGGCCGTACTCCGAAAGCTCATGCTCATTCAACGCAGCAGTTTCAATGACCACGGCTAACTTGTCTTTACCACTCCAGTTTTCTGGATTAGATGGATCTGCTGGCACTAACTTCCCCTCGTTCTGATACTTGTTTCTCCAACTATACAGGGTGGGCTCTGAAATACCGGCATCACGACTCACTTGAGCTACTGACATGGAGTTGGGTGGCATCATTTTCTGTACAATCTTCTCTTTGAACTCTTCGCTATATCGTGGCATCTCTTCATCACTTACCGCCCCCCTATGGGGTTAAATTTACTGATTCAAAACAGCGGACATGTATGCTGACACAGGGGGGACTCGATCCAGATGCCTTTGTTAACCACCTTCGCGGTCACAAAGGCCAACCTCATCCTATTGCACTGGGATCGGTGGATAAAATACGAGAGATGGCCAAACAGCTCAGTCAACGGTTCATCAAAGGGATGTGTGAATCGAGGGTGCTTTATAGCACTTAGTTTTTACATCCATTTCAATCAATGCTCCATCCATTCATGCTTGGGCATGAGTCGGCCTGTCCTGATTTCAACAATTACCTTTCTCCCCTCCCAATTCTCTTTATTTTCACCCTCTGTCTTGCACAATTTGGTCGTATTCGCCTGTAACTATCTATTTACTGAGTTGGTGGGTGAAGTTGCTTTAGTGGTGGGTGTCCTGTCTTTTGTTATGCGATTTTTACCCAAATTATTACTCTTCATAGCTTATTGATTAATTATTAAATACCCTTTTTACCCTAAATAATGTTTAATGATTTCTTGCGCAAACAGCGCCAAAATAGGGGATAATAACGTGGCAAATATTTTAATGACCGTTGAGATCGAGAATGGCCATATTGCCATCTTCTGTATTTGCTCGTAAATAGTTTTTATTGCCTGCGTATGCTGATAAACAAAACTAGGATCTTTAGATAAAAGATCGCTGCATACTACGTTATAAAATGTTTTATTCGCTTCATTAGACAACAGGCCCAAGTACTTTTCTTTTGCATCTCTTATTGTATTCATTACAATTAAAGACGGTGATAAAAACGCGTATAGACATATAGGTAAAACAAACACCATGAGTAAATAGTTATGCCAAGAAGGACTAACACCCTCTTTAAAATAGGACATCAATATAAGCAATACGAAGATAAAACTTGAATAAAAAAATGCCATTCCAGTATCAGCAATATAACCTAGCCCACCAAAGCCGTCATGCGAAAATGGCTTAACAAGAAATTGATCCTTACTCTCTTTGGCATTGTGCTCTTTACTCCAATTCCTAAAGCTCTTTAAATAAAGCGACAAACCGCCAATTATTAGGAGCAGTTGCATTAAAAGAAATGGCGGAAGTCCATAGTAAACTAACGTCCATAGTCTTGTAGACCAAGTTGATAATGGTGCTTCAATCTTGTCGCAATCCCATTTTGGGAGGAGCATTTGATTATCAAGTGCCTTCTCTTGGTTGATTGTATTACCCTTTGCGTCTGTTATGACAAAAACTCTTGAAGACTGATATGGATAATACTTTTCACCTAACTCATTATGAAAAGCGCAGGTGGTAGTATTGTAAGCCCAGAATATTAATGCAACTAGATACGGGGTCGCTTTAATGAGCATTCTATAATGTGAAATGTTACCTTGAAATAGTTTATTTGTTTTTTTCAAGACAGCTGCGACATTTTCTTTTCCTTTCCTATTTTCTATACCATTTATGGTTTGAGAAGAAAGTCTATTTATCGTGATGGAAGCATAGTTTGCTGCGCGAACTACCAGAACGAACAACAAAGGAACTAATATACAAAATGGCCATACCATCGTATCGCCAAGAAAACTCATTCCTAAAACTGCACCTAAATTGTTATCTACAGTAAATATCGAACCTAGATAGAATCGCCCTTCATACAGCGTAACCGAAGAAAGTAGAACCAATGGAATAATACAAAATGCCGAAAATATAATGCTACTACTGTATTTGCAATCCATGAAATACTGATATAAAAGTGGTACAAGTCCGTTAGAACCCAGTACCTGTTTAGTTGTTACCGATTCCATTTCTATCTATTTACTTTAGCTGCCCAGGAGATTATAAATTTAAAGAGACGGTTGGAGCGTCATCACAAAATACAACATCAACATCTGGTAGTTTGGCATACCGCGTATATTCATCAACGGCAGTAACACTAAACACCCAAAGCGACAAGCTATTTTTAGAGCAATAATTTCTGAGCCGTTTCTGGACCACTGACGTGTGAACGCATATACCGCCCCGTGACTGTTTTAGTATTTCTAGCAAATGGTTCGGAATATCTGTTGTAACGAGAGCATGTTGAAAGCCATGTGATAATACACCTAATTCATGATCCGCGACATTGTTTCCTATTAAGACAAATGGACCAACCTTAATTGTTTTGTTTTTCAATGCGCGAGATATAAGACTTCCAATCCATTTAAAACTCTTCAAGTTCCAATGTGACAGTATTAATGGTGTTTGTGCACCTAACTCAGAAAGCCGTATTAAAGTTTGCGGAATCCAGGAAACGAAAACGACCTGATCTTCGACCCCAACATCTCGCACCACTTTTAGGTGTACCTCCTCAAATCCAAAATCTTTAATATCAATACAAAAAATCTGTTCACCTTTCGAGTATGCTTTGAAGTCAGTTAGTGCTTGCAATAGAGTTGCGATACCTTCTCCGTTTGAATGCGCAAGTGCCTTTACTTGATTACCGTTCATTTTATTAAATGTTTTTATTCCATCAGTACTTTTGAAATCGCTATCGTGATAAACGAATATTTCACCGTCACTAGTTACCCGAGTATCAACTTCGAAGTATTTAACCTCAAACTTATTAACTTGTTTAAATGCACTTGGTGAATGCTCAATTTCTGCGTATCCACGCATCCTGTGACTTAGTAGCTTGTTTTTTAATGTGTTCGTCATCTGATCAAAAGTGTGTCAATAGTGGCTCGGAGGTTAGTTTTTTGCATAACGCTTAGCATGAGGGGCGCATATGTAGCGAGCGAAGCGAGTGAAATATGCGTCCCTCTCAATGCTTTTGTTAGCTTTTCAAGCTT
>JBEVXT010000169.1:0-25462 GCA_040505955.1 Sedimenticola sp. | reverse complement strand
CAGGAGAGAGCCAATGTCCATAAAAACTATCTGTGCCCTGATGATGCTTGTCACCGCCCTTCCAGCAGCCGCCGAAGAGAGTCGCCAACTGGTAAAATTTCCGGATATGATGCGTGAGCATATGCTGGGGAATATGCGCGATCACCTGCTCGCCCTGGAGACGATCACGCGGCAGCTTGCAAATCACCAGTATGAAGAAGCGGCGGCAGTGGCTGAATCACGCCTCGGCATGAGCGCAACCCAGGCCCACGGCGCCGCCCATATGGCGCCATTCATGCCACCGGGGATGGCGACCATCGGCACCGAGATGCACCGCGCAGCAAGTCGTTTCGCCATTGCCGCACAGAATGCAGCCATTGATGGCGGGTTGAGTGAAGCATTTTCCGCTCTATCAGGTGTTATGCAGCAGTGTGTCGCCTGCCACTCCGGCTACCGCGTGCATTGACGGCAGGGCTCAGCCACCTCTGCACATCGCCTCCAGCCGCTCCAGCTCTCGCTCTGTGAACCCGGCTTGCAGGCGGGCCGTTTTGTGCAGAGGGCAGCTGACCCGACCAGTCATATACTTACTCAGCAGGTCGAAGTAGGTCTGTTCTGGCTCCAGCCCCCGCTGCTCGCAGAGATAATGGAACCAGCGCGAGCCTATCTCCACATGCCCCACTTCGTCTCTCAGGATCACTTCCAGCGCCTCCACTGTCTGCTGATCACCCACCTGTTCAAACCGCTTGCTCATGCCCGGATTGACATCCAACCCTCTCGCCTCCAGCATCCGCGGTACCAGCGCCATACGTACCAAGGGATCGTGGGCGGTGGTCAGGGCCATCTCCCAGAGGCTGTTGTGAGCAGGGTAGTCACCGTACTCCCGGTTGCTGTCACGCAGCCGTTGGCGCAGCATCTGAAAGTGCTCCGCCTCCTCAGCCGCCACCCGAATCCAGTCAGCGTAGTAGGCTTCGGGCATATCGCGAAAGCGAAACGCTGCATCACAGGCGAGGTTGATGGCATTGAACTCGATATGGGTCACTGCATGAATCAGGGCAAGACGCCCCTCCTCTGATTTTGGTGAGCGCTTTTTCAGCTGGCGGGGCAGCACCAGTTCAGGTTTTTGAGGGTGCCCCGCCGCCACTACATCCTCCAGATCCAGCGGCTGTAGTAACAACCGACCTGCCCGCCAATCATCGGCCAGCTGTGTTGCAAGGCGCAGCTTCTTATCCACATCCGATTCACAGAGACAGATCCGCAACTGCTGAAAGAGATTTGCTGTTGTGTCACTCATAGCTTGATTCCCAGAATAAGATCCATCACATTAGTTCCCGTCGGCCCGGTGTTGATCAGGTCGCCACTCGCTTCAAGAAAACTTCCCGAGTCGGCGGCATCGAGCGCCTGCAGCACATCCATTCCCTGCCGCTCTCCACGACGGAGAGTGCCACCATCCACCACTGCACCGGCATCATCTCCCGGGCCATCACCACCATCGGTGGCCATGGAGAGAAAAAAAACATCATCATGCCCGGCGATGGCGGTGGCGGCAGAGAGCGCCAGGTGCTGGTTGCGCCCACCCCGCCCGGGATTTTCAGGCAACTGGACACTGGGCTCACCGCCCCAGATGTAAACTCCGGGGTTAGCTTCACACAGTTCAATTGCCAGACGTCGGCCTGCAGTGGCAGCATCCGCGCTGATATGGGCATGGCTCAGGATCACTTCATACCCCAACTCCCGCGCCTTGGCGGCGGCCGCCTCCCGCGCCTCCCGCAGGCTTGCGACAATATGGATAGTGAGATTGGATTCCGGAGCGGAAATGCTCTCCTCCACACCCGCTGCCAACGATCTGATCCATTGAGGGAGTTGCCGGGGGAGAGGCGGATCCAGTCCATCCACCGGGGGCACCAGCAGACCGGAGCCAATGACCGCCGGATCATCTTTCGGAACATCGGAAATCAGCAACAGCTCCACCGGCCGATGGCCGATATAGCGCAAAAGCCCGCCCCCTTTGATGAGAGAGAGGGAGCGGCGCACCTGGTTCATATCGGTGATCGATATGCCGTTGGCCAACAGCCACTCGTTCACCTGCTCCAGCTCCACCGGGCCGACACCGGGACGCAGCACTTCGACCAGGCTGGAGGCTCCTCCGGAGATAAGAAACAGCAGCGGCCGATCAGCGGGAAGCCCCTCCAGGAACTCAAGCAGTCGCGCCCCCGCCGCCAGGCTCCGCTGATCCGGCGTCGGATGCCCCGCCTCTATCGTCTCCAACCCATGGGTCTGCAGTGATTGATGGTCGATATGCCCCGGTTTGGAGATCACCAAGCCATCGATAATATGGCTGCCAAACTGATCGATGGCGCCTTGAGCCATAGCACCCGCCGCCTTGCCTATGGCAATCAGTGAGCAGTCATAGCCGCCACCTCCCAGCTGACGTCTCACCGCCTCTCTTCCGGAGACCCGGGCGAGAGCCGTCTGGTAGAGGGTGAGTAGTGTTTCACGGGCTTGCTTGAGTTTGTGCATCCAACATCCAGAGAATAATCAGTTCAGTAAGGGGAAATACTGTAACTTCTCAAAAAGTCCGTGTCATCCATCTGCACTGGGTTATTGAGAAGTTACTAAATGCTATTCCATGCGCCTTGTCATGTTGTGGTAAGCTATCTGGAAAATATAATTTGACTTGGGGATACTCTGTTGGAAAGCCTACAGCTGCGGCACAATTTCAGTCGCAACATCATTATACGCATGCTTCTGGCCGCTGTGGTTGTCGCTGCGTTGCTGATATGGAAAATCGACTTTATTATTGAGGTCTATTTCCACAACCAGCTGACATCCACCGGCCTGATCATCAACGGCGCCATCATCGGCCTGTTTACGATTGGCCTGCTGCACATTGTCTTCAGCCTGATCGGTTACCAGCAGGAGGAGACAACCCTTGGTACTTTTCTGCACAATATGCAGGAGGATATCGACCCGCTCACCGATCTTAACGATAACAGAATCATCGTCCACCGCTACAAGACGCTGCACAACCTCCACCGGGCCAACACCCCGATCAACCACAGCGCTCTCGCCACCACACTGGTGGCCTCTGAAAGCACCCGCAACAGCTTTCCAAAATTCGTCAACAACATCCTCATTCTCTGCGGCGTATTCGGCACCATTGTCTCGCTCTCCATCGCCCTCACCGGCGCCACCGATCTACTCGCTTCCGCAGCCAATGTGGACGGTATGGGTATTGTGGTTCACGGCATGTCCACCGCCCTCTCGACCACCATTACCGCCATCGTCTGCTACCTCTTTTTCGGCTACTTCTATATGAAACTGACGGATGCCCAGACTAACCTGGTGAGCGCTATCGAAGAGGTAACCGCAACCCACCTACTGCCGATATTTCAGATTCAGACCGAGAGCATACTGTTTGAGTTCAGCGGCCTGATCCGTTCTCTTCAGGGGCTGATCAACCAGATGGGATCATCACAGCAGTCTTATCAGGAGCTGGCGGCAGAGATGCAGGGTTCTCAAAATGCCTTCGCCGAGTTGGAGACCCATATTAGTACCGCCCTGAAAAATGTCTACGACGCCCAGATACATCCCATCACCGATGAGATGGTAGAGATCAAACAGCTACTCAAATCCGGCTTCCGCCTGCCTGAAGACCGATGAACCCTCAAGGCAGCTTTATCGACCTCCGGCTCAACCGCCAGGAGGGGCAGAATCAAGACAGTTTCTGGCCATCATTCACCGATATCATGACGGTGGTGGTGATGATCTTTATGATCAGCATGGTGGTGCTGTTACTGCGCAACACCGAGCTGGTGAACCAGCTCCGCGCCACCATGGAGGCTGAGCGTACCGCCGTCGAGCTGGCGCGTTCCACCGGTGAAGAGAAGGAGGATCTGGCACTGCGCCTGATCGCCGCCGAAAACGAGCTATCGATGCTCAGGGTGCGACTAATGCAGATGGAGGAGCAGCGTCAGACCCAGGTCTCCACCATTGGTAGCCAGTCGGACGCCATCTCGCGGCTGCGGGCGGAGAAAGAGAACCTGGAGCTGCGCCAGAGACAGCTCATCGCCGAGAAGTTCTCCCTGAATCAGCGGCTGAAAAGAGCCAACACCACCATTGCATCCCAGAAGCAGAATATGGAGACACTGCAGCAGAATCTCGAAGCCACCCAGCAACAGCTGGCAAGCTCACAGCAGCAGCTGGACAGTGCCCAGCAGCAGTTGGCCAATACCCAGCAGCAACTGCGCAACTATCAGCAGCAACTGGCCGCACTCCAAACCGACCTGAGCAGTATCGAGGAGGAGCGCGACACAGTCGAGCAGCAACTTAGTGGCCTGCAGGGGCGCCTCGGTGAACAGTCTCTCGAACTGGCCGAGGTGAGAAACCTGGAGCAGCGCTCCGTTCGAGAGCTCTCCATCGTAAAGAGTGACTACGACACGCTAAGGGTCAAATATAACAAGCTGGTTCGTCCTGCCCGCTCCCCTCAGGGGCATTATGTGGTATCGGTTCGCTACACCAAGTCAACCGGGGGTAAACTGCTGATCGAATACCAGACCGAAGAGGCGCCGGGCTACCGGGAAGTCGCTCTCGCGGCACTGGAGAAGCACCTTGATCAGCTAAAACAGCAGAAAGAGAACGGACTCTATATCAGATTAATCTTCCCTGAGAAGAGCGGACTTAGTCACGCCGAAGCCTGGAACTTCCAATCAAGGCTCAACAGAAAGTATGATTATTACAATCAGGATGGCGGCCCCGCATCTGTGCCGCTTCCGGATGTTCCGGGGGAATAGAATCACCGTCTGATAGTTCCCCGACCGTGCATGGACGCACCTTCAATAGCTAAAACCGGGATCAAAGGCCGATCCGGGAGACCCCCGCTACCCGCTTGACCCATTGGCCGCGCCCTATCTCTACGACCTTGTGTCTCTGGCTATAGAACTCCCATCCACCCAGATTGATGCCGATGACGGTGCAGTCCTGTCGTTGATAATTGTTCCTGCCGAAGCATCGGTACTCTCCTCCGTGGGTGGTGGTGATACGATCCTGCAGTATCCAGCCATCCTCGTTCTCTTGCGGTTGTTTGTGAAACATGGCGGTTCCGTCGCGCCGGATACCGATGGTGCAACCCGACAGTAACGGAGTGACGGCGACCGAAACGTCTCGATCAGGGAGGGTCACGATATGGCCTTCAGTCAGTACTTCATCGCCACTGACCATGGGTACGGACTGAACGGTCACCGGAATGGCATCACCTGACAGATAGAAAGGCCTCATCTGGGGGTCACAAAGCCGGATTTCTCCATTTTTTTCCCCAAACAGCCATCCTTCCTGCAACCCCCCTATATTCCCCCGGCTCATGGCGACGCTCAGCGGATATTCGCCCAGCACATCTTCAGGGGCTATCGGCAATTCATTCCATAGCGACCATAGTTGATAGGTGTTCATTTCCTGCCCCCCCCCCTCTCTCTTCGTGATTGGCAACCACTCGACATCTTTCAGCCCGTAACCACCACTCTGTTGTTTGCTCGTAACTATTCAGTTGGGTGCGGGGTAGGAGCGAACTTGTTCGCGAAGAGCTCGTCTCGGAGTCCATCGCGAACAAGTTCGCTCCTACAGCACCCCCCTGTTCCACCATAAATGCGGTTTTCAGGATTATCGCGCATAGCCAGTAGCCAGTTAGGCATAATACTCATTGTCAGAAAGTCCCATGTAACAAGAAACTCTCCTCTGCGACCTTTGTGATTCTCTGTGCTCTCTGTGTTCCGCTTTTAGGTTTTCTTGACGGACACTAAGTAGCATTCATCTCTTGCCCGGTTTCGCAGCCACCTTGTCGCGAAGGTAGACCGGTAGTGCCATCTCTGCCGGAACAAGATCATTGGCGGCGGCACGGGCCGCGCCGAGAAGGGCCACATCATGGGCGCTACAGAGCAACTCCGGCATCACCCGCTTGAGACGGCTGCCGAGAAGCGTCTCCAACTGCTGTCCATAACTTCCCCAGCCTCTACCCAAGCCACACCAACTATCACCCAGCGGCACGGCTAATGTGGCGGGATCAGCAACCTGGTCGAGTGCCACCGCCTCTACCAATCCCGCATCTCCGATTTCATAAGCCCCCCAGTAGACCTCCTGCATTCGCGCATCAAAGGCGGGCAGCAGACGCTCTTCTCCACCCTCCCGATAACCGCGCTGGGCCAGAGCAGCCAAAGTGGAGACCGGTGCCACCGGCAGATCCGCCGCAAAAGCGATCCCCTGAATGACACCGGTGGCGATACGTACGCCGGTAAAAGAGCCCGGCCCTCTACCAAACGCCACCGCATCCAGGGCGGAGACTGGCAACCCTGCATCCGCCAGCAGCTCCTCCACCATCAGCAGAATCAGTTTACTGTGGCCGCGGGGTTCAACCCTGCAGCGCTCTGTTATCTCGCCGTCAATCAGCAGTGCTGCGGAGCAAGCCTCACCGGCGGTCTCAATTGCAAGTAATTTCATAGGGGGGAATTGTAGCGCCGACGATCTGTACCGTGAACTCTTTTTTTATATGGCACAAAAATGCAGGGTTCGAAAGAAGTGGATCACACATTGATCTACACTTTTGGTAACTGCCCAGTTCGGGTGATTCAGAGATACCACCCCACGGTAAGCACTAATGGCGGGAAAGCAATCGCGAACACAGTTTCATTCAGACCGGATGGATAGCGCTCTCACCACGACGTAAATAAACAGAGGATTAGAGATGTACTTTGGAAAACGAACGCCCGCCCCCCCCAGTGACAATGAGACCAGCGGGGAGGAGCGGGCGCTCAGACAGCGGCACAATCTGATCTACTACCTCAAGGTATGGGATCTGAACAACGACCGACTGCTCGGCCACCTGATCGACATCAACACCGACGGCCTGATGCTGCTCAGCAACCAGCCGATCGGGCTGGGGAGGGAGTTTTCAATGGAGATTCGTCGGGAAGACCCCGACGAGCAGTTTATGAATATCCGTTGCCACGCCTGCAGCCGCTGGGAGAGAAGTGACAAAAACCCTTCCCTGTACAATACCGGTTTTCAGCTGATCAATCCCAGCGAAGAGGTTATTGCCGGTATTCAGGATGTGATTCGGGAGTATACCTTCAGTTAGTCCGCCGACAACGTGGTCAGCAGCAGGGTGATGAGCTTGGTGGTGTCCAGTATTCGCAAGAGACAAACCGGCTGATTTTGTAGTTTCCTACTACACTTCAGGGCAACAGGTGCAGAATAATCCTAGAAACCGCAGTTGACCGTTCCATTCTGAGGCTAAGTTGTTGATATGAGAACCGTTGATATCAATTTACGCTTTCACCTGCCGGGTGAACCACGCTACGGGGTGAATTGCACGCTTCACCTCGTCCAACTGCGGACTCCAGGATAATGGGATCTAGGTTGAAATGGCCAGCCAAATAAGAGTTCACTCTGCTGTAATACGGTTTATCTACTGGATCGCGGCAGGTCTGTTTTTCTCCCTGGGACACGCTGATACTCCCCCGGTGATATCAGCCAGTGAACTCGATTACCCGCCCTTCTCCACCGTCCAGGAGGATGGCAGTGCGGGGGGGTTCTCTGTCGAGCTGATGCAAGCAGCTCTCAAAGCGATGAATCGCGAGGTAACCTACGAGGTACGCCCCTGGGCCGAGATCAAACAGGATCTGATCGATGGCCGCATTGAGGCCTTGCCCGTGGTGGCCCACTCTCCTGAGCGCGAAGCAGTCTTCGACTTCACCACTCCCTATCTAAAGATGTACGGCGCTGTATTTGTGCGTGAGGAAGAGCGAGGCATCAATACTATTGAGGACTTGAAGCTGCGCCGTGTCGGGGTGATGCGGAGTGATATTGCGGATGAGTTCATGCGCCGGGAGAAGCTATCAGAACAGCTGATCAACACAGAATCCTATGAAGAAGCGTTGTTGAAGCTATCACGGGGTGAGTTGGATGCAGTGGTGATGCAACGCCTGGTCGGCCTCAACCTGATCAGGGATCTCAAACTGGATAATCTCAAAACCGCCGTGGCACCCATTACGACGTTTCGCCAGGAGTTCTCCTTTGCAGTGACTAAGGGTAACGAGAGCCTGCTGGCGCTTCTCAATGAGGGGTTGGCAATTGTCATGGCCGACGGTACCTATGAGCGACTACGGGAAAAGTGGCTCGGCATCCTGGATGTGGAGCTTGTCTCTCTTCCCGCTGTCAGAGAGGAGAAGCCCCTTGCTTTTCTGGGCAATAAGAACATTCCGCCAATGATCTATGTAGAAGACGGCAAACCTGAAGGTTTGGTTATAGAGCTCACCCGCGCCCTGTCGGAGAGGGCCGGCCTGACGGTTGATATCCAGGCTATGGATTGGTCACTAGCACAACAGCGGTTACAACGGGGTGATGCCGACGCCCTGCTGCAAATCAATTCGAACAAGGAGCGGGAGAAGATCTACGACTTTTCGAAACCACTTCTCGCTTCAGACTTCACGATATTCCGAAAGAGCGTCCGGCCGGACATCAACAACATCGCCTCTCTTTATGAGGGAACGGTTGGCGTTGAGAAAAAGGGCTATCCCTTCCAGCTCCTTAAGAAACACCCCCTCATCAACCTCAGGATAATACCAAGTTGGGAGAGCGGTTTTGAACTGATCAAGCATGGCGAAATCGATGCTCTTATCGTCGACCGCTGGGTGGGTGAATACGTACTGTATACGAGCGGCATCAAGGGTATTTCAGTGGTTGATGATCCGGTTGAAAGCAGTTATTCGATGATTGCCGTCAGAAAGGGAAACAAGGCTCTGCTGGATCGAATCAACTACGGGCTGGACGAAATTCTGAGGGACGGCACACGGAGCCGGATATTGGGCAAGTGGAGATCCAAGGAGATCATATACCTGTCGCGAGAGAGGCTCTATTTTTACTGGGCCCTTGGTGGTGCTGCGATCCTCGTTTTCATTTTGCTTGTGATGTCGCTCTTCTACATGTGGCGCATCAAACATATCAACCGTTTCTTGAATGAGCGAACCAATGCACTCTCCCGGGAGATAACGCACCACCAACAGACAGAAGCTGAACTGACGCAGGAAAAAGAGCGGGCCGAAACGGCCAACAGGGCCAAGTCCCTGTTCCTCGCCAACATGAGCCACGAGTTGCGCACGCCGCTCAATGCGGTATTAGGCTTCTCCGAGATGATGAGTTCGGATCGCCGCCACAACGAACAGGATAAGAGCAACCTGGCGATCATCAACCGTTCCGGCCGGCATCTGCTGCAACTGATTAATGACGTGCTGGACATGTCCAAGATCGAAGCCGGCAAGACCCAGCTGGAAACAACTGATATCGACCTTGAGTCACTGATCCTCGATGTCACCGATATGATGCGAGTGCGTGCCGAACAGAAGGGACTACAGCTATTGCTGGATCAAGCCTCTGGCTTCCCCCGCTTTGTGCACGCCGATGGCCCCAGGATTCGCCAGATTCTCATCAACCTTTTGAGCAACTCCATCAAGTTTACCGATCAGGGGAGTGTAACTATTCGCCTGAAGGCAGAAAACGAAGACCCTGGCCATATCATCCTGAGAGGGGAGGTACAGGATACTGGTAGAGGCATTGATCCCGAGGATGTCAAGCGTATTTTCCAGCCCTTCGAGCAGTTGGTCAGTGCCATCGAACAGAAAGGCACCGGGCTGGGGCTTGCCATCACCCGCCAGTTTGTTGAACTGATGGATGGCAAAGTCTCCGCCGCCGGCCAGCCGGGTATGGGCACCACCTTCTATTTTTTCATCAAGGTCGCACCAGGCAAAGCGGATCAGATTCATCCGGTTGAAGAGAAGGAGACACGCAAGGTGATCGGCCTGGAGGATCCCAAGCGGGAGTGGCGCATCCTTATCGCCGAGGATCAGCTGGAAAATCAGCTGCTACTGCAGCAACTACTGGAACAGGCCGGTTTTAAAGTGCGCATCGCCAAAGATGGAGAAGAGACTATTAAGCTCTTTGAAGAGTGGCACCCCCAGTTTATCTGGATGGACCGGCGCATGCCGCGGCTGGGTGGCCTCGAAGCCACCTTGAAGATCCGCGAGTTGCCTGGCGGGAAAGAGGTTAAGATCGCCACCCTCACCGCCAGCGTCTTTAAGGAGCAGAAGGACGAGGTGATGGCTGCAGGTTCTGATGACTTCGTGCGAAAACCTTTTCATCCGGAGGAGATCTTCGACTGCATGGCCCGCCTCCTGGGTGTGGGTTATCACTATGAAGATAAAGAACAAGACTCTGCAGCCGTAACCGCAACGCTCTCTCCGGAGCAGCTCGCCGCCTTGCCTGCCGAGTTGCATGACGCCCTTGAAAACGCCGTGACGGTACTGGATGTAGATGAGATCCGCACGGTGGTAAAAGAGATTGCCACCATCGATGCTGAACTGGCTGCCACGCTGAGTCAGCGGGTGGAGCAGTTTGATTTCTCTGCCATCAGACGGCTGCTGACATCAAATGAAGATAATGAGTAACCTGATTACTCCTGAAACTCAGCCAGTGATAGAAAAGGGATAACGGATAGGAAGTTGCTTTTGCTTAGCTGAAAAACCGCTCCACATCGGCCACATCCCGGGTGCGGGCCATGGCGGGCATACTGGCGAGAAAGGTGTGGCCGTAGTTTTTTCTCAACAACCGCGGGTCGCAAATCACCAATACACCGCGATCCGTCTCATCCCGGATCAACCGCCCCGCCCCCTGCTTCAGTGCGATGGCGGCCTGGGGTACCTGGAACTCCATAAAGGGATTGCCCCCCTGTTTTCTCAGGGCGTCGATACGCGCCTGCAGCACCGGGTCGCCTGGAGAGGCGAAGGGCAACTTGTCGATGATCACGCATGAGAGCGCCTCGCCACGGACATCGACCCCTTCCCAGAAGCTTGAGGTACCGAGCAGTACCGCATTGCCGAGACGGCGGAACTGTTCCAGCAGCTCACTCTTGGGGGCGCTGCCCTGCACCAGCAGGGGGTAGTCGATTCGCTCCTCCAGTATTTCCGCCGCTTCCCGCAGGGCGCGATGGCTGGTAAAGAGCAGGAAGGCACGCCCACGGCTCGCCTGCAGTACCGGCACCGCAACATCCACCACCGACTGGGTATAGTCATGTGAACGGGGTTCAGGCAACCCTCTGGGGACAAACCAGAGCGCCTGATTTGGGTAGTCGAAGGGACTGTCCCATTGGGCGGACTTCGCCTCGTCCAGCCCCAGTTGACGCTTGAAATGGTTGAAGCTCTCACCCACCGCCAGGGTGGCCGAAGTGAATATCCAGGATCCGGGGTGTGACTTCATCTGGGTACTGAAGAGGTCCGAAATATCGAGCGGGGTGCAGTTGAGATGGAAGGTCTGCCGGAAAGTCTCAAACCAGCGGATATCATCACCCTCTCCACCCCCCTTCCCGGCAAATTCGTTAAGATCATGAACCAGGGCGGTGCAACGCCCGAGGCAGCTGTCCAACCCCTTCCCGCGCCCCTCCACCGCCTGCAGCAGCACTTCCAGCTCACTCAGTGTTTCAATCATCTGGTTAAGCGCCAACGCTACCGCTGGTTTGTGACTCACCTCTTTCCACGCACCACGGCGAAGATCGATTCCAAACACCAGCCGCAGATCCCGCGTCGCTTTCTCCACAGTCGCTACCTGCTGTGGAATCTCTTTAACATCCCCCGCCTCCTTCTGGTACTCCACCTGGGTGTCCCGCACCAGCTCCATCAGCTGCCTGCCGCTGACACTGCTGCCAAAGAAATTACCGGCAATCTCCGGCAGTTGATGGGCTTCATCGATGATAAAAGTATCGGCGGTCGGCAGCAGTTCACCGAAGCCACCCTCTTTTAGAGCAAAATCGGCACACAGCAGATAGTGGTTAATGACCACCAGATCCGCCTCCTGGGCACGTCGTCGTGCCTCCACCAGGTGGCAGCTGTTATAGGAGGGGCACTCCTTCCCCAGACAGTTCTCCGTAGTCGAGGTGATCAACGGCCACACCATTGAGTCCTCCGGCACATCGTTCAGCTCGGCGATATCGCCGGAGCGGGTACGCCCGGCCCAACGCTGGGCCTGCATCAGGTGGTCGACGGCCTCCCGCGAGTTGAGCCGCCCTTCGAGCAGCGCGTTCTCCATTCGGTGGATAGTAAGCGCCCAAGAATCAGCCCTATTGTCTGACCCACGTAAACCTGCTCATGGCTTCATGTTCCAGGGCAGCAAGGTTTCGATCTTCTCAATGGTATCTGCTGCTGCAATATGCTTGAGTACATGACGCAGGTAGTCATAAGGCTCGAAACCATTAGCCTTGGCGGTCTCGATTAGGCTGTAAGCCGTAGCACTTGCCCGGGCACCACGCGGTGTGTCGGCGAACAACCAATTGCGCCGTCCGACAGCAAAGGGGCGAATGGCATTTTCAGCCAGTGCGTTGCTGATGTTTAGGCGACCGTCTTGGCAGTAACCGATCAGCAGCTCCCATTGGTTGAGCGTGTAGTTGATCGCCTTCCAGGTCAGGCTGTCTTTTGGTACGCGCCGGCTATTGGTCTGTAGCCACTCCTTCAGGTCATCGAGTACGGGTTGTGCCAACTGCTGGCGCATACAGCTCTTTTGCGCCAGCTCCAGATCTTTGATCCGACCTTCGATCGCATATAGCTTGCGGATCTTGCCGATGGACACATCGGCTTTGCTGACCTTCTGGCCTTTCATCTTGGCAGGCGCTGCCTTGGCGGCATCAACAAACTTTCGCCGTGCATGATCCCAACAACCAATGCGGGTAATGGGGTTGTCACGACAGACCTTGTTGTAACCGGCATAGCCATCGGCTTGCAGCACACCTTCAAAGCCATCGAGCAGGCATGAGGGTACGGCCTCACCACGTGAGACATCGTATTCGAACAAGACGGCCGGTTGACCCGGCGGGCCACCGCGTACCAACCACATCCACTTGTCTGATGTCGCCGGTCGGCCGTTCTCCTTGAGCACCTGTATGCGTGTTTCATCCGCCTGCATGTAATCACCGCTCAGTTGATGCTCTCTGAGCAGGTTGATCAGCGGTTTGAACACGTCGTCGAGCCGAATGATCCAATTGGCCATGCTGGTGCGACTGATGTTGCCTCCGTATCGCTTCAGGATATGTTCGAGGCGATACAACGGCAGTGCATCGGCGTATTTGGCGGTGAGGATATAGGCCAGTAGTTGCACACTGGCGATACACTTTCCGAGAGGATGGGCCTGCCGTTCGGCGGCCTTGATCCTTTGCGTACTATCCGGCTCATCGAAGACAGCCTTCTCCTGCCAGTATTCGATGACCTGTGCCTTGGCCGGGATGATATCCAGCTCTTCCTTTACTTTGGTATAAAACGTTTTGCTCGCACCGACCTTCTCTTCATCACTCAGCGGTAGATCCACTCGCACCCGTGGCAGCTTATCCGAGAAGCCTTCACGTTTCTTGCGTGGCGGTTTCGGTGGTGCCTCGTCCGGCAACTGGGCCTCGATGTCGCTGAGTGCTGCTTCCAGTTCGGCTTCATCAAAGAGATCACCCTGAAATGGCTGCTTTTCGCTGCTTGAACCAAAACGTTGTTGTTTAGCCAAACGCAATTGTTCTTCCAGTAACTTCAGCAGTTTTTGTTGCTCGGCAATGATGTGCCGGTGCTCTTTGATAATGAGTTGATTGTCTTCGATGAGATGGTCTTTTTGCTCGATAACACGGAGTAATTCCGGTACTGACTGAGATGTGATAACAGCAGGCTTTTCGGTATTGTTCGTTGCTGTTTGCATGGGGTTTATTTTAACAAAATTCCGCTATTTAATCATTAAAATGATGCCTCATAATGCAGCTTTTTATGTCCTTTCATCAGGCTGATGTCATAGCCATCAAGCAGCCAGTTGATCTGCTCTCCGGTCAGTGGCATCACTTCATCGCCAGGCCCTAGCCAGCGGAATTTCTCTTCGGCCAAACTCTTGTAGTAGAGCACAAAACCATTGTCCTCCCAGTACAGGCACTTGATCTTATTGCGCTGGCGGTTGGTAAAGGCATAAAGGCCTCCATCAAATGGATTGTGTCCCAATTCCTGTTCGACGATGGCCGCTAGGCCACGGAAGCTTTTGCGAAAATCTACTGGGTCACGGTAGAGGTAAATCTTCGCCATTGAATGCGCGGGACGAAAATGCCTATTCATGGCAGGTGACTCAGCAATTGAGCAACCAGTGGCAGGTTTTCCTGTGAAAGCCCTCTCAGCTCAATGCCGTTAGGCAAGACCAGAGATAGGCCGCATGAGGGCGGGGTATATCCGCTGACAGGAACAAAGCCTGATGTCTTTACGGTCGGGGCAGCGGCTGCCCGACGGAACTTACCCCGCCAGTAGGCAAAACGAGGGTAGCTCAGGCCATTGACCTTACAGAATGCTTGTTGCGATTGCCCCGATACCTGCCATGTCTGGATCTGTTCGTGCCAGTAGTTCGCTTTTGTCTCGTTGTTCTTGGTGCGGGGCATGATGCTCTCCTGTGCTTGATGACAGGAGAGAGTGTTGGGCAATGGTGGGCGGAAAGATAGATGCTGATTTATGGGCGCTTACAAGAGTACCTTAGTTTGGGGAACTCCAGCTTGGAAAGGCAGAAGGTCTATAGGTCATTGTTCAGCTCACATGTTGATAATGAACTGATAAACGATATAAGA
Organism: Sedimenticola sp.; assembly: GCA_040505955.1. Lineage (GTDB taxonomy): Bacteria > Pseudomonadota > Gammaproteobacteria > Chromatiales > Chromatiaceae > Vondammii. The sequence continues at coordinate 10,827 of JBEVXT010000169.1, read as the reverse complement.
ATGCCCGTGAATAAGGAGCTTACCTTGGGAAATGGGAGATTCAAAGACGAAATTGAGCAACTGTACGGACGGCGGGTGAAATCTGCAAAGATGGGTAGGCCGGCAATGCGAAAAGAAGCAGGTTAAGTTTCATCTGACCCCACTTCTTCTCCTTCTTCCTATCAGAATTCTGGAAACAAACCTAACTTCTTCGCGCCACCTAAGTTGCGTAGAAAAAGTCGCGCAGAAAACGCAAATCATATTTTCTTGATATGAAGGCCATAGAAAAAACAATTAACGAAAAAATGATGGTGAACAATGATAGCTGACCGTGCCATGCAACAAACAAACTTGTTTCATCAGGAATATTATTTCCCAATAACTGTGTATCATGTAGGCTGGCAAAAAACTCCAAACTAGTGGCATGTATCAACATGGAATAGGCACCTGTAATCATCGGAAAACCGATAGCAAAACACATAAATATACTTTGCCCGGAAGACAGTTCGTTAGCTTTGTCGCCTGTTACAAAATAACGATAATTAGTATGCATCCATTTTTGATACAGACCAGCAATTATGGTAAATAAAAATATCACAGGGACCACAAAAAAGAATGCCGTAACTAACTTTGTAATATTATTCATGCTCCCCCAGCTTGAGTACAGTAAGTGTACCGTAATAATTGGAGTGCAGATCACTATATAAGACATCACACACAATGACGTGTTGATAATGTATTCTTTGTGTAAACGTGTAAATGCTAGTTTGCTATTGATACTCATTGTAACGCCTCTTGTAACGCCTATCCTCATACCGTCAGTGAGTAAACTCTGTATTGGTATTATGGGATATTGGTTTACTTTCAATATTTATCCAGTTTTGTCTTTCTCTAACCGCTTCTCTACACAAAATGCTTTTAGCACTTAAATAGATTAAGGCACCAATACCCAGCACATGAAAAACCAGATCATTATCAGTACCGTCAATGTTGGATATAATTCGGATTAGTGCGAAGAAAGAAATACCCCATCCGAATTCAGAGATGAAATCAGAAATCAGTCCACGCATCCTTCGCCCTAGTTGGAAAAAAACAAGGGTCTGATTGGTTTTTAAGGATCTTACTTTATTAACTCTCTTGCTGAGTAAAGCGTACATTGGAGTCATCGATATGATGAAAGAAAGCAATAGGATCGACCAGTCAGTAAAACCAGATATAAAGAGGCTGGAAGTAATCATCCCTCCAACCAGAGTAAAACGGAGATACCATTGGTATGCATGAGCATTAAAGAATGACGGGCGGTCGTCAGAGTTTCTTATTGCATAATCAGTCATTTCTCTTCTAGTTTCCTTCTAGTGTTGAATGGCAACGTTCTGTAATGTGGTGACTAATAAATTTCTCAATTTAGTTGGGTTAGGAACCACTTGCCGATATTCGCCGTGTAACGTAACGATCAAGTGGCCTTATACGCACATAATCTCCCCCTATTACTTATATTGTTCCTTGTTTGTAGCGCAGCATAATTTGGTCTCACGCCTCTTCGTGCGCCATACCAAGCTTTTCTCACCCTATGGCTGTGTAGCCCCATCTCCAAAACATATCTCATGACCAATATACACAACATTCCGATGGTTATGCAACATGTTTGGAGTATAGCACCTTGTCGACAGACTAATAGTAATCCACTGAACAATATGCGGTTTTGCTTCCATATTAGACATCCTCTCCTTTCTCTCAACATCTTCAAACCAAATTATAACCGGATCGACGGAGCATATATCATATATGAAGCAAGACACCCACAGCCAGTGTCTTGGGTTGATTTGCAGCCGCTATGGGATTGGCAGGCAGTGCGATGGGATATTACCCTGTTTATCCTCACGTAAGATACGTCCGATCCAATCCACCAGTTCCAGATAATATTCTAGCCAAAAAGGTAGACCCTTGGGCATATCCTTACGTGGGTTTCCGGCAAAAAGCATCAGACCTTCTGGTTGTGTAGCTGTGTGGTCCGGATATAAAAGCAGTGCCTTAATCCGTACCTGAACCGATGTATAGTCTGATTCTTCTGGAGTTTCTGCTATCTGTGCCCGGATTGGGTTTAGATCCACATAGGCCAAACATGCAACCAAGGCCTTTTCATCCAACAAGGCCTGGGATTTAAACCAACCTTCCCAGAAACGTCCACTACAGCCATCCTCAAGGAAAGGATAGGAATTTCGCAACTATTCAGCTCGGGTGTTGCAGAGGAGGTACCTCTCCATAATCCTGGAATCCTCCTCTTTGTGTCTCGTCTTTTTGCTTCTAGCCAACTAGCTGAAAAACCGTTCCACATCGGCCACATCCCGGGTGCGGGCCATGGCGGGCATACTGGCGAGAAAGGTGTGGCCGTAGTTTTTTCTCAACAACCGCGGGTCGCAAATCACCAATACACCGCGATCCGTCTCATCCCGGATCAACCGCCCCGCCCCCTGCTTCAGTGCGATGGCGGCCTGGGGTACCTGGAACTCCATAAAGGGATTGCCCCCCTGTTTTCTCAGGGCGTCGATACGCGCCTGCAGCACCGGGTCGCCTGGAGAGGCGAAGGGCAACTTGTCGATGATCACGCATGAGAGCGCCTCGCCACGGACATCGACCCCTTCCCAGAAGCTTGAGGTACCGAGCAGTACCGCATTGCCGAGACGGCGGAACTGTTCCAGCAGCTCACTCTTGGGGGCGCTGCCCTGCACCAGCAGGGGGTAGTCGATTCGCTCCTCCAGTATTTCCGCCGCTTCCCGCAGGGCGCGATGGCTGGTAAAGAGCAGGAAGGCACGCCCACGGCTCGCCTGCAGTACCGGCACCGCAACATCCACCACCGACTGGGTATAGTCATGTGAACGGGGTTCAGGCAACCCTCTGGGGACAAACCAGAGCGCCTGATTTGGGTAGTCGAAGGGACTGTCCCATTGGGCGGACTTCGCCTCGTCCAGCCCCAGTTGACGCTTGAAATGGTTGAAGCTCTCACCCACCGCCAGGGTGGCCGAAGTGAATATCCAGGATCCGGGGTGTGACTTCATCTGGGTACTGAAGAGGTCCGAAATATCGAGCGGGGTGCAGTTGAGATGGAAGGTCTGCCGGAAAGTCTCAAACCAGCGGATATCATCACCCTCTCCACCCCCCTTCCCGGCAAATTCGTTAAGATCATGAACCAGGGCGGTGCAACGCCCGAGGCAGCTGTCCAACCCCTTCCCGCGCCCCTCCACCGCCTGCAGCAGCACTTCCAGCTCACTCAGTGTTTCAATCATCTGGTTAAGCGCCAACGCTACCGCTGGTTTGTGACTCACCTCTTTCCACGCACCACGGCGAAGATCGATTCCAAACACCAGCCGCAGATCCCGCGTCGCTTTCTCCACAGTCGCTACCTGCTGTGGAATCTCTTTAACATCCCCCGCCTCCTTCTGGTACTCCACCTGGGTGTCCCGCACCAGCTCCATCAGCTGCCTGCCGCTGACACTGCTGCCAAAGAAATTACCGGCAATCTCCGGCAGTTGATGGGCTTCATCGATGATAAAAGTATCGGCGGTCGGCAGCAGTTCACCGAAGCCACCCTCTTTTAGAGCAAAATCGGCACACAGCAGATAGTGGTTAATGACCACCAGATCCGCCTCCTGGGCACGTCGTCGTGCCTCCACCAGGTGGCAGCTGTTATAGGAGGGGCACTCCTTCCCCAGACAGTTCTCCGTAGTCGAGGTGATCAACGGCCACACCATTGAGTCCTCCGGCACATCGTTCAGCTCGGCGATATCGCCGGAGCGGGTACGCCCGGCCCAACGCTGGGCCTGCATCAGGTGGTCGACGGCCTCCCGCGAGTTGAGCCGCCCTTCGAGCAGCGCGTTCTCCATTCGGTGGATACAGAGATAGTTGGCGCGCCCCTTCAGCAGTGCAATATCGACGGCTATCGCGAGAAGCTCACGCACCTTGGGAAGGTCACGGTGAAAGAGCTGGTCCTGGAGGTTTTTGGTGCCGGTGGAGATGATTACTTTGTGACCGGAGAGCAGGGCGGGCACCAGATAGGCAAAGGTCTTACCGGTGCCGGTACCCGCCTCGGTAACCAGCGTCTCGCCCCGTTCCATCGCCGCCATTACCATTGAGGCCATCTCCTCTTGCTGGGAGCGGTAGGCAAACCCTTCTATGGTGTCGGCAAGCAGCCCCTTGGGACCGAGTATTTCCGAGATCTCCGGCATCAAATGACCTGATTGTCCCAGACTTCAGGCTCCAAACCCTCGTCTTTAGTCCACATGAGGCGGCCGATAATTTTGAAACGGGCAACGGAGAGTGCCCCACGGCGAGCCCGACTGCTACTGGACTTTTCCATATACTCCAGCAGCTCATCCCGCTCCGCTTCATAGATTTCGTAAGGCGCGTACTCCTCATCCATGAGCACCAGCACCACGACATCCCAAGATTGGTCAACCTTGATCTGGCCAAGCCGCTGCCCGGACTTGCTCTCATCGAAAATGGCGCGACTCTTGATCTGGACACGCAGGTCATCGCGAGCAGGATCAACCGCATCGTAGCCACCACCCGCATCAACCGGCTCCAGCTCAAGCAGGCGAATGGCATCATGGGTGGCGATCTCGCTGCTGATACCGGGCAAGGGCTTACCCATAGTTCGCCGGTATTCCGCCGCAAGCCGCCGTGCCTGGCTGATCAGTTCATCGGCCGCATAGACACCCATCCGTCAGATCTCCAAAAATTTCAATACTTTCATGATTGTATTATAAATCAGTTGTCAGTTGTCAGTTGTTGTGGGGGTGGGTATAGATAACGCAACCATTAATATTGAGATAAATGGCTCTGCACAATAATCTTGAAATCGATCATAGGAGCGAACTTGTTCGCGATTGGCTTCGAACGGTGCTCTTCGCGAACAAGTTCACTCCTACAAATGCAACTTCATCCCCATTGTGATGGTTTTCAGGATTATTGTGAGATACCCCACCTGATCACAGCTCAAAAAAAGTACACCACCGTCAGGCCATCACCCAGTCCGCTTTTCCTGACAACTGATAACTGATAACTATCGACTTCAACGAAACAACATACGCGCCTTGCGCTCTGCTACGCGTGCTCCTGCCTCATCCCCCTTTACCCGCCGGGCTTTGGCAATTAGCTGCCAGCAATCTCTTTTCAACTCAAGGTCAGCACCTGCCAGTGCTTTCGATTTCATCGTCAGGTCATTGGCCAGTGTAATCCTCTTCTGAGCAAAACGGAGTTGCGCCAGCCGGTACCAGAGATGGGCGTTTCGCGGTTCAATACCGAGGGCCCGTTCCATCGTTGCCACAGCCCCCGGCAGGTTGTCAGACCGCTCCTGTTGCGTCGACATTGCCAGCAGTGACACAACAGCTTTTCCGTGAACCGGTCTGGCCGCTACAGGCGCCGGTGGCTCATAGGCGCGCAACACCACTCCACTGCTCTCCCGCACCGCTGAAGGGGTCTCGTCCCGAGACGGAACTCTCGCCACCTTCGATTCCGCTTCAGTCACCGGCGTAGCGGTTTTTTTCGGCGCACCCGTACAGCCCGCCAACAGCAGGCAGGCAGCAAGCAAGATCAAAGGCAACCGGGATGAGTCACCGACAAAACAGAAGCCACTTTCAACGCGAGATATCACTCAAAAAAACTCCTAAAAAAACGTTCAACAGCGCCCCCGCCCTGACCGATACAGGAGGAACGGGTCTTGGGGGCCGACCCCTCAATAAAGGGAAAACGGCGGGCCTCACTGCACGACTCATCGGCAACAAAGCCGGAGCCCGGATCGATCCATACTGTCTCGATGGAATCCGGTTTCAACAGCTCAAGAGGAGCTGGCTCAAGGGGTTCCATCATATCACCCCAAACTTGTAATGCACCCTTGGATCCGCTCAGTCCGGCAGGTCGGTTATCATCCCGGCCGAGCCACACCACCGCTACCTGGTCGCCGCTGAAACCGGCAAACCAGCTGTCGCGCAGATCATCGGTGGTACCCGTTTTGCCAGCAATATTGAGGCCGGGATCAAGATAGGATGAGAGTCCCCGGCCGGTACCGTTGCGCACCACCTCCTGGAGGTTGCGGTTGAGCAGATAGACCGGCCCCGCAGGCACTGCCTGATGCACTGTCAGAGGGTAGCGTTGCAACGGCTCTCCAGTGCTTGACTGCACTGCCCGAATCGCCCGTAGCGGTGAGTAGAAACCACCAGCGGCAAAACCCTGATAGAGCTGAGCAACCTCCAGAGGTGACAGCGACACTGCCCCGAGCAGCATCGCCGGAACTGGTGTTATCGGCCGGGAAATGCCCATCTCCCGCAGCAGTCCGCTGACACGATCCAGCCCCACAGCCAGCCCCAAACGCACGGAAGAGAGATTGTATGACTTTGCCAGCGCGCGATGTAACGGCACAAGACCATGTGATTTTTTATCGTAGTTTTGCGGGCGCCACAACTTACCGTCATCCATTTTCAAGGTCAGTGGCGCATCATCGAGCGGTGTCAACAGAGTGTATCTATCAGGCTGCATCAACGCTGACAGATAGACCGCCGGTTTGATCAGAGAGCCGACCGGGCGTACCGCATCGAGGGCGCGGTTAAAGCCGGCATAGCCGGGATCACGACCACCCACCAGTGCCCGCACCTCGCCGCTCTGACTGTCCAGCACCACAGCCGCACTCTCCAGCTTGCCTCCAGGCAGGCGGTGCCGTTTCTCCAGCTTCCGCAACTTTCCGGCTATCCGCGACTCGATCCGCCCCTGTACCCAGGGATCAAGGGTGGTGAAGATGCGCAGCCCCTCTGAGGTCAGATCCTCTTCCCGATAGTCACGGTGCAGTTGCCGTCTCACCAGATCGATAAATGCCGGATAGTCGTGCCTGTCACGCCCCGCTCCACTGTCCACGCCGAGGGCGGCGGCAGTCGCACGTTGATACACTTTATTGCTGATCGCCCCCTGATCCCGCATCATTTTAAGCACTAGATTGCGCCGCTCTTTCGCCCGCTTGGGATGCCGCCTTGGATCGTAGTAGGAGGGGCCGCGAACCAACGCAACCAGCAGCGCCTGCTGGGAGAGGTTCAGCTCTTCCAGCCGCCGATTAAAGTGAAAGCGGGCCGCCAGTCCAAAACCGTGGATTGCACGGCTGCCATCCTGGCCCAGATAGATCTCGTTGGCGTAAGCTTCAAGAATCTCATCCTTGCTGACGTGAACTTCCAGCAACAGCGCCATCATCGCTTCGTTGATTTTGCGCCAGAGGCTCTTCTCCCGGGTGAGATAGAAGTTTTTCACCAGTTGCTGAGTGAGTGTACTGCCCCCCTGAACCACCGACCCCGCCCGCAGGTTTGCCCAGAGCGCCCGAGCTATCGACTTGGGTGCAACACCATGGTGTTGGTAAAAGAGGCGGTCTTCGCTGGCAATCAGCCCCTTGACCAACTGCTCCGGCAACCCTTTGCGCTGAACCAGTATACGATCCTCATTGTGGGCCGGATGTACAGTACCGATCTCAGGGGCTTCCAGCCGCACCAGTGAAAGCTCTGAACCACCGACCTGTTTGAGGGCACTCAGGCGCCCCGAGTTGAGAGTGATCTCCAGGTGACGGGAGGGCTCGTTTCCGTCCCAAAAATTAAATCCACGGGTGCGAAGCAGAAAACGATCCCCTTGATGTGACCAACTTCCCGGCTGCAGTGGCCGTTTCACCTTACGGTAACCCAGCCGCTTTAGTTCCGCCGTCAGCCGTTGGGCTGTTATCGCCATACCCTGATAGACTTCCAGAGGCTGCCCGTAGAGCCGTGCCGGCACCGCCCAGCGCCGCCCCTCAAACTTCTCCCGCACCGTATGGTCAAGGTAGAGCAGATAGAGACCTAACCCCAGAAGAAACAGGAACGAGAGCGCCAACAGCCGCGCCAGCCAACGCCTTGGTCTGGAACGTCTGACACTTTTTTTCGTCGCTTTTGAACGGCCTTTAACAGCCCGCTTAGGGGATGCTTTTTTGCTTCTCTTTTTTGCTGTTTTCTTGCGCGGTAATTGCGGGGCTTTGGCCATCAGTGATCAATTGCTACCGGTATAAATTTAGGGCTGTGGAGAATAGCACAGCCCGGCCTGACTGCGACTTACTCTGGAACACATGATACTCGCATAAATCACTCTGTACTCTTTGTGTTCCTTTGTGTTCTCAGTGAATGCCATTAACTCAGGTGGAAAATTCCCCGTAAACTTCAGGCTTGTCATTCCCTCGCAGGCGGGAATAGTGGTGCAGGGATGCACCGTTTACGGACCAAAGGATGGAACCCAGGGGACAACGCTCCGTAACGCTGGATACCCGCCTGCGCGGGTATGACGGGAAAGAGGGAAGTTCGACCACTGGGTTCCAACCTATGCAGGGATGACCATGGTATTAAGCTTAAGTTAATGACATTGTGTTCTCAGTGATCCCTGTTTTTGGTTAACCATGTCGCTACTTAAGCTCCAGCGGAAACTGCCGCAGATTATCGGCAATGCGCCGGTGTAGACCGGGCACCCAGGCTGGGGTACCCGGTGGTGGTGGGAGCGCCGGTCTGAAACGAAAATCCCGGGGTGAGATCAACACCGACACCTTCTCCACTCCCATCATCGCCGTCAGTACAAACAGCTCCTCGACTGCGTTATCCCCCATGGCGAGACAGCCACTTGAAACCCGGTCTCCATGAATGAAAATATCACCCCCGAGATTGCTGCGTCCATCCAGCTGTGCCCTCTCCCGGTCAAAGGCGTTGGGGTAGTTGAGTTTGAGAGAGAGGTGAAATGCGCTGTTGGGGTTGAGCAGTTCGATGCGATACCCTCCTTCGGGTACCTGCCGATCTCCCTCTTGCAGTTTTGGACCGGGGCGACCACTGATGCCTTTGATGCGATACTCTTTGATGTAAACCCATTCGCCCTCATCCCGCACCCACAATTCCAACCGGCGCGTATCTTTGAAAGCCACCAGGGCGGCCTCTTGAGGGGGCCAGGCAACATCGGCAAAGCGAAATCGGGGATAGAGTCGTAGCGCCACCTTGACCCGATAGCGCTCTACCACATCCTCGACGCTGCGTTGTTGAACGCCGGCGCCTGCACCACTCCAGCAGAAGCACGACAGCAGAACAGACAAAATCACCACCGGTAGTGGGCGAAACGGATAACGGATCAGATACTCCATGGAGGGAGTTTGTACCGCAAATACCCACAGATTTCCATCGCGCACTCTGAAACGGATTTGAGTCACACACACAAAACCACCGCCTGAGCAGCACAAGTTGGACGGGATTCAGTACTGCCGGTGGGGAATAACATTAAGGAAATCAGATCTATGGAGAAAAAATCTCCTTGCTTTAGTCGGCGCTTTATACTACAAATCGATTAATATATTTGTGATGCAGTTCACGGAAGAGGGAATATGAAACGAAAAGAGAAAATATTCATTCGCAAACTCCCCACGGGTACGAGCCGAAAGGATCTTATCCAGTTCATCAATCAAGGGCTGAAATCGAGCCTTTTCGGGCTCTCGTTTCTTCCTCACGATGAGATCGAGGAGTGCCATATCATCAAGATAGTGGACAAGAACGCAGGCACTGTGGAACACCACGGGATCGCCGAAATCTGGCCGGGCGGCGATATAGACGACGTTATCAAACGACTCAACGGCAAAACCCTCCGACGCCGCCCCCTGGAGGTACATCGTTACCAACTCCGCTCCCCTCATAACGAGCGAAGAAATCCACTCTTACTCTCAGACGAAGCCAGCAATAATGAGAGGCGCGACAATGACCGGCGCCGACCCCACCTGTTCATCCAGAAGGAGAGCGGCCCCCGGGTAGTGGGTATGGAATCATTCGCTCGTACCTACGGTTGATGAGTACCTGAACAACCCTCCACCGCCCCACACAATGGTAAGATAGAAGCCTTATCATCAGGAGGCGGGGTATGTTTACCGGAATTGTCCAGGGTACGGCTAAAGTCGTAGCCATCACTGAAAAAGAGAACTTTCGAACCCACACGATAGAGATGCCGGAAGAGCACTGCGGTGACCTGAGCCCGGGGGCGTCGGTCGCTCACAACGGCTGCTGCCTCACCGTGGTTCAGTGTGAAGGATCGCTGGTCACCTTTGATCTGATGCAGGAGACACTGCGGTTAACAAACCTGGGACTGCTCAAAACGGGGGATCAAGTCAACTTCGAGCGTGCGGCAAAATTTGGTGATGAGATCGGCGGCCACCAGATGTCCGGGCATATCATCTGCACCGCCGAGGTGACGCGGGTGGTTGAGAGTGAAAACAACCATCAAATCTGGTTCCGCCTGCCACAGGCGCTAAAAAAATATATCTTCGCCAAAGGCTACATCGGTATCGACGGCATCAGTCTGACTATCGGAGAGGTCAGTGGTGCCGATTTCAACGTCAACCTGATTCCCGAAACCCTCGAACGTACCAATATTGGTGGCCGCACACCCGGTGACCTGATCAATATCGAGGTCGATCCTCAAACCCAGGCGATCGTCGATACGGTGGAGCGGGTGATGGCTGAACGGGTATAGAACTTCTGGCGTTCACCCTGAAAGCAGCGCCTCAGTAGCCCTGACCTCATCATCCGCCGCAGTCAGCAGGTTAAGACTGGCAAAAGGCGTCAACTTTCCCAGCCCCAGCCTCGCCAGAGCTGGCACCTCATTCAGCGGTGGAGCCTTGAATGCCATGGGGGTACCGATGTAGCTGTGGAGTTGCGCCACGATCACCAGATCGCAATAGTCCGGCTCATCGTCAACATCGCGCATCCAGCTCTCGGCCTCTACAGCCGCCACTTCAAACTCGTGGGGAAAGCGCCAGGTGCGCAGTATCTTTCC
>JBEVXT010000168.1:8016-18392 GCA_040505955.1 Sedimenticola sp. | reverse complement strand
TCTCTTGCAATGAAAAGTGATGGAGACTGGCTATTATTTCCTTGGTCATATATTGCGAAAGCAAACATCCCATTAAATCTTTCAAGTGATCTTTCACCCCATTCGATGTAAGAAGCTAAAACCACCTCAGTATCGCCTGAACTTTTAAAAAAGTAACCAACCCGTTCTAGTTTTTTTCGTATTTCTAAATAATTATATATTTCACCGTTAAATACAATTATGTACCGTCCATGTGACATTACTTTTGGTTGGTGACCTTCTTTAGAAAGATCAATGATGGAAAGCCTACAATGACCTAGAACAACATTCTTATTTGTGCTCTTCCAAACTCCATAGTCATCTGGCCCTCTATGTCTTAAACGCTCTCGATAAAATTCAAATCCTTTATCTTGAGTAATATTTATATTTATCCAACCTATTATTCCACACATTATAAATTCCTGCTAATAATGAATAAAAAGCTGTTAATATTTAATCCAATTTTCAGGTATTAACCCCTCAAACCCCCAATAAGAAACACCTTCTCTAACTTCAAAGCCTGGGGCTATAACAACTTTATCCTTGTTATCAGACAGCCATGCACCCCACCAACTAAATGTACTATTTGCAATAATGAAATGTTTACATTGAGTCATTAACCACAAATCAGCATATGCATTCTCATCACTTTTGTTATGAGCTATATAAGTAACTTGATTACTATTGATATCTAACCAGTCTCTAACCAAATCAGGGCGATCAGAAAAAATAAAATAGTGTGCATTTGACACTAATGATTCAATTTTTTTTATTGCACGTGAATAATAATCTATAGATGCATTGTTGTTATATGTAGGATCATCCAGTGAGTTAAAAAAGCGTACATGTACAGCTATAGCAACACTATTATTTATTTTTTTAGCTAAACTAATATTTTCTAAATTTGCAGGAGGAATAATCCTGAGATCATCACGTATTATATCTTCGATATCTTTAAAGTATTTCTCACTTTGCCAATAGCCCTCTAAATAAACTGTACCATGTGGTTTAAACTCAAGAAGCCTTGGATCAAAATCAATACCATCAGGTTGAATATAATTACGTTCATTGAAGAATCTTCGATTATTAATAAAGCGTTTTATGTAACGACGGATCCTAGAGAATGGTTCGAACCTATCAGCACTAGTAGCTTTATTTATATTGATATTGAAATGATATAATTTAAATTCCCTTTGATAATTAAAATCGCGTGAAAAACCACTAACACTATCAATCACTAACTCTGCGCCATTTACTAAAGAAAGTCTACGTGCTGCTGAATATGCAAAAAGTTGATTGCCGATACCACCGCAAATTCTTACTATTATGCGTGACATATGATAGTTAATTTTCCTTTTGGGGGATAAAATTTATTGAATTTTTATTGATTAGACTTAAAAGCCAGTACCAAGCCATCGCATAAATAAAGTAATAAAAAGGTTCCATTGATGTAAAAATAAGTCCGGTTCTAAATATTGTTTTTATTGATAATAAATAAAATGCAAAAATAATTAGACCGAAAAAACCAAATCTACGTACAAAATAATTAATTATAGTAAGATAAATTGCTGTGATTATTGGATATATAATCAGCATCAATGTGCTCTTGAAAGAAAAAGCTTCAGATAATAGAGACCCCCCAAGACCAAAATGCAGCGGTGAATCGGAGGCAAGAATGGAACCAACATGAGGAACCTTGCCTGCCAATAGATTAACTAATTGAGGAGAAAACACTTTTCCAATAGCAAACAAAATTGTATGAAAAGCATTAATTGATGAGGAAGATTCAATTACCAAGAATGTTGCCTCGGCTGTATTTAATAGTTCCCTAGGGATAATAAAAAATTCATCTATTTGAAAATCTCTATACCAAATCACTCGAATTACTGCAAAAAAAGCAATGCATATTGACAATAATAACACTTTGAATGCTGGTACTTTTTTGTTAGTGATTAAAAGCGTTAAAATATAAATAAATAATGTCTGAAATAAAAAACCTCTACTAGTAGTAATTAAGTCAATAACAACAAATGGCATTAATAATAAGATAAATCGATATTCACTATATCTTTTGACTAAATAAATAACGAGCGAAACAATTACCACAAATATAAATTGCGTTTTATAATATTTGTTAATATCGTTTGTAATTAAACTGGCCATTGCACGATCTGACCAAAGAGAACTTATTGAAGGCAATTGTGTTGAATAAACAGCAATCACATAGATTATCAATAACAAATAAATACAAATAATAACCCCATGACTAACTAAAATATTTGAATCAGACTGATTAGAAGAGTGTGATTTTTTTAAAGCAGAAATTATTCCGTTAAATATATAATATATTGTAAGAACAGATGAATAGTACAAAGAATAATTTGCATATAACTGAATAGTGCTATAAGAAGATCCTACCAGAGTTTTACCAGTGTCAATATATATATAAGCAGGTATTAGGACATATAAAACCGTTAAAATAATATAATAAGTACAAGCATCAAAGAACACCCTATCTTTTTCTACTTTATAACGATACGCAATGACAAATAATATCAATGCAATATTTAGCAGTATGGAATTAGATACAACTAGGTCACTAAGCACTATTATCACCCTACTTTATTCCATCAAGTAATTTGTTCTAATGTTATTAATTGATGTAAGCTTAATCAATCCGTTTTCGTAACTATTCCGGACACCTCCAAAATCTGTCATTCCAGCGTTAGAAAATGATCATTTAAACATAAGAATTCAAATTTTGCGCCTTGAACTGATGAGTTTTAAGGTCCATCTGATCTGTTACGATATTGTGCTGAATGATCACCATATATCTTTTATAATTTCAGTCTCTAAGGTGATTTATTTATGTTTGATAGTAGGACTATAATTAATGCACATCAACCGAATAATGAAAATACACCATTCACATACTTCGAATTTTTCGTAGATCTAAACGGAAATTCACTAGTAATCTTTCTAGCCTCAAAATCCAAATGAGAGGCGTATTTTAACTCTACTATTACTGATCTATGATCTGTGGATGAGTTATGAATACCAAGTTTATTATTATATATTGGAATATATTTTACATTTTCATCTACCGTTAATCTAAACCTACCATCATAGGATTTATAGTATTCCCTTTTGTATCTGTTAGCTAATATTGGCACTTTGCAAAGCAGTTTAATCCCCTGTCTATAAGGTAGAAATGGAGAGTCCATCACTAAATTAAAAAATGCATCCAAACTAGATCCAATCTCGATATTAATACCTTTCAATTTATAACTCATTTTTTTTCCCAGCATATTTTCTTTTATTTTAAACTCCAAAACAGGATTTTTTATGCGATTAAATTTTTCACCATACCATCTTATTCTTGTTTTAACTCTATCTGATATACCATCAATATTTTCATGGAAAGAAATATAATCAGGTGTGTCAAAGTAGATATTGTTAATAACTCTTTTTGGATATTCTTCAATAAAAGCAGCGTTAGAGCAATTTATAAAATACAATACATCTGAATAAGTAAAATCAGTTATAAGAAACTTTCTTTCATAACGAAACTGCTTCAAATCACGATCTGAATTATTTGCTTGACTTGCCATACTCATTACCATACATCATTGATTCAATATCACTCACGTTACCAGGTAGGTATTCGCCATTTAGAGTCAATGATGAACCTCTCTCTATAAGACTGAAAATATCATTTTTTACGTTTTCCATATCACCAATTTCTATTGTAGCAAAACCATATTCAGGTTTTTTTTGGAATGCAGTCAAAGCTACTCTATTATCGATAATTGACAGGTTATCTAAAATAACAGTGGATTCGTCTTTACTTGCTACAGCAATCTCACTCTTGCTTATTGACACAGAATGACCTATCAATTCACTTGATTCACCTGCGCTTATCCCTTTATCCTGTGCCGATATAATTATGATGTTATTTACACTAATCTTGCTACCTGATAAGTCAATTGCATCATTACCGATATTCGTAAATGATGACTTAGTTATTTCCCCCACCCCAAAATCAACATCTAAAGCATCTGAACTTATGTTATCAAATTTCATATTAATTAGTTTAAAGTTACTTCTTATTATATTTAGCGCATCTTCAGATTTATTATTATAGAAGGAGACATTATCCATAGAAATTTGAGACTTATATATATTAACCATTCCAGTCAATTTCCATCCATTTACATCTGGATTTCTCATATCACTGAATTTTGTGTATTTGATTATAGAAGGAGCATCCGCATTTAACAATACAAATCCCTGTCCAGTCCCATCAGATGATGTGATATTAATTTCAGAACCCATTTCCCCAATAAATTCAACCGCTGATTTTGTAATTATCATTGACCGGTTATCTAACTGCAGTTCTGTATTCGGTGACACTACTAACTTGTATCCTTTAGGTACAATTATCGACTCCTTAATTACATGCTTTCCTGATTTTATTTTTAATAAATGTCTTTCATTATCGATTTCAATAAAACTAAATTTGTTAAAATTTGCTTTTTTTCTAAGCACATCATTTAATACATATTGCCGATTATTCCTAGCCCAAGGTTTTATATCAGTAGTTTCAATTGCCTGTTCAATTCCTAGCACTCTATAATCAACCTTTAAACACTGATAACCATCTTCATTATCCTTTATAATATTTGCTGATTCAGACTTTAATAAGACTTTGTGAGTTAGTGGGAATTCATTTTCTTCTACTAAAGTTATTGGTAAGACATCGCTCTCGATATCAGTTTTCCCACACCGAATTGAAATCACTTCTATAGGTAGCCTATTGTTTCTACTTTTAAGAGTTACATATAAATTATCACTCTCTAACTCATTTATCAAATGTGCTGTAAGTACTGCACCATTCAGGAGCTCTCTTATTTTTTTCACATTTTCATAAAATCTATTCTTATTAAAAATGAATATGCCAGGCCCAAAGCTTCCAATTTTATCGTTCAAAGGAATATTTGAGTATTGCATTATTATATTTTCCTCCAGTTCATCGTTAATAGATTCAAAAAACTTATCTAGAAATTCTTTATTTGCTATCCTATTTAATGTTTCAAAATATTTTTTTATAAAAACATTATCATGTGAAGACTTATTACTAAAAAGATGCTTATACCAATCGGTAAAAGGCTGTTCTTTTAGATCTAATGATGCTCTTTTAACGCCATAATCAGCTGAAATCACAAATTCACCATCATTTCCTGCACCTAAATGGCCGTCATACGGAACAGGCTCAAGTAAACTTGATATAGGATTGTAGTAAAATCTCAGGCTTTTAGTATTGACACCATGATGCCCTCCAAAAATATCTGCAATAGCAAAAAATGAGGCTAATTTTTTAATATCAAAAACCTCACTGACCTTTAGTTCATTTCTTCTAAAGGACTCAAGTAACTGTACAGCCTTTCTGCTAATTTCAATATTTCCATCTTTGTACCACTTAGCCTTCTGATATGGTTCTATATATGCATCCTTATAGTGAGCAAAGTCTTCATTTATTTTTGAATCCCCTTCAAATCTAATGATCGGACCATCTCTCCGTTGATACCGCTCAACTAAATGCTTAGTATAATGTTCTTCTATTGCGTAGATACCAAGGTTTTTACCGTTGCGGAACATATTTACAAATTTATATTCCGGGACGATGAGTCCCTCTTGTTTCATTAATTCTAAAAATAACCACTCATAAACATAATTTCTAGATCTTGGTTTATGTAATGAGAATTTTTTCATGCCAAAAAACACATTATCTCCTTTTACTGAAACCCTGTAAGACATAGTGTCCAGGCTTTCAAAATGAATTTTTCGAGTCCCTTTAGCGCGCATCTTTACTTTAACTTTTTTACCCTCATCATTTCTTATAGTAGCATTGACATATTTTCTTTCATTTACATAAGTTTTATAGTCGTTATTACCTAGCACCCTCTGATACTCTAGCTGCTGCAAAGGGATATGCTTTATATCGAGATAGATATTATCTGAGTTTGAAAAGTATCCTTTCGCGAGAAGTGGAATTCCTTCAACGTAACTATAAAGATCGCCAATATATTCATTTAATCTCTTGGTGATTTTATCTGAAATTGTTGGATGGGTATAAAATACATAACTAGTTACAATGCCTACTGACAGGTTAATCGTAATTAATAATATAGCAATAAATCTCCAGATATTATTTTTTCGTGTCTTTGACATATCAGTTATATTTAGCTTCATGCATTGATACCAATATTGTCTACAAATGTAATCCTTGCATCTTTATCAATTTCTTCAACACCTAGTCTCGTCATATCTACTGCATCGAAATTTAAAAATCGCGCATAAAAAATAAAGCTTATAGAATTACTATCTTTATTGATCCTCTTTAGTTCTACATTTCTACAATTATTCTTAAGTAGCTCCTTTACTCGAGAAAGTGTGAATTGTTCAGGATTTTTACTTGATAATGTTAGATAAAAATTAGCATCACTTTGATCTTTATTATCGAATTTATATCGAAGGAATATAATTGTGGATATAACAAGGAATGCAGCAAGTACTATTTTAAACTGGTCAGCCCCCATACCAAGGCCGACAGATATTGCTAAAAACAGGTATGTTAGCTCTTCAGGGTCTTTTATAGCCGCACGAAACCTGACAATTGATAATGCACCAACTAATCCTAATGACAGGGCAAGTGATGATTTAACAATTGAAATAACAACCATTGTTACTAAACTAATCATTACAATGTTGTTTGCAAAACTTTTTCTATTTGAAATAGAGCTAGCAAATTTAATGTACATTACTCCAATTAGAATCCCAAACAAACCTGTCAATAGCAAATTTATTACAAACTCAATAGCAGGGATTTGTGCGCTTTGACTGGCAAGAAACTGTTCAAAACCATCTGTTTTATTCATTTTTCAGCCTCATACATTTTATTCACTTACTAATATTAGGTAGTTCTCATGAGTTTATGTAATAAATTACAAGAACTTAATTCATTAAAAAATGTTATTTAAGTACGATACCAGTTGTTATTGATTAAATTACGAACAGCATTATCAATCACTTTTTCGGGTGAGAGAACTGTCGTATCTAACTCAATATATTTGATTCCATATTCTGGTAGTTTTTGTCGATATAGCTCGATAGTTTTTGCAATCATTGAAACACTTAACTCTTCAGGTTTTCTTTTATATATGGCCTCAGCATCACCAACACATAAAAATACAAATTTTGGCCTTGGAAAAAACTTAAAATATAATAACTCATTAAGTTTTGTTGGTTTTCTAAAATACATGTCACATGCATAGCGATCAAAGATTACAACACCATTGCTGCCCCAAAACCACAAATGGCGATATAAACGCTCAAGGAAGTCAAAGTAACATGTAATCTGCCAACAAATACGTGAAAATGTTCCGACTAAACTACTCTTTGGATACTTTTCACGGACACTACCAAATAATTTTAACAACAAGTGGAAATATTTTTTCATTTCTGATGGTCGTACAGGTCCCATATACTGTCGTCTGATTGATGGCCAGCGTAATTTAACAAGCGCATCGGTTAAAGTACTTTTACCCGATCCATCAGGGCCTAATACAAGAATGGCTTGATTGCCATGGAAATATTTTATAATTCTTTTTGTAACCCTATTAAATATTGATGGTTTGGCTGGTATATTATTTTTAAACGTTTCTCTAATATTATTAAAAGCAATAGTTTCATTTATAACCCCATTCCGCATATCATTTATTGTACTTATATACATTTTGATCGGCATTGGCAAAAAACTATATGAATCATAAATCCCTTCTAAGTTTGAAAGATTTGATTTATATATCTGATTTTTGTATTTATCATCAACAATCCGTTTATTAAGTGATATATGAAAAATTAAAAGAATTGTTTGATGTATATCACTAATTTGAGGAATAGCATCATTTTTTAATGTATAAGATGAAGCAATCAACTCTTCTACAAATGTAACTGGTGGCGTAATACCTGCAAATGATATATTTGTATGTACATCTAAATGAATCCATATCCTACTTTCAAGATCATACTTTAAGAATTTATGTGCAAGTCCATCTGTTTCAAATAGTATATATTTTAATGAATTCAATATTTTTTCAGTATTTTTTAAATCAGATACCAATATATCAATATCTCCACTACACCCTAGACGGCTTCTCCCACGTATAAGTGCAAATTTTACACCTTTTCCTATCAATTCAATTAGAGCTTCTTGTTGAGGGATTCTATCTGTCATAATTATATATTTTTCACCCTTTTCAAAAATCTTTGAAATATATTTAGCTTATATTTTAATGTATGGACTTTTATATTTCGTTTGTTTAATGCAGCTAATATTGCCAACCTATGAAATCCATCTGCTACATACCATCTGTTAAATGGTATAAGTTTCGACCAATGTTTAAATACTAAAATCGGGCTATTTTGCCAATCATAATCTTGGTCTTTAATCTTTGTAATCAACTCAATAAAATTGTCTTCTGAGCAAGCATGTGCATTATTATCAGAATATGCTTTATAACTAGTGTTTTGATTGCTTTCATTATAGTCATAATCAACATTTATTTTAGATTTCACAAAAATATAATGGGGAGTATCAAATATTTGTTTATAAACAATTCTGTTATTAGTTCCTGAAACAACACCAACATATAAATTATCTATAGATATAGTTCGATACTCACTTGCAATAAAATCTTTTAGTAAAAAATCTGGTAAAGTCATCTAATATCATTTAATTATTAACGTTTACATTCACATGATAATGTTACATATTTTTTTGCCTTGAACGGCGCATAGATTGCAAATATGGATAATGATACTATTGTACCGTAAACAACACCTTCCATCCCAAAGCCAAACAAGTTCACTAATGCTATAGAAATTGGTATATTTAAAAACATTGCAAGTACAGACAAGTAAACTTGGTTCTTTATTGCACCTATTCCATTAAAAAGCGTTGAGAAATTTGAAGACCAGTTCATTAATGTTACTAAAACTGCCATCGCGAAAAATACTTCCTCATCATAGTAATCAGTATGGCCAAACCAATAACTTATTATATAAGTTCCACTATGATAAAAAGCAAGTATCAATATAAATAATATTAAAGTAATAAGCAAAGATTTTTTTAATTCGGAAAAGATGTTATCACAATCTTTCTTTACGCAGTATTGTGTATACTTTGACCATATTGGTGACAATAGAGCACCCTGGATCATAACAAATAAAAAGTATAGTCTTGTGCTTACCTTATAAGTAGTAACATCTGAAAACTCAAACATATTGGCTATAAGTACTGTGTCAGTAGAAAATAAAATTACAGCTGCAATCTGAATCACAAGAAAATTCAGGCCAACAGACATTATTTCACTAAATCTTTTATAATCTGCATGATTAAGTTCTGGTATTAATTTATTGTTATATGTGTAGAAATATATCGCTGATACAGCATTTATTACTAATGCTGAAAAAAAATAATAAAATGACACTAACACTAGAGGCTCACCGTCATAACTAAATACTTGGCTTGACCATATTAATATGCAAAAAACAAAATGGAATACAAACAAGACAAGTGATTTATATACAGGTTTAAGTAAGGCGTACGATACAGCACTATTTATAGAAAAATATAGATTTATTACTGTTCCTAACAAAAGGAATATTATTGTTATTGTTGCATCAAATTCGTTGACTATTTCTAATTCATACCATTCAAACCTTTCAGAAATAAGGGCAATGGCAACACCTATAACAAAGACGAGTAGTAATATAATTAACATATATTTATATACACTACTAATATATATTTTAGCTTCCTCAACTTTTGATATTGAAAACAATGACGCTAGCTTATTTCTCAATCCATTAGATATCCCAAAATCTGTTATAGATATCCAGGAGCTAATAGTCATAATTGTAAGCCAAAAGCCTAATTCTGAATTAGTAAGAACATTATCAAGTAATCTTAGTGTATATAGTTGAATTAGTGCGCCAAGTGATTGGAATATAAGAATCGTAAATGAACTACGCATTTTAATATATCCTATATCTCACAATTTCAGTTATAGTCAATATTATTTTATAAAAATGCATCTTAGTTTATGGATAGTGTACCTTGCAGAAAATCCAACTATAGACCTATAATTAACTAGATCTAAAAATCCAAAAGAGCCAAAAAAATCGCGCATCATCTCTTTCTTTATAATTTGTTTTATTTCTTTAGGGGGCGATGCTTTACCGGTCAAAATCGATGTCATAAAGGGAACATTAGTTGTAAAACGGGTAAGTCTTCG
>JBEVXT010000168.1:0-8006 GCA_040505955.1 Sedimenticola sp. | reverse complement strand
TATTTTTGAATGGTTTTACTTTGTTCATATATTTTCTCCTTTATTTTTACTAATTCATAAAAAGCGCTTGGAGGGTACCTTATATCTAAATAGTTATCATCTGAACCAGCTATATTAGATGAAAATATGTAGTATTTCCCTTCAGTTAGTATAGTTGGTAGAATAATATATACCTGAGGCCATAACGAGCTTGCAGCTTCTTTCTCGTCGAAAATATTTACAATACTTTTCTTGACAATTATAGATGTTAACTTTGTTGATATTACTTCATGCACATATTCATTATTTTCATAAAATCCATGCATATTTTGAGCATACTTAGGATTCCTTGTGCTAAATGGTGGTTGCATAAAACCAATATTACAAACATTTGGTTTGTATTCTTCTAATTCATTTATTAATTTCGGTATATCTTTAGAGTATATATTATCATCATCGGCAAACCACCAAATATATTCACTATTAGGCTTTTCAAATGTTTGTAATACATTTTTTGAAGAGCCTATATTTTCATTTAATGATTGGAACTCAAATCTAATACCTTTCGCGTCAAATCTAATACTCACATTTTCTAAAATTTCATGCGTATTATCACTAGAGGCATTATTAGATACAAAAATACCAATTTTTTTATTCAGGGTGTTTGTTTCTATTACATCAAAGAGTGAGTCAAGTAATTTGCATAAATTTTTTGCACGATTATAAGTTGGGATTGAAATCGTAAGGAATATTTTTTTTTCCTCTACTTCTATCATAGAAAACCTTCATTATGTAATAATAATTTAAAAACACATAAATAAATTTATGTCACTTACCCTGATCTAAATGAACAACCACCTGCTAACGTAGGTGGGTTATCGAATTAGGCACTGTCGACTAAAGTCATCATCCTTGCGCCTTCATAAATGCGTATGAGTCAAAATGTTGAAGTAAAAGTCACCGCCTGAAGACGATGACTTTAACCAGATAACTGAAAAATAATGAACCTTTTGCCAATTCGAGCTACCTCCACCTTGGTAGATTGAATCATTACGAAAAGGGGAGGTGGCCAAGTGAACCCTACCCACTCGATCAGGGGGAGATCCTCATTATATAATCCCTGTGAAACAACTATCACTAAATATTTTCTTTTTCCAGAAAAGCCCAATTAATCGTCTTTTTTATCATGTCGTCTAAATCTATTTTTTGAGTAATACCAAAGTGATTATTTACTTTTGTTACACTAGGGACATATCTTGATGGCAATATGACCACAGGTTTCTGACATATACAAACTTCTAAATCTTTCTGTCCAAAACCAGCTATTAATTCAGCAAGTGATTTTATGGAGATAGGCTTGTCAGAGCCAACATTATATGGCGTACAATTTTTTCCTTTTATAAGAATAAATAGTAACCAGACAACTAACTCTGATATATATAGATATGACCTGAATGGACTGCCATCACCTTTTACAGTTATTTTGTCGTTATTAATATAGTCTTTAATAAAGTTACCTATTGCAAGGTCACCATCTAGCTTCATATACGGGCCTACAAATGTAAAACACCTAGCAATCTTTACATTAAATCCATATGAATCTGAATATTGCAAGCTAAGTAATTCTCCTATACGTTTTCCTTCACCGTATATAGAAGTAACATCATCAACCCTTGGGGCACCTTCAAAATCCTCCTCAATATTGCCAATGATTTGTGGTTGTTTACCATAGACTGCGCCGGAACTAATATAAAGCACATCCCTTGCTTTTGTATATTTCGCAAAATCTAAAACATGTTTTGTACCATTAATAATAACATCAAGATTATAGGCGGATTTTTCTACAGCATGTGTCAGTGATGTATCAGTTGCAGCATGTAATATATAATCATAGTTCGATTCTGGAAATTCAAAACTTCGTACATCACCTTCAATGTAATTTATAAGATTTAGATTTAACCACGTGGACATTATTGAAATACACTTTGATTTATTTCTTACAAGTAGCGTTATTTGTAAATTTAAACTTAACTTATTGTTGGCATAAATAAATGCGTCAACGATCCACTTACCAAAAAAACCTGTTCCACCTGTAATAAATATTTTTTTATTCCTAAATGCCTCCCATAAATCCATTGATTCATGAAAAATATATTCAAGATCCTCAGTAATCAAATTCTCATCATCCTAATAGTCTTTCCTAATACATAAACGTCTCCAGTAAATCCTACTTTTTTTTCCAACTGTTTCAATATTTCTTTTTCAAAAGCAAGAGCCGTAATCAATATAATATCTACGGGATCATCTATTAACTGTTCAACACAATAGACAGGAATATGTGTAACAGGAGAATAAAGATTCTGCTTATTTTCATCACTATCTACGATATATTCAATTCCATTTTCAATTCCAGAAACGGCTAATGAAACAAGGCCTTTTGCACCAGAACCCCACACAGCAACCCTTTTATTATCTTTAGACGCTTTATTAATAATTCCTTTAATATCATTTTTTATTTTCAAAACTGATTGTTGAAGATCTGAAGAGGTTGCTGAACTATCAAATTTTACAGTTGCCTGAAGATATTCATCATTAAATGTTCTCTTGATCTCTACTATAGAAAATCCAGATTGCTCTAATGCAAAAGACAGACTGCTAATTGAATAGTAATTCAAGTGATCTGGGAAAAAATCATAAAATCGATGATTCTCAAGAGCTTTCTCTAGACATGGAACTTCGACTACACCTACGGCCTGATCATTTAAAGACATTTTTATCCCTTTTAAAAAATTTATTGGATCAGGGACATGTTCTAAAACTTGCCTTGTTACAAAAGCATCATATTTACCGCCTGGAATGATATTGCTTTCTGAAACATAACCATTATAAATTTTTAAACCTAATTCTCTCCCTTTTTTACTGAATCTTTTCGAAGGCTCAATACCATATGCTTCCAATCCCTTATTCTGTAATAATGAAACATATTGACCATCGCCACATCCAACATCAATAATCTTCTTTCCCAATAATTTAAAGTTATCAATTAGGTCTTCAGATTGCTTGTTTAGATAATCTATAATCATATCTGTATGGCTAGTCGTCATTAGATAATCATCATAATATTTATCATCTAATGTTCTATTTAATTGTACAAAATTACAATTATCACACTTGTAGACATCTAGGACTGTTGACTCATCACTCAAAATCATTTCAGAGTTCAAAAGGACTGATACATTTTTTGGTATTCTTTCCATATTTAAGAATGGATTCAATTTCCCTAATTCACAAAGTCGACAATAGTTAAATTCTCTCACATTTATTACCTTATATATTTCTTACATGATTTGATGATATATTCAGAATAATGTATTTAGACTAATTTTTGTAATGTCATAGTCGCATTTGTAAATATATTGATATATCACATATTCTTATTAACAAATGCATATATTATTTAACCGGTTTGATTATCATTTCTTCTAAGAACTCATCTCTATCAAGAAATGGATACATATCTTCCAGTGGTTTTGATGTCATACTTCCATCATCATTTTTAACAGCACGTACAGTAGGTATTATTTCCTGGTTTTCAGGACAAATAACCTCACAGATTACTGGTCCATCTGCCTCAAGAACATTGTGTAACTTTTCATTTAATTCGGTGACATTTGCAATCTTGACATATGGCAATTTGTAAGCATGTGCAATACGCTCAACCTCTGGAAATGAGACACCTGATTTTGAATCAGTTCCTATACTCCGGCCTTCAAAAAATTTCTTTTGCGTCGCTCTTATCGATAAATAACCATTATTATTCCACACAATCAATTTGACAGGGATTTGAGTATAAGCGAGAGTCTGTAGCTCTTGAATATTCATCTGGAGTGATCCATCACCTGTGATACCGATTACTTCACTCCCCTTCGCCACACAAGCGCCAATTGCTGCTGGTAGAGTAAAACCCATATCAGCCTGAGCACCAGACGTCAGATATCGCTGTTCTCCTTTGATTTTTAACGCTTGAGAAGTAACATAATAAGTGGATCCTGCATCGGAGACTACGACGGAGTCATCCTTAAGATGAGATATCAACTTTTCTATGAAGTAGTATTTGTTGATTCCCTCGTCATCATTAGCATATTCAGGCAGATATACTGGCCATTGATTTCTCCACTTGCGGCACGTTGAACCCCAATCCTTCCATGCCTTGTTTGGTGGTATTTTTCCAATTGAAGAAAAAAATTCAGCCACATCAGCGTGTATCATAAGATCGACTCTCACTGTGTCCTTTCTGTGCTCATCAGGATCTATATCTACAACAACAGTCTGAGCCTCTCGTGCAAATAGGTCGTACTCAAAACCAGTTAAAGCAACACTTAGCCGACAACCTAATGAAATAATCAAATCGGAATTTTGTACCGCAAAGTTTCCAGCACGGTCCCCTTTAATACCTAGGCGTCCTACATACTGTGGATGATCGCTCGGTAATAAATCGATACCAAGATAGGAAACAGCAAATGGGATACCTGTGTTTTCTGAAAATTCTTTGAATTGCTGAATAGCATTCCCTAGTCTGATACCATTACCTGCGATAACAATAGGACGCTTGGCATTGCCCAACATAGCATGCAAAGTTCGGATATGACCTGTAGTTGGAGCAGGCTTTTGTACTCTTTCAGTAGCAGGTTCATAATGCCTTAGATTTTTTACATCTACAGTAGCTCCCTGAATATCAAGCGGCACATCGATCCATACCGGACCAGGCCTACCTGTTTTAGCCAGAGATGCAGCTTTTTCGAGTTCGAACAATATATCTTCTGACTCAGTAACCATTACAGCATATTTTGTAAGTGTCTTAACTACCGCCACAATATCGGCTTCTTGTACTCCAAACTGCCTTAGGGGAACCTTTGCGTTATGACATGTCTCTTTACGCTTTACTTGGCCAGAAATGAAGATACATGGTACATTGTCTTGCCATGCGTCAAGTAGCCCTGTTATTGCATTGGTTGCACCGCAACCAGTAGTCACCATTGCTACCCCATAGTCATTACGAAGTTTTGCATACCCAACAGCTGCCATTGCGGCAGCCTGTTCATGATGATTACATATCGCTTTCATTTTTTGATGTGATGCAATACCATCATTTAAAAACATAGCACCTCCACCAGTAACGGTAAAAATGCTATCAACACCTTGCTGGAAAAGATAATCTACAATTACATCGCATACACGAACAGCGTTATTCATCACCTATACTCCAGCAGTGCACCATTTAGTTTTTCAAGTGCCGTTTTGATCTTTTGTATTGAATTCACATAACACATACGTACATAGCCTTCCCCTGCCTTTCCAAAATTGTTGCCTGGCAAGAGAGCAATCCCTGCTTTTTCTAAAGCAAAATCCACAAATAATTCACTCGACATACTAGTTCCTTGAATATTAGGGAATACGTACATAGCGCCCTCAGGTTTCACACATTTGATTCCATTTATACGGTTTAACCCATCAACTAGTATATCTCTACGCTGCTGATAAGCTATTCTCATGGATTTTAGCTCAGTTTGATCACCATCAATTGCCTCAATACCTGCTTGCTGAATAAATGGGGGAACACAAGACACTAACGTTTGAACAACTAGGCCCATCTTTGCAATCACATCGGCAGGTCCAATGGCAACACCCAATCGCCAACCGGTCATAGCAAATGCTTTACTAAAACCATTAATGATAATCGTACGCTCCTTACACTGATCTAACCATGATGGGCTATGAAATCCATTCATACCGTCAAAGACCAGTCTTGCATATATTTCATCACTTAAAAGATAGACATCATATTCAGCTGAAATTTTAGCTATTTCATCAATCTCATCAGGCATCATAACCGCTCCTGTTGGATTGCTTGGTGAATTTATTATAATCAAGCGTGTTTTCTTTGTTATTCTCTTACGCAAGTCATCTGGGTCTAAGTGAAAATTATTTGACTCATGCAAAGGCACTGTTACCGGAACAGCGCCGCAATACTTGATTATTGATTGGTACGAAGGAAATCCTGGATCAGGAATAATAACTTCTTCTCCAGGATTGACCAAGCAACTCACCGCCAGATAAATAATTGCATTGGCGCCTGGCGTAATGAGTATCTGATCAATATCAGGACTAAAACCACGTGATTGCTCAGTTGCCCTCTTTACAGTCTCGCGGAATGCATAAAGCCCCATCGAACTAGAATAGTGTGTTTCACCTGATTGAAGTGCACTACATGCCGAGTTAACAATATTTTTTGGCGTATCGAAATCCGGCTCACCTAATTCAAAATGAAGAATGCTCTTTCCTTCACGTTCAAGTTTCTGTACTTTGTCAAGAATTTTGAACATTGGCTGCCCTTCAACATTATTCGCAGCAATTGATAGATGCTTCACTTATCCCCCTGGTGAATAATAACTCGCTTTAATATGTAATAAAAATAGCTCTAGTGCTACTAAGGTAGTCCAAAAAATGCCTCCATCCTATTTGCTGTATAATCAAGCATCTCTTCTGACAGTCCCGGATAGATTCCAAGCCAAAAAGTATAATTCATTATCGTATCAGTATTGTTTAATTCTCCCACAACCCTATGCAGCCGGCCTTCGAAATATGGCTGTTTAGTTAGGTTTCCGGAAAATAACAAACGACTGCCAATCTTATACTGATCTAAGTATTTAAGAAGATCAACACGATCAATTCTCGCTTCATCTTTTAAAGTAATTGGATATCCAAACCATGACGGAGAACTATTGTCGGTTGCGTGTGGTAAATGAAGGTATTCAGTCAAATTCTGTAACCTTTCCCTTAGATAGTTAAAGTTATGCTTCCTTGATTGGACAAATTCATTGACTCTTTCAAGTTGTGCCAAACCGCATGCAGCTTGTATATCTGTGATCTTTAGATTGTAACCAAGATGTGAATAAGTGTATTTATGATCATAGCCTTCAGGCAGACCACCTAATTTCCGTGAAAAACGTTTTTTACATGTGTTATCACGGCCAGGTTGACAATAGCAGTCTCGGCCCCAGTCACGGAAAGATTCTATCAGTTTTCTCAATTGATTATTGCTAGTAAATACAGCTCCACCCTCCCCCATAGTGATATGGTGTGCAGGGTAAAAACTAAGTGTGCTTATATCCCCAAATGTACCTACTTTTTTTCCATCGTATTCAGATCCCAATGCATCACAGCAGTCCTCTATTAACCAAAGATTGTATTTTTCAGTAAATGCTTTGACTGCTTTCAAGTTGAATGGATTACCTAGTGTATGGGCAATCATGACTACTTTTGTTTTTTCTGAATAGGCTTCTTCAAGGAGCTCTGTCTTGACGTTATAAGTAGGTATATCTACATCTACAAAAACCGGTACACAGTTATTTTGCAGGATAGGATTTACTGTCGTTGGAAATCCAGCAGCTACTGTGATCACCTCATCACCAGGTTGAAGCTTTCTATCGCCTAGTTTAGGAGATGTAAGCGCCGTTACAGCCAGGAGGTTAGCAGATGATCCAGAATTAGTGGTAAGTGCATGCTTTACACCAAGATAGGCTGCAAGCTTCTTTTCGAACTGTTTATTGAACCGCCCTGTTGTAAGCCATCCATCAAGGACAGCATCTGTCATCATCTTCAGTTCAGTTCCGCCAATAACTTTTCCAGAAGGTGGTATTACAGATTTACCTTTTTCGAATGTAGTGTTATTTACATTGGCCTCTCCATACTGCTCGACCAATTGAAGTATACTTTCTCTAAGCTCTTCTCTATTCATTTTCTATACTTTACTCATATATTCACTAATCTGTGCTAAACAAACTTCTTTACTGCTGCTATTCGTACACCCTGATTTATGCCACTCTACAATCTTTAGTAGTGCTTGCCTCAGATTCCATTTTGGTTGCCAATTAAGCCTTGAGTGAGCCTTCGAACAGTCGAGCCTTAGGTGGTTCGCTTCATGTGGATGATCGCCTCCATCAAGGCCCCAGTTTGCATTGTTACCC
>JBEVXT010000167.1:0-10050 GCA_040505955.1 Sedimenticola sp. | reverse complement strand
CGCTCATCATGGTAGAGGCGCAGCCCGATCAGCCCGAGATACTCCTTCACCAGATCGGCAATGCGCAGATAGCGGTCATAGAGCTGCTGCTCCACCTGGCTCTCCCCGCGGCAGAGCACGCCATAGTTAAGAAGGCGGATTAGCAGTTCACTGAAGGCACCGGGGTCGATCCCCTCGCGCTCCAACTGCTCGTTGATGTAGTCACTCAGCATGGGGGCTCTTTTCCATCAATTCGATGATGAACTCATCGATCTGTTTGTAGTAGTCGGTTTTTACCCGCTGCCCACTCGGCTCCACCCGGAAGCGGAATTCACTGGAGGCTCCGCTCTCTGTGCCTACCTCCACCGCATGGCCACTGAGAAGCAGTTCGCGGGCGTTGCGCACGGGCAGGTTCTGGGTATGGATACGGTGCCCCTTACCCAGGGTTTCGATCAGGTAATCACGCATCTCCTGATCGTTGACACTGAAGGCAAGCTCCACCGCTTGTTGAATATAGAGGGCCCGGCGACCCTCCCGGCTCATCTCACCCTGCTGCTCCAGGGTGCTGTTGACCTGCCGGTTGCGCCGCCCGGCATGGAGTCGTAGACCCTCGGCATCGGGGATCTCCAGGGCGTGCAGCGCCATCGCTTCACCCGCCATCCCGAGCCGCCGGTTCTGTTCCGTCTCTTCCAGACCATGCAGCCCCTGGCAGATCTCCAGCAGGCGGTTGTGGCTGCTGCCGGAGTAGCTGAGCTGGCGGATGATAATGTCGGCGCGGCGGGTAAAGCTGTTGAGGGCGTGACGCAGCGCCGGCAGCATCACCGTGCTAGCGTTGTGCATCCGGCTTTCGATACCATCGAGGATCTTCATATAGAGTGACTCCTCCCGTACCCGCAGCAGCTCCGGTGCCACCTTGCGCAGCGCCTGTTCCGACGCCGTTTTGAAGCGCCGCTGTTTGCGCCTGGCCTTGCCGATCCATTGCTGGATCTCATCCCGGTACTTCTCGACGCTGTCGGCAGAGAGGCGGATGGCGAGGTCCGGCATAAACCGCTTCTCCATAAAATCGAAGAACTCATCGCTGGCCCGTTGCACCACCTGTTGGGCCTCAACCTCCCGCACGAGTTGGCGTTTGCGCTCATCCAGTTCGGCGATCACATCGCTGAAGTCACTGATGATACGTTCGGAGTACTCAAAGGCATCGAGCAGATCGTAGACATCGCCCCGCTCGACGAAAGATTGCAGGGCGTTACGGGTGTTGCGGGTGTTGCGATGGCGGGTGCGGTAGCGCCCCTCGGCGGTCTCCACCATGGGCTGGGTGAAGAGTCGGCCAATACGGCTGAAAGCGTAGGTGCTCTGCAGGGTCGCTTCATCCACCAACCGCTCCAGCCAGCCGTACTCCAGGGTCTGGTTCAGTATCCAACCCGCCTGCTCACGTTCATTGCGGGGGGAGGTGGTGAACTCATCCTCCCCCCCTTCATCAAGCACCGGGGCGCGGGCAATCGCCTCCTGAAAGATCTCGATGATCTGTTCGCGGTTATAGAGGCGGCTGTAGTCGGCCATGGAGCTGTAGAGACGGGCATATAGCTCACGCAGACACTCGACGATCTGGGCGCGGTACTTACCTGTCAGTGGACGGAAGAAGTGTGTGCGGTTGTCAACAAACAGCATGGGTGAAGAAGCTCCCAAGGGGGATACAGTACGAGTGCAACTCGTATGATACAGGTTTCTTCCGTAGGGGCGACTTTAGGATAGAAGCGGGCACATTCAGTAGATATGGTTCCGGTATTTGGGTACGACCAGACGGTGAACTGGCAGCGTCGGTTTGATGGTCTGGTTATTCCTAATTGGCACAAACTTAACGAATGAGAGGAATGAATTAGCGATGCGTCTCCACATACTCCCGCAGAGCCTCATCCAGGCGGGTTTGCCAGCCCTTGCCAGTTGCCCGGAAAAACGCAGTTACCTCGGGAGATAAACGAATGGTCACCCGCTCCTTTGTTACCGCAGCTTTTGGGCGACCGACTGGACGCATCTTTGTGAATTCATCCAGCGCGGAAAAAAGGGGCCAGGTCTTTCATCTTGCGTATTGCTTAATTAGATGCCACCCGGAAACAGGGCACTTTGGATGCAGAGTGCGCAAAGTAGCGCAAAGCCCGCAGAGTAATTCTTTGATTGTAACTATTCAGCACACCATCAGATATCGCACCTATTGCCACATTTACGGTGGAACGAGAGTGCTGTAGGAGCAAACTTGTTCGCGATTTGCTTCGTAGGAGACTCTTCGCGAACAAGTTCGCTCCTACGCCAGAACAATACTGAGTACCAGCTGAATAGTTACCTTTGATTTGCCTTTAAAACCCCTGCGTACTTTGCGCTTCTCCGCGTCCCGCTTATATGTTTCTGGACGGGCACTAACTATCCGGCTTAAAGTCGAGTAGTGGATACCATAATTCCAGAATCCGCATGTCAGAATAGGGTGTCACCCTTTGAGAATCTGCCGCTCCACCCGGTCGCGCTCCTCCGGAGTGTTGACATTGATAAATGCCTCGGGATGGTCGGAGAAGTCCGCTATGGCTGATCTCTGCTGATCGAGCCAGAGCTTGATCTTGCGGTCACCGGCGTTGAGAAAATCGATGATGCTGGCGGCCAGATTGCAGCGGAAGAGGCCATAAACCGGCTGCAGGCGGCTGCCATCATGAGCCATGCAGACATCTGCACCGGCCAAGGACATCTCCCGGTAGAGGCGCTCTCCCAAGTCCTGAGGTAGCCAGGGGCCGTCACAGGGAGCCACCAGCAGTAGCTCTGTTGTGGCTCGCCCCATGGCAGTGGCGATTCCCGCCAAAGGGCCGGCGAAATCGTCCCTGCTGTCATTGAATACGGGGTAGCCGCAGCGTTGATAAGCGGCCTCGTTACGGTTAGCATTGATGTAGAGGTCGCTCACCTGGTTTTTCATACTATCAACGACGTACTCGATCATCGGCCTGCCCGCAAGCTCAATCAATCCTTTGTCGTTGCCCCCCATTCTTGTGGCCCGGCCACCGGCCAGAATGACCCCGGTAACCATGCTGCTGTCGTATTCCAATATCTGCTCCCAAATGCACAACCGTTTTCCGGTAAGTATGCTGTTCAATAATGCGCTGAATAGTTAATCTCTGCGTACTCCGCGTCTTCTCTGCGCACTCTGCGTCCTGTCTTTTTTACACCTCCCTGATGCTCGCCTCCTGAAAAGCAGCACGGAAAGCATCGTAGTCATTGGCCACCGGGAACTGGGGGAACTCATCAATAACATTCTGTGGTGGGCGGAAGAGAATGCCGCGATCCGCCTCGGCCAGCATGGTGGTGTCGTTGTAGGAGTCACCGGCGGCGATCACCCGGTAGTTGAGGCCGTGAAACGCCTTTACCGACTGCCGCTTTGGGTCTTTCTGGCGCAGGTGGTAGTCGGTGACAAAACCGTTCTCATCAGTGCTCAGCTTGTGGCAGAGTAGGGTGGGGTAGCCGAGCTGCCGCATAAAGGGAGCGGCGAACTCATAGAAAGTATCGGAGAGTATCACCACCTGGAAACGCTCCCGCAGCCAGTCGAGAAACTCTGCCGCGCCCTCCAGCGGCTTCATCCCGGCAATCACCTCCTGAATATCGGGAAGGCCCAGCTTGTGCTGCTGCAGAATAGTCAGCCGTTGCCGCATCAGTACGTCGTAATCGGGTATATCGCGGGTAGTGGCGCGCAACTCATCAATACCGGTGCGTTCGGCAAAATTAATCCAGACTTCTGGAATAAGAACCCCTTCAAGATCAAGACAGGCGATTTCCACATCTACTCCCCTCAAATATAGACTGAACCGGTCAATATCCAGACAACTTCAGTAAGAAACGAACATAAGTTTGATAAAACCGATGTAACCATTCAGGTATCTGTCAAATCCTTTCTCTGCCGTAGGATGTGGTGAGCTTGCGAACCGCATCAATCACCTGATAGTTACAAACCGATTATTGTAATGATGGAATTTTACAGTAGGCGTCGGTTGTTGACACGCTTTGTATGACTCACCGTCTTAAGTCCATTCTAATGAATGACCTTTTGGGTATAAATCTAACATAATAGTTATTTAGTTGACGTATACGGTAACCATGCTTTATTCTCTCCTGACAAAGAGGAGTTTGAGTGGAAAAACTGCTGACAGTAACAGAGCTGGCCGGATTACTTGGTATCACTCCGCGAACCATCAGGTTCTACGAGACCAAGGGATTGCTGAAACCCCAGCGCGTGGGCACCACCCGCGCCTACAACTACCGTGACCGCGCCCGAATGAAGGTGATTCTTCGTGCTAAGCGTCTCGGTTTTTCCCTTACCGATATCGGCGAGTATCTGGCGCTCTACAATGCCGACCCCGGACAGATAGGGCAGCAGCGGCTGTTACTGGCGAAGGTGAGAAAAAGGATCAAGGAGTTGGAGCAGCAGCAACTTGATCTGAAGGAGACCCTCTTCGAACTGCATGAGATCGAAGAACAGACTGCAGCCAATCTGGATTAACAAAAGCAAGGTGGAATCGAGATGAAGAATATAGTGATCGCAGGTTATGCCCGCACCCCTTTCACCCTCGCCAACAAAGGTGCGCTGGTAAAGACGCGCCCCGATGATCTCGCGGCGATAGCAATCAGCGGGTTGGTGGAGAGCAGTGGACTCAACCCCCAGGATATCGAAGACCTGATTCTCGGCTGTGCCTTTCCAGAAGGGGAGCAGGGCCTGAACGTGGCGCGGCTGGTGGCGCTCCATGCAGGCTTGCCCCAGTCAGTGGCGGGGGTCACGGTTAACCGTTTCTGCGGCTCATCAATGCAGGCAATTCACCAGGCTGCAGGCGCGATTCAGATGGGGGCTGGTGAGCTGTTTATCTGTGCTGGCGTCGAATCCATGACCCGGGTGCCGATGATGGGATTCAATCCGATGCCCAATCCGGCGCTTGCCGAGAAGCTGCCCGCCTAT
The DNA here is from genome assembly GCA_040505955.1 of Sedimenticola sp. Taxonomy (GTDB): domain Bacteria; phylum Pseudomonadota; class Gammaproteobacteria; order Chromatiales; family Chromatiaceae; genus Vondammii. Next base: position 5,093 of record JBEVXT010000167.1, on the reverse strand, counting down.
ATCGGAATGGGAGAGACGGCGGAGAATCTGGCGTCGAAATACAACATCTCCCGTGCCGATCAGGAGCTTTTTGCACTCAACAGCCAGACCAAGGCCGCCGCCGCTCAGAGTGACGGTCGTCTGGCCGCTGAGATTGTCGCCGTTAACGGTGTAACTGAAGATGGCTGTATCCGTTCCGGGACTACCCTGGAGGGGCTGGCGGATCTGCGCCCCTCCTTCGATGAGAACGGCAGCGTTACCGCCGGCACCTCCTCTCCTCTAACTGACGGTGCTGCCGCCGTAGTGGTCTGCAGCGAAGAGTATGCAGCGGCCCATGGTCTGGAAACGCTGGCAAAAATACGCAGTATTGCAGTCTCCGGTTGTGCTCCCGAGATCATGGGAATAGGCCCGGTGCTCTCCAGCCGCAAGGCGTTGGAGCGGGCGGGATTGGAGGTGGGGGATATCGATATCATCGAACTCAATGAGGCGTTCGCCTCTCAGTCCCTCGCCTGTATCCACGATCTGGCGTTGGATCCGGAGCGAATCAACCTGGACGGTGGCGCCATCGCCCTCGGCCATCCCCTGGGGGCTACCGGTGCCCGTATCACCGGCAAGGCGGCGCAACTGTTGAAGCGGGAGGGCAAACAGTTTGCACTGGCCACGCAGTGCATCGGCGGCGGACAGGGAATTGCAACAGTTCTGGAGGCGGTGTGATGAAAATTGGAAAAGTCGCTGTCATCGGCGCCGGCGTAATGGGGGCGGGTATTGCCGCCCATATCAGCAATGCGGGTGTTCCCGTGGTGCTTCTCGACAGAGCGGAAGAGGGTGCGGACAACCGCAGTACCATCGCCGAGGGGGCCGTGAAGAAGCTACTCAAGACTCAGCCCGCCCCCTTGATGCATAAGCGCAACGCCCGTCTGATCACCACCGGCAATATCGAGGATGATCTGGAGCTGCTTTCCGACTGCGACTGGATTATCGAGGCGGTGATCGAGCGGCTTGATATCAAGCAGGATCTCTACCGCCGCATCGACAGGGTGAGAAAAGCGGGATCTGTCGTCTCTTCCAACACCTCCACTATTCCCATGGGAGATCTAATCTCCGGATTGTCGGCAGATTTTGCTGCAGACTTTATGATCACACACTTCTTCAATCCACCCCGCTATATGCGGCTGCTGGAGGTGGTGAGCGGTCCCGAGACCAGGGCCGATGCAGTGGAGGCGGTTCACGGTTTTTGTGACCACTCACTGGGTAAGGGAGTGGTGACCTGCAAGGATACACCGGGCTTTATCGCCAACCGTATCGGCATCTTCTGGATACAGGCCGCCATCTCCGAGGCGATCTCCATGGGATTGACCGTGGAAGAAGCAGACGCGGTGATGGGGCGTCCCATGGGTGTGCCAAAAACCGGAGTGTTCGGTCTCTCGGACCTGGTGGGGATCGATCTGTTGCCCCACCTGATGGAGAGCATGACTCGCACGCTGCCCGAAGATGATCCCTTCCACCGCCATGCCGCCATCCCTGAACTGGTCAGTCGTATGATTGCCGACGGCTACACCGGGCGTAAGGGTAAGGGTGGTTTTTACCGCCTCAACCGTGGCGGAGGCAAGAAGGTTAAGGAGGCTGTCAACCTGGTCACCGGCGACTATCATCCGGCGGTGAAGGCGTCGCTTGCTTCCCTCAAGGCCTCCCGCAAGGGTGGTTTGCGCGCCCTGGTGGAGCACAATGATATAGGCGGGCGCTATGCCTGGCGGGTGCTCTCACAGCTTCTCGGCTATGCCGTCGCTCTGGTACCTGAAATTGCTGATGATATTGTTGCCGTTGATGAGGCGATGAAGCTCGGTTACGGCTGGAAAGAGGGGCCGTTCGAGCTGATCGACCGCCTCGGCACCGGGTGGCTCAGCGAGCGATTGGTGGAGGAGGGTATGCCTGTTCCGGCACTGCTGCAACAGCTCGACGGACGCCCCTTCTATCAGACCGTCGACGGACAGCTTCAATACTTCGGCTGCGATGGCGGCTACCACGACCTGCAACGGCCAGCCGGTGTCCTGCTGTTGGCGGATATCAAGCGCCGTAGCAAACCACTGGCGGGTAATGCCTCGGCAAGCCTGTGGGATGTCGGTGACGGTGTTATCTGCCTTGAGTTCCACAGCAAAATGAATGCGATGGATCCCGATATCCTGGCGCTGATGCAGCAGGCGATAGAGATCATTCAACGCGATTACAAGGCACTGGTGATCTATAACGAGGGGAGCAACTACTCGGTGGGTGCCAACCTCGGCCTGCTGCTGTTTGCCGCCAATATCGCCGCCTGGGATCAGATTGAGGAGATGGTGGAGGGTGGTCAGGAGACCTACCAGGCGCTGCAACGCGCCCCCTTCCCGGTGGTCGGCGCCCCGTCTGGAATGGCACTGGGGGGCGGCTGCGAGTCGCTGCTTCATTGTGACTCCATCCAGGCTCATGCCGAGAGCTATATCGGCCTGGTGGAAGCTGGGGTCGGTCTGGTGCCCGCCTGGGGCGGCTGCAAGGTGATGCTGCAGCGCTGGGCTGGCAACAAAAAACGTCCCGGCGGCCCTATGCCTGCCGTCATCAAGCCCTTCGAGATCATCAGCACCGCCACCGTGGCGAAGTCGGCCGCTGAAGCCAAAGATTATCTATTCATGCGGCCGGATGACGGTATCACCATGAATCGTGACCGCCTGTTGGCGGATGCCAAAGCGCGCGCTCTGGCGCTGGTGGAGGGTTATCAGCCACCTGTGCCCCAGGAGATCAATCTGCCGGGCGCCACCGCCCGAACGGCAATGGAGATGGCGTTGCACAGCTTTCGTCTGATGGGGCGGGCCACCCAGCACGATGAGGTGGTCTCCAAAGCGCTGGCAAAGGTGCTCAGCGGCAGTGATACCGATATCACCGAAACCCTGACCGAAGAGGATCTGCTGCGCCTTGAACGCAACACCTTCATGTCGCTGGCAAAGCATCCCGACACTCTGGATCGTCTGGAACAGATGCTGGAAACCGGCAAACCGCTGAGGAACTGAACTATGCCTGTCTACAAGACTCCACTGCGCGATATGCGCTTTGTCTACAACGAACTTCTCGATGCCGCTGAAATCAGCTCGCTGCCCGGTTACGAAGAGGCCACCCCTGATCTGGTCGATGCGATTCTGGAGGAGGCGGCCCGTTTCTGTGAGGAGCAGCTTCAACCCCTCAACCGCAGCGGCGATGAGGAGGGGTGCAGTTTCGATAACGGCAGAGTAACCACCCCTAAAGGTGTAAAAGAGGCTTACCAGGCTTTCATCGAGGCGGGCTGGAGTTCCCTCTCCGCCGATCCTGAATATGGCGGCCAGGGCCTGCCGGAGAGCCTCAATATGATGCTGGAGGAGATCATTAGCGGCAGCAACTACGCTTTTGGTCTCTATCCCGGACTGACCGCCGGCGCCTATAACGCTATCAGCAGCTACGCCAATGATGAGCTGAAAACGATCTACCTGCCGAAGATGGTAGAGGGTCTATGGACCGGCTCCATGTGCCTCACCGAACCGCAATGCGGCACCGATCTTGGCCTGGTGCGCACCAAAGCGGTACCCCGGGAGGAGGGCGGCTATCTTATTAGCGGCACTAAAATGTTCATCACCGCCGGTGATCATGACCTTACCGAAAATATTATCCATCTGGTGCTGGCTCGCACCCCGGATTCACCGGCCGGCATCAAGGGAATCAGCCTCTTTATAGTGCCCAAAATCAAGGTTGAAGCGGACAGCTCACTGGGAGATGCCAACGGCGTCACCTGCGGCTCCATCGAGAAGAAGATGGGTATTCACGCCTCATCCACCTGTGTACTCAATTTCGATGAGGCTGAAGGCTATCTGGTGGGAGACCTCAACAAGGGAATGGAGGCGATGTTCGTAATGATGAACAGCGAACGCCTGGATGTGGGTCTTCAAGGGCTGGGTGTTGCGGAGGCCTCTTACCAGGGTGCGGTGGAGTATGCCCGTGAGCGTCTTCAGGGGCGTGCATTGCGGGGTGCCAAGTACCCGGATAAGCCAGCCGATCCACTTCTGGTGCATCCCGATGTGCGGCGTATGCTGCTAATCATGCGTGCCTATACCGAAGGCAACCGCGCTCTCACCAGCTGGGTCGCCTGCGCCCTTGACCGTTCTCATCGTCATCCGGATCCCGTGGAGCGCCGGACGGCGAATGATCTGGTTGCCCTAATGACCCCCATCATCAAGGCGTTTGTCACCGACTGTGCTTCTGAGACCACCAACATCGGTATGCAGGTGCTTGGTGGTCACGGTTATATCCGCGAGAACGGCATGGAGCAGTTTGTACGGGATGCCCGCATCGGCCAGATCTACGAAGGGGCCAATGGTATTCAGGCACTCGACCTGGTGGGACGCAAGCTGCCCGCCCACACAGGCCGTTATCTCCGCAGCTTTTTCCATCCGGTGCGGCAGTACCTGGAGGAGAAAGAGAACGACTTCTCAATGCACGTCTACCTGCTACCCCTGGCCAAGGCGTTTGGCCGTTTGCAAAAAGCGACCGCATGGATCGCCAAACGGGGCATGAAAAATCCCGAGGAGGGCGCAGCCGCAGCAAGCGACTATCTTCGCCTCTTCGCCCTGGTGGCCCTCGGTTACCTGTGGATGCGTATGGCGGAGATCGGCAGGGAGAAACGCGGCGGTGACGAAGCGCTCTTCTACCAGGCAAAGGTGGATACCGCCCGCTTCTATTTCGAGCGCATTCTGCCTCAGACCGGATCACTCTACGCCAACATCATGGCCGGATCGGAAGGGATGATGAAGTTCAACGATGAGGCGTTTTAATATCCGTTAGGGGGTAAAAAAGCAGGACGCTGAGAGCGCAGAGAAAAGCGTTTAGAGTTCACGAAACAATAACTCCCTGTTTTGGAGTACCGACCCATGCCGTAGTAGTAGGAGCGAACTTGTTCGCGATTAGCTTCGTAGGACACTCTTCGCGAACAAGTTCGCTCCTACAAGTGCAACTCCGTTTCAATCGGTATGGTCTTCAGGTTTATAGGACGCGGAGAGCGCAGAGAAAAGCGTTTAGAGTTCACGAAACAATAACTCCCTGTTTTGGAGTACCGACCCATG
>JBEVXT010000166.1:0-9153 GCA_040505955.1 Sedimenticola sp. | reverse complement strand
CCGACCCCTAATTTGCATATTTTCAAAATGGCCGCCATCAATGAGAGCAAAACTAGTAACTTTTGAACTAAATGGGCTACAAACATGTTTAACATGTCTAATGACATTACTTTGTAATACAGAATACATTTTTGAAGGTTTCAAATCGATTTTCGATGGGATAAGGCAAATAATTTGAATATTTTCAAAATGGCAACCATTCGCAATAGCAGAAATCGTAAAGTTGGAACCATATGGGCTACCAATATGTTTGGCATGTCTAATCACATATATTTCTAATGCAGGAAACACTTTAGAATGTTTTCTATGTTTATTATGCTAAAAAATGTTGTTTTAAACATTTGCAAGATGGCCGCCGTGAGGAAGGCGGATATTACATGTACTTTTGTTGTGTCCTAAATGGACTACAATACTGTGTGCCATGTCTAATCCATGTAGTTTTGGTGGAAAATTAATTTCAGGATGTTTTTCATATGCACTGGTAATATAATGCACATGATTTACAATATTGTCATGATGGCCGCCCTATGGAAAGCAAGAAGTGTACACTTCGTATTGAATGGGCTACAGTTTTGTTTTACATGTCTAATCCAAGCAGTTTGTGTGTGAAATTCACTTCGGAACGTTTGTTGTCATTTATGTTGCTAATAGGCACAGCTTAATATTAAAGGTAGTCATTACTAATAGATGCATAAACTGTATCATTGAATTAATTAATCTGTTAAGGATGTTGATCCCACTACATTTTAATAGTAAATGTTTAACATATCTTAAATACATACATATATTAGTATGGTATGGCGCAATATCTAGCTTCCGTAGGATTTTTGTGCTAAAATTGATGTTTTCGCTTTATCATATCGGGTAAAATAATTGATAAAGTATGGGGTTCAAATTTGCAGACCTCTATTCCCCATATTGTATTACCCATATCCCCCAGAACACATAAACCCATTATATCTGCTAATAATGGACCGATTTTAATTATCTTGGTGATGTGCTACATGCATGGGATTTACTGATGCCAAGTCCATTTAGTATACATTCCAATCAATTCATGTTGCCGTTGCTATCCGTTTTTGGAGATGGTGTAGTACACTGTACAAGTGATGTGCCAGTTCCCGTCTTTAAAACCACATTGACTAATAGTATGATATGATCCATATATTGAACCCTAAACAGTTGTACATGTATAATAATGATGAATATGTCTTAATACATTATTTACAGTATGAGCAAACCAGGCTTATTGTATTTGCGACTGGCATATGCATCAAATTTCGGACATTTATCATTGTAGTTGCCATTAGAAAATGTGGTATGTCGGCATACAAACCACTGGCATATTCTTACACACTGAAACTACTTAATAAATAAACTGGCAGACGGGTGGACATACGGATGTACGGACATATAGGTAGAGTGATCCATGATTTACTAAGTACGGTAACTACCAATGGTAACAGTACCGTCTTCTAAACTGACACAATACTAACTATAACAAGTGAACTAGGACTCAAGTATACACTCGGCCGCCGCATGAACATCAATGCGAAAACTTTAACGCAAACGGGACGGACGAACGAACAGATGAAATAATGGAATGACAGAGGGAATATCGAAAACCATATAGCCTTGGCATACTTTGTATGCCCGGGTGTATAACAATTACAGACTCTGATACGACAGAGGAGATCATGTATGTGTGGGTTGTGGGGTCTACAATGGTTTCTAGACAATAATTATGTATTTTCAAGAGTAAACAAGTACGACAAAGTCAGGCGATCCCTGCAAACTGCCGAACACCACTGTCAAACAAATACGTCGCGGACAGGGTTTCATTCCGTCCGTTCATCTGTATCATAGGCTGTGCCAAAATAGGCACAGTAAATGACACAAACGCCACCTAGCACCAGCTTAAGCGCTACTCAACGTAAAATGGAACACATAAACACCAGAAAGTGAAGTGTGCACAGCTGTCAGAATGACAGTAGTGCTCAACGACCTACAAGGATCGGAAAATAATAACACTAAACAGCATTGATATAATGCACGGGGAGACTTTCTACAGCCGCCACACTGCACAAACTACATAGCTGTGAGTATAAACAAGTACGACAAAGTCAGGCGATTCCTGCAAACTGCCGACAATGTTTGGATGTGGTTTGCAGCACGAATCGACCAATTTCATGTTTGGATCGTCTACTTCTATTGGTTAGTGAGGGTCAATAAAGTACGAGAACGCTGGCTATTTCCAATAATTCAAGATGAAGCCCATCACGCTAAACTAAGACAGCATACAACTTGTCATTTCGACCAAATGTGCCCCTGACTAGGTACAATGTAACACACATTATATATGCAAGCTCAAAACCTCCAAATTAAATGTTTGTGCATGCATGTACATTGAATGTATTCAAGCAAATGGTCACCCATACTACAAATGTAATATAATATAGCGGATGGTTCACAGTTGAGGCATATACTTATATATTATCTGAACCTTCCATCTACTTCCTTGGTTCTCACTAACAATATAAATGTAGTTCACATGGAACGCAGAATCGAGCAGAGATAGAAATAAATTCAGTATTTACAGGTACTGCAGAATAATCTGAAAGATCACTAGCTACTGTCACACGCATCATCATCGTTGAGAGTATCTTTATTCACAGTTACACATTAATTCAATACCACATCTACAGAGGCAGTCCATGGAAGCTCGTTCTTATAGCAACTGCAACTAGTTCCTTTGCATCCTAGTCTGCATGCACATTTAGTCAGATCAATTACAGCTCTCGGAGCAGACTGGGTGAGGCATCTGACTGTATGATACTATCATTTCTCAACACAGTTTCCTCATTTGGACGAAGGGCCGGACAATTCAATGTGTAAGACTTGTCTCACATGGTGATGTAATTTGCACGTGTAATATGGGGGCTTAGGATCGCCCGGGTCGGAGGTAACGTAACATCTCTCCATCTAACTTCTTTGACCGAAACATCTCGTCACATCGTAGAGTTGGCAACACTGTGGATCTTGTTGGACAGTAAATATATGAATGGCTCCAAGCTATTCACATACCTTCGCCAAGATGCCGGAAACAGCAGGTCTGATCTTCAAAGCGACCATTAGATGACATATACATGTATTTCACGAAGTCGTCTGTCAGTTTGAAATTAATAGCGAATACATATATATATATATATATCCATGATAAGCAGACTGTGAAAACATGGCTATGCAGTAATTGTGATTGTATTTGAGTGTATTATTTAGAATGACACATCATATATTGTTTCAGTCGCGGCCTTCCTGACAATATGTCACTGTAAGATTACAAGCAGGTTCCCCATTAACATGTAGTGTGATCATCATTCTTATTAGATTAATTAAATGATACAGTTTCTGCATTTATTAATAATGACTATCTTTAATATTAAGCTGTGCCTATCAGCAACATAAATGACAATAAACGTTCTGAAGTGAATTTCACATAAAACTGCTTGGATTAGACATGTCAAACATAACTGTAGCCCACTTAATACCAAGTGTTCACTTGTTGCGTTCCATAGGGCGGCCATCTTGAAAATATTGTAAATCATGTGCATTATATTACCAGTACATACTGAAAATATCCAAAAAATATTTTTTCCACCAAAACTACATGGATTAGACATGCCAAACAGTATTGTAGTCCATTTAGTACACAACAAACTTACATGTAATATCCGCATTCCATACGGCGGCCATCTTGAAAATGTGCTAAAACCACTCTGTTTAGCATACTAAACATAAACAACATTCTCAAGTGATTCCTGCATTAAAAATATACATGATTAGACATGCTAAACATGTTTTTAGCCCATATGGTTCCAACTTTACGATTTCTGCTATTGCGGATGGTGGCCATTTTGAAAATATTCAAATTATGTGCCTTATCCCACCAAAAATCGATTTGAAACCTTCAAATATGTATTCTGTATTACAAATTAATGTCATTAGACATGTTAGACATGTTTGTAGCACATTTAGTTCAAAAGTTACTAGTTTTGCTCTCATTGATGGCGGCCATTTTGAAAATATGCAAATTAAGGGTCGGAAAATTTGGACCCCATCATTTTTCGATAGTGGGACCCTAAATCTACATGATAGAGTGGATGCGCAAGCTGATCTGTGGCTACACTGGTCGCATAGCCCATAAGCCCCATTTCTCCAGTCAAGGCCACATTTAAAGAATGGAAACAAATCCCAAGGTAATGACTTATTTAAAGCTATATAACTTTTTAACGAATTGAAATACTTGCATGCGGTTTTCACCTGTGTTCTTAGATTATCAATGGCTATAATCTGCATATTAAAGACAGAGCCATTCCAGGGTACCTTTAAATATTTGCATTTCAATATTAATTCACTGAACGAATGCATTTCTTTCAATCACAAAAACAATGTGTAGTCAATAAATAATTATACATGTACATGTAATAAATACACCAAATTCATTCGAAGAACTATACCAGTTGTATATATCAAACATACCTAACAGAAAGTTTCTCTGTATCCTCACAACTGTCCAGTGTATCACCACAACTCGATGCATGCACCACCAATAAGTCAGTTGGGTAATTTTTGTCACAGACTGGACACCGACTTGTGGATGGAGCTGGGCTAAAACGACACAATATGACAATGTTACATAAAGCGAACTCGGAGCAATTCTATACACACAAATGCATTGTCATTCCGTCATAAAGATTGACTACACTTGCCTGCATTCAAAAATATCCACAACATGCAGCATTGCATTATGCTGTGTTAAAGTCATATTTTGAAAGATAATGTGCAGCTCTAGTTCGTCCATTAGTATGGCATGCGCAAACGCTTTGTTAAACCTACTCCACTCCATATGCAAAAACAAATGGCGTAAATTACAAAATGTGTGTTATGAAAGTGTCCGTGATGCAGCTGATTAATACTAATCAAATACACCGTTTTATTCTGTCAAATTCCATCGAGTTAAGACAGTATTCCGAAAAGCTCAGTGGACGAATCAAATGGAGTAAAGCTACAATACACATGTATTGCGATTTGTGTCAGTTTCAGCGAGACAACTGCAGTCAAACCAACTGGGTTGGAAGTGTAGAAATGTAATGAACTGTTAAATGCTTACTAGGTCACAAATGATGTCAAAACATGCACATTTTGGAAATATGTAAATAGGAAAGCAAATGGTGAATGTTGGGAGTGACGAGTGTCACTGTTAATTAATTAATTAATTAATAATAAATAAATAAACAAATATATTTTCGACTTCTGATTTGTAAACTGGTCAGAATAGTTGTATAATTAGGTACTTATTTATTTCAGATGATACTACATGTATTTTTACGCCATTTGCTTTTGCATGTGGAGTGGAGCACGTGCCCCCCCCCCCTTCCCCTTTTACTCGGCTCTTACAATAGGATACTGTGGCCTATTCTATTCTAGCAATCAGAAGCTGCAGCTGATTCCCGCCCCCCGCACCACAAGGGGCAATTTTGAGAAAAAGTTCTACGTCCTGTGACCTTGACCTTGGGCAAGGGGGCAGCATGGGTATACCACATGATAAACCAATAAAACAATAAAATATGCTTAAACACATACAACACATATATGCCAACACATACAACAGCAAAAACAAACTGAACAAACTGAACAAAACACATGATGGCATCATCAGCGGTAATCCAATGGCTGGTAGCATGGACTGAAATGTAAAACAAGGGAATCGTTAACTGTCCCTCTGTGTCGCAGCAATGGATCATAATAGTATGCCTTTAACGTATTCAAACAAAACAGTAACATAATAACATATATTACTCCGTGTCGATAGTTGTTTCTCCTGCTGCTGCGTCTTTTTCCTGCTATAAAATACAGAAGTTGCAAAGGTTCGGTTCTTACATGAATACAGGCACGCTACCTATTACTGCATGCTACCTACATGTATTACGGTACAACATTCACGTGCACGTGCAACGTTCTGTTAATTGATACCGTAAATGAATACAGTTTATACTTGTTCATTTACAACTGATTGAATATTGTTGCGAACGCATGTGAACTTGAACGTTGTGGTGTAACAGGTAGCGTGCCAGTACATACTGTAGATACGAACCCTGGCCTCTAATTATAAGCAAGTTTTTTTTATGAGAAGCACAACTTTATCACACTTTCATCAAATGGGAACGACAAAAAGTGCCACGTTTGACAGTATGCTACTGGTGGAGGCTGACCGTCGTTCTACATACGTACTTAGATCTAGGTTACATTTTAGAGTATTTTTTACAAATTTGGTGTATACCTCGACACCTGGCATAGGCATAAAAATGTTAGCAAGAAATGATACTTCAAATGCGTTTCTATGTCGACATAGTGAGTATAATTATGTAAAATATAGGTCAGATTTTGGTTTAATTCGGTCATATTTGATGTTGACATTTTCCTAATAGCACATTACCTTGATTTCTGAATTCTGATCCATTGACATATTATACCGCCATTGCGATTAATATTACTGATATACTGAAGGCCTAAAGAAACTTTACAGTACCTACATTACAAAACATGTTTGTCAAGTTTTTAAACCTTTTGGTTCACGGAATATCGAACCAGGTAGCTACTGTAAAGTTTATTTTGGCCTTCAGTATAATATATGTACTGATCATCTTTTCCTAATACTTACGCAAGAGTACTGGCAAATCGGGACTTGAACTTTCCTCTTCTTTGCATGTGGTAGCACATCGTCAAAATCATCCTGATCAAATAAATTCCAGATTAGTACCAGTAATAACATATCAAGACAATCAGACAATGGGTCTGACAAGATGTTACTATCCCATAACAAGATACCATTATTGTATTTGGATTGTAACTACTTGTGTTTTTGCAACATACCAAACTTTGTGACTTTCGCATGTTTTCCAGCACTTTATTACATTGTATTTCCATACATGTACATGCATGCATAAAAACAATATATTCAACTTTTAAGTGATATATGGAAACAAAAGTATACCAGTGCGTTCTTTTTAGACTAAGCTACACTAGTTGATTGCGTCCGTTCAACAGCGAGGTCATATACAGACGGGTACACTAGTTGAGTAAAAACTGTAAATTTAACAAATGTGTGATATTAAAGCCAGGAAATCTCGTAGACTGGATCATAATTTTAGGCATTTGTGATTGTGAAGTTCCATGATGCGAGTTTCATTACACTATTCACACAATATTTGACTTACGCTCCAAAACGAGTGTCTGGACGCAATGACTTTTATTGCGGGCATATAATTACTCTTACAGTATGAAACATAGGTTTTTTACAACAGTAGGAAGGACAACAACATAGCTTGACTATTCATCAGTTGGACCATTGGGCGTCTACATGTAATTGTCAGTGTGTGGGCATAATGAAGGGTACAGTTACTTACTTCCAGGTCAGGAGTGTCACTACATGCCCTCATATGCTCCCTCAACCTATTGACAGGTACCATATCTTTGCAGGATAAGCACTCCTCTGTTAGTGCGTCTGTTATATCCTACAGTAAGCAAAAGTCAAAATGTTATTGGCTGTTCTCTGAATCTATTACAGTCAATGAATGTTAGATTTTGAAATCACAAGCCATTCGGGCCTGTATTAAAATTCTCAAATATCACTGGCCCAAACTCAATTTCACTGGCCTGAAAATTTCTGATATGCTTTTCAACAGTTATATATTACATTACACATCATTGAAAGGAAAGTTTGCTCTTTTCAGATCATTTATAATCTGGTCAATCATTTAGATAATCATACAGCATTCATGTTAGGTTATGTGTACCACAATAAAATTTACACATCACATGCAAATTGAATGTGTTTTAGTTCATTTAATAATTTTTGGGGAAGAGGCTCGCGATTTCACTGCTGGTATTTAAACACTAGATTCAATACCAGGTGGGCGCAGCCATTACCATTACGTTGTCACGGAAGGCTACACAAATGTTTTAAAGCTGTATTAGATTAGACGGTAAAAAAAATTCATATGCTATGTTCATGTACATACCACAATAAAGGCATGTAGAAAGTTTGATGGCTGTAGGTAGTAAGGTGTCACAGTTATGAACTTAACACGAAAACTTAACGGGAGAAATGTGTAAAAAAAAACAGAGTTTGACCTTGACTCTTGGGCCCCAAAAGACGGGGAAAATTATTTTCATATGCTATGTTCATGTACATACCACAATAAAGGCATGTAGCAAGTTGGACGGCTGTAGGTAGTAAGTTGTCCAAGTTATGAACTTAACAGAAAAGTTAACTCAAGGTTCGGACAGACGGACAGACAGACATACAGACATACAAGGTGCTGACTTATGCGCCCCCAATATCTTCGGAGTGCATAATAAAACGATATTAATTTCATTATAATATATGCATGCATTATACCTCAATTTGGGTGCTGGCCTCCAGGTCCCGCTGAATAGGCCTGACATAACATATCGCCTGACCCAGTTGGCTGTCATTGGCAAGAAAGGCGGTAGTGTAGCCAGTGACAGGCATCTTCACTGGCTCTAACGCAACTCGGCTCCCAGACCAGGTCCGCAACAGCTCGTATCCCCCACAGCCTAACAAACTGGGATATGTTTCCTGCAGTTGCTGCTGGAATGTTGACGGATTTGTGTCTTTCTTAAAAGTTATTTTCCTCTGTCCAAGCCCCATTTCGTAAAGGGTATGTTTTTCTTCTCTTGTTGGAGCAATGTCCTAAAAAACACAAAATATATGCAATTGTGGGCGCATATGCTATATTTGGTTTTACCATGGGAATATCTTCTTTGGAACCGTAATAATGCATTTTCACTGCTGTTCAGAACGCAAATCCAAGATGGCCACCATATATTTTATATTGACATAACTATTTCGGCAATAATCAGTGCTAATCACACAGACCCCAGTCCAAACTGAGATAACAATACTTGATTTATGCATATAATTGATACTTTCCTTAGAAAATTACAATTTACCGGTTTCTACAGCTTCCTCCCAAGTAAGAAAAATACAGGTACTGTATATTTTGCACATATTTTTGCATATATTTACTATTAAAACCAAATTTATAAAAAAAATCAAAAAATCTGGGT
>JBEVXT010000165.1:0-4444 GCA_040505955.1 Sedimenticola sp. | reverse complement strand
AGGAGCAGTTACCGAGGATGCCGGAAGCGGCGGTTACTGAACGGGAACCGATTGGGCGCATCTTGCGGCATATCGGTGAGCCGGACTGTGCTCCAGTGATCACGCCCGCCTGTGGCCCACCCGATTTCTGTAATCCATCTGGCATTCAAGGTAGAACTCAAGTGAACCACCCTAATGTTGTCTGATCGAATCATAAATAAGGCACTTTAAGCTAAAGAATACCACGTTCCACGCCCTGCACCATGTCTTTCAATCAAGCCATTGCTATGCAGGGTCTTGATATGGTCTTTGATGGTATTGCGGCTGGCTTTTGTCGCTTTAGCTGCATCGTTAACTGTCACTCGCCCATGCTCACGGGCGATTTCAAGAATTTCTACGGAAAGGGCAGGCAATTCACCAATAATAATGCGCTCATGTTTGATCTTGGCCTCAAGCTTTTCCTTTTGCTTACTCAGGGTTTTTAGGAAATAGATCACCCACGGTTGCCAGTCAGGGCTGTCCGTTCTGATTGTGCCTTGCGTTTGGCGCAGAGCAAGGTAATAGCCTTCTTTGTTCTGCTCAATCACACTTTCCAGAGAGCTATAGGGCACATAGGCATAGCCCGCCTTTAACAGGAACAATGTGGTTAAGATACGCGATAGCCTTCCATTACCATCTTGAAAAGGGTGTATTTCCAAAAATACCACCGTGAATATCGCGGTAATCAGTAGTGGATGCAGGGATTGTTCAGTAAAGGCGTTATCTGTCCAATCGATCAGCTCGTCCATAAGACGGGACGTGTCAAATGGCGTTGCCGTTTGAAAGATCACGCCAATGCTTTCGCCTTCGGGCGTAAACGCTTCCACGCTGTTGGAGAGGGTTTTGTATTCACCACGATGCCGCCTGTCTTTCTCAGAGTATCGAAGCAGTTGGCCGTGTAGTTGTTTAATGTAGTTAACCGTGAGCGGAATATCGGCTGCGTTTTCAAACACGGTTTCCATGACAGCGGCATAGCCTGCAACCTCTTGTTCATCTCTGCTAGCAAATGATTGTGTTTCAAGGTTGAAAAGCAATTGCTCAATTTGACGGTTAGAAAGCTTTACCCCTTCGATACGGGTAGATGAACCAATGCTTTCGATAGTGGCGACATGGCGCAGGCTGGACAGGCGCTCAGGCGCAATGCGACCAATGGCTTGCCACGCGCCTTTAAACTCATCTAACTCAGAGATCAGTTTCAAGACCGTGTTGGTAATGTCCAATGTGTCAGTGTTCAGCATGATACCCAATTACCCATCCATATCCATCCAATTAACTATGACATGAATATATCCAATTGTCCATCCAATTCCATCCGATGTGCTACAATCAGAGTTGGTGATTCAAGCTAATAATAAATATCTACGTTAAAACAAAGGAATGATGTGGCTACTGCTAAACCCCCATTGGTGATAGACCTCGACGGAACGTTAACCCCAACAGACACTTTGGTAGAGTCTGTCATTAGGCTTCTAAAGCAATCACCCGCGAAGATATTCATGTTGTTTTTTTTGCTTTTAAAAGGCCGTTCGGCGTTTAAAGGGTTTGTCGCAGCTACCACGAATTTTTCGGTTGAAAATCTACCTTTTAACGAGCCTTTCCTTGCTTATTTGCGTGGTGAAAAAGCAACTGTAGAAAGCTGGGACACCCATCAAAAATGATGGGTGTCCTGTTTTTTTCTGTTTTTTTGCAGACACCCGATGAGATGGCGCTGGCGAATGAGCAACTGCAGTCGCTGGAGTTGGAGCTTGCCGAGGCCTATAAACGTTGGGAGGAGATGGAAGCGTTGTTGTGAAAGTTAACAGGACAGCAGTGAAGCTAACGCCCGCGTCAGCGGCAAAGTGAGCGCGTAGCGGGCACTTTTTTCGGCTGTAGGCGCTTGCTGAACTACCCCGATATTATTTTATTAGTTGCTTTCTCAATTGCATTAAGTGTTCGCTTAATATCTTCATCCGTTGTTGCCCATGAAGAAACACTTAGCCGGATGGCGTACTGTTCTTGCCAATATGTTGAACCAAACCAGCATTCTCCATCTTCTTGAACCAAGCTCAATATTTCCTGGAGCTGTTCAGCATTACCAATTGTTGCTACCACTTGATTAAGCTGAACCTCATTGAGGATTGTATAACCTATCTCTTTTAGCCCTTTGGATAGTTTTTCTGCATGAAGGCAACAACGATCTATTAAGTCAGCGACACCACTGCTCCCCATTTCTTTTATTGCTGCCCAGACCTCAATACCTCTGGCTCTGCGCGAAAATTCCGGCACCATATCTTTAGGTGGCATCTCAGTGTCTTCAGTCAAATAGGGGGCAATTGTTGTCATAACATTGTGAACAGCTTGAGGATTTCGGCATATTGCCATCCCACAATCATAGGGCGTATTGAGCCATTTGTGCCCATCTGTCGCCCATGAATCAGCATGTTCAACGCCTACAAGTAAGTGTTTTTTGTGAGCTGATGCTGATGCCCACAATCCAAATGCGCCATCAACGTGTACCCATGCACCCGCAGCATTTGCTTGAGGAATAATTTGTTCGAAATAATCACTGGCGCCAGAATTTACATTTCCGGTTTGAAGACAAATAATTGTATCCTTGCCTATATGGGGTAATGCATCAGGCAAGATTCGACCTTCTTTATCACAAAGTATTTTTATGATCTGATTTTTTCCAAAGCCCAACAAACCAAGCGCCTTATAAACGGTGACATGTGCTTGCTCTGATACAATCACTCTTAATGGCGGTGCACCAGCCAAACCGACCTCGTCAAGATGAACTCCGAGCTTTTCATATTGAGCGTTTCTGGCAGCAGCCAAACAGACCAGGTTGCCAACGGATGTGCCGGTTGTAAATCCAACACTGCTATCAGCTGGTAGAGCAAGAAGTTCAAGTACCCATTTAGCTGCGATTCTTTCCAGGTAAATGGCTGCTGGTGATGCCGCTTCCAATATTGCAATTTGATCCCAAGCCGCATTCAACATAGCAGCTCCCATTGAGGCAGGTGTAACCCCTCCAACAACTAATCCGAAATACCGTCCACCTGTTGTTGCCACAGTTGCTGGTGCAGCAAACTGGTGTAATTGTCGGATAACTGTACTGGCATTACTACTTAATTGCGGTAATCCCTCATCGAAGTTAGATAAGCTATCCAGTGCAGTTTCAGCTGGAAAAACATGGCGCTCATAAATTGTGTTTACATAGTTATTTACACATTCAGTAGCTGAATTTACAGCATCCATTGTTCGTTTCTTAACATCTTCTGAATTCATTTTAGATTATCCTCTTTTCTTCTGATGTTGAAAAAATCGGGGTCGGAGTAAAATTATGACATCCCTTTATGATGATTGGTTTTACTCCGGCCCCAATTTCCGATCCCAATTTCCAAGTTGAACAGCCCCGACTGCTGCTGTTCCTGATACTCTTTTGCCAGTGCTGGCTGGATATTTTACGGTACCTGGTCGTAGTGGCTGAAGTTGATTCCGTAAGAAAATGGGAGCACCCTTCATTAAGTGAAAGTGATGAGTGTACTATCTTGTCCATCAGGAATAACTATTTGGGGTAACCTTGTCATGCTGGCATTCTACGGCATAGACCATCTAAATTAAACTGGCTGACCCCTTGATCTCTTGGTTGATTTTATGGGTTGAAATTCCTATCCTTCAGGAGGAGATCCAGCGGCTCTACGCCCTGGAAGAAAAGTAGTCACAAACAGAACTAAAACCGTACAAGGAGAAAATCGATGCTACAAGAAAATAGCTGGCTTACCGATACACGGGACAGGCTCAGCCATATCAGCCTGGGACTGCACTGGATCATCGCCATCGGAATAATCGCACTGATCGCCTTTGGCATCTATATCGAAGAACTTCCCCGCAGCCCTGAAAAAGGCGAGCTAATCGGCCTTCACAAATCCTTTGGCATCCTTTTGCTGGCCGTCGCACTACCTCGCCTGTTCTGGCGCATCAACAGGGGTTTTCCGATTCCCCTATCCGTACAGTCCCAATGGCAGGAATCTACAGCCACCGCCGTACACTGGATTCTACTGATCGGCACCCTGTTGATGCCGATCTCCGGCTTCATGATGACCATAGGCGGCGGCTATCCAGTGGGGATATTCGGATTCGAACTGATCGCCCATTCCGAGGATAAGATCGAAATTCTCTCCGAGGCCGGACATCTGATACACGGCCTCGGCGGCAAGCTATTGATCGCCTTGATCCTGCTGCACGCCGTGGCCGCGATCAAGCATGAACGACTCGATAAAGATGGCACACTGTCGAGGATGCTCGGGCGGAGCCTGAAGTAGCACCATTCCGAATACGGATTAAAAATACGGAGAAAATTGGGGTCAGAGTAAAATTATGACATCCCTTTATGATGATTAATTTTACTCTGACCCCAATTTCTGCAACCGAAAGGGTGCAGGCC
>JBEVXT010000164.1:0-5094 GCA_040505955.1 Sedimenticola sp. | reverse complement strand
GGCATAGTGTAGAGCAGCCGCCCGAAGGGTCGCAGCCAGACGCCATGATCAAGCAGGATCTTCTGTGTAACAGCCATATCGAGTGGTTCTCTCATCTCCACCACGCCAATGGCGCCCAGCACCCGCACATCGGCCACTGCGGGGTGGTCGGCAAAACCTTTCAACCCCTGCCACAGCAACTGCTCTATTCCCGCCACCCGCTGTTGCCAGTTGCCCGACAACAGCAGTTCAATGCCAGCAATGGCAACGCTGCAAGCCAGTGGATTGGCCATAAAAGTGGGGCCGTGCATCAGCGCCCCGGGAGGGTTATTCGAGATCGCCTCACTCACTCGGCGGGTGGTGAGGGTTGCAGCAAGCGACATATAGCCGCTGGTCAATGATTTACCAAGGCACATGATGTCGGGAGTAATGCCTGCATGCTCAACGGCGAAGAGGCGCCCGGTGCGGCCGAAACCGGTGGCGATCTCATCGGCAATCATCAACACCCCGTACTCACTGCACAGTGCCCGTGCCTGACGCAGATACTCGGGAGCGTAGAAGCGCATTCCCCCCGCCCCCTGGACGATGGGTTCAAGGATAAGGGCGGCGATCTCCTGGTGATGGCGCTCCAGGGTCTGCCGCAACGGTTCAATTTGAGAAGCGTCCCACTCCTCATCACTGGGGCAGGTGGGCGCATCCACAAAGTGGTGCTTGGGCAGAACATCGGCAAACAGGTGGTGCATACCGTTCACTGGATCACACACCGCCATGGTGGCGAAGGTGTCGCCGTGATAGCCGTTGCGTATCGTCACCAGGCGACTTTTGCCGCTCTCCCCAAGGGCGATCCAGTACTGCAGCGCCATCTTTATGGCGACTTCTACCGCCACCGAGCCGGAGTCACAGAAAAAAACACTCTGCAGCGCCTCAGGGGTCAGTTCAACCAGTTTATTTGCCAATCGGGCCGCTGGCTCATGGGTCAGGCCGCCAAACATCACATGGGCCATCTTATCGATCTGCTCATGCAGCGCCTGGTTGAGCCGTGGGTGGTTGTAACCATGGATCATGCACCACCATGAGGCCATGCCGTCGATCACCTCCCTGCCATCCCCCAACTTGAGATAAACACCGCGGGCGGAACTGACCACATAGGGAGGCACTGCACCATGCATCGGCTGATAAGGGTGCCACAGGTGCTCCCTGTCGATCTCTGATATCTGTTCTGGTGTGAGTGAAGTCATTCTGTCAAAACCATTTATTCGCGTTCATTTCCGGCTGAGTTTCAGGGATAGTCAGGGACATCTATTGAAGATAAAGTCTTTTCACCGCGCCCTCTGCATCTCCTCTGCGTTCTCAGCGTCCGTTTTTTTGTTTCCTGGCAGAGATCAGATCGCCACACTTGGCCAGTCAGCCTCATCCTCAGTGATCACCTCCTCCTCCGCCTTGCCTGCGGCAACCCACTCCCGAATGGCCGCGCTGTTGTAGACGGTTTCGCAATACGCTTGCGCCGCACTGTCCAGCGCCACCTCATAGCTGATCAGGCGCAACACCACCGGCGAGAACATACAGTCTGCTACCGAAAAGGCACCAAAAAGCCACGGTCCCTCACTGCCATACTGCTGTCGGCACAGTTGCCAGATATCCTGCACCCGCCGGATATCCCGGTGAGCAGCAGCTGTGGGTGTAAAACCGGGAAAACGGCGGCGGCAGTTCATCGGCAGCTCGCCACGCAGGTCAAACAGGCTGGAGTGCATCTCCGCACTTACCGAACGCGCCACAGCACGGGCGCTGCGGTCAGTGGGCCACCCCTGCAGCTCCGGGTAGCTTTCAGCAAGGCACTCAAGAATCGCCAGCGAGTCCCACACCTCCAGATCGCCCTGCCGAAGCACGGGTACCTTTCCGTCGGAAAAATAGGGTTTCAGGTCAGCCGCCATGGTGTCGCTGAAGAGGGACACCTTTGTGCAATTGAAGGGCATCTGATGATGTCGCAGAAACAGCCATGGCCGCAGAGACCAGGATGAGTAGTTTTGATTGCCTATAACCAGGGTCATATCCAACACACAACACCTCCATAAATTGGGTTTCTAATGATGTAACCATTCAGCACCGCAAGGAGAAATCGCTGGTAACTGTTCAGATTGCCCCTGAAATTCGTCAGTTCAAGGCGAAAAATGTGAGTTTACATGGCTAAATGATCATTTTTTAACGCAGAAATGGCGGATTTCAGGGGTGAGCTGAATAGTTACCTGATGATCTGCTTTAGCCTTTCAGCTATTCACCTTATAATCCGCCCTTCACAAAGTCGATACCCAGGATCAACAGACCACTATGCGCCCACAAACAGACGACCTCAGAATTCGCGCCATCAAGGAGCTGATTGCACCAGCACAGCTGCTTGCCGACCTACAGATTAACGATCAAGCTGCGCAAACGGTCTCTGCCGCCCGCCGGGAGATTCACGACATCATCCACGGCGTCGATGACCGACTGGTGGTCATCGTTGGCCCCTGCTCGGTTCACGACCCCGCCGCAGCCCGGGAGTACGCAAAGCAGCTGATAAAGCTCAAAGAGGAGTTGAAAGAGAGCCTGATGATCGTGATGCGGGTCTACTTTGAAAAGCCCCGCACCACCGTCGGCTGGAAGGGGTTAATCAATGATCCGGATCTTGACGGCACCTTCCATATCAACAAGGGATTGCACATGGCCCGCCGCCTGCTGCTCGATGTCAACAGCATGGGGCTCCCCGCCGGTACCGAGTTTCTCGACCTGATCAGCCCCCAGTATATTGCTGACCTGGTGAGTTGGGGGGCGATTGGCGCCCGCACCACCGAGAGCCAGGGCCATCGTGAGCTCTCATCCGGCCTCTCCTGCCCCGTAGGCTTCAAAAACGGCACCAACGGCACCTTGAAAATCGCCCTCGATGCCATCCGCTCCGCCACCCAGCCCCACCACTTCCTGTCGGTAACCAAGGAGGGCTTCTCCGCCATCTTTGCCACCGGCGGGAACGAAGACTGCCACGCCATCCTGCGTGGCGGTAAACGCCCGAACTACGACACTGAGAGTATCAATATCGCTGCCGAAGAGATGGAAAAGGCGGGCTTCAAGCCCCAGCTGATGATCGACGTCAGCCATGCCAACTCCCGCAAGCGACACCAGAAGCAGATCGATGTCTGCCATGATGTGGCCGGGCAGATCAGCCGCGGAGATCAGCGCATCATGGGCGTGATGATCGAGAGTTTTCTTGAGGCCGGGCGCCAGGAGTGGCGTGCCGATCACGAACTGGTCTACGGCCAGAGCATCACCGACGCCTGTATCAGCTGGCAGGATACCGAGCCCCTGCTCTACGCCTTGGCGGAGGCCGTCCAGGAGCGCCGCAAGTAATCGACCTCAAGGCTTATTAAGCTATAATCGAAGACTATCAGTTATTTTGACTAAGAATACGCTTGCTACCTTTAAACCGGGATCGTCAGATGAGTGAGAAGAAAAAGAGTAAAGAAAAAAAGGCAGAGGCCAAGAAAAACAAGCCCTACAAGCTGGATAACGCCACCTACGAAAAGGAGCTGCATAAGCTCCAGATAGAGCTGGTAAAACTTCAGGAGTGGATAAAATATAAGGGGCTGCGGCTGGTGGTGGTCTTTGAAGGCCGTGATGCGGCAGGCAAAGGGGGCGTCATCAAGCGCATCACCCAGTATCTCAGCCCGCGGGTCTGCCCGGTGGTAGCACTCGCTACACCAACCGAGAGAGAGACCAGTCAATGGTATTTCCAACGCTATGTACCTCATCTGCCAGCCAAGGGGGAGATGGTGCTGTTCGACCGCAGTTGGTACAACCGTGCCGGTGTCGAGCGGGTAATGGGGTTCTGTACCGAAGAGGAGTATCAGGAGTTTCTGCGCTCCTGCCCGGAATTTGAGAGGATGCTGATACGCAACGGCATCGTCCTGATTAAATACTGGTTCTCAGTCAGTGATGAAGAGCAGGATCGCCGCTTCAAGAGCCGCCTCACCAACCCGCTCAAACGCTGGAAGCTGAGCCCGATGGATCTGGAGTCGCGTAAGCGCTGGCTCGATTACTCAAAAGCCAAGGATCAGATGTTTGCCTACACCGACATCAAACAAGCCCCATGGTACGTAGTGGATGCCGATATCAAGAAGCATGCCCGCCTCAACTGCATCCGCCACCTGTTGAGCATGATCCCCTACGAGGATGTCTCTCCCGAGCACATCACCCTGCCACCCCGTCAGAGCGATGTCGGCTATATCAGGCCCCCGATGCAGGAGCAGACCTTTGTTGAGAACTTCTACACCTCACCCGATAGAACGGCAGAAACACTAAAACACCCTATCAAGACAAAGCATATCGTCTAACACAGAATCTGCGCCCTGGCTGACCCAGTGGTGCAGTCGGTCGTCCGCATAAAGGGATGTCCCGGAATTCCGGGGCATCCCTTTTTATCTTCACTTTATTGTAACTATTCAGATACAAATTCCACTAAAAACCGCCTATCCTTTGGGTATTCACCATTGACAGGATAAACATGGCGATGCAGCAGGAGAGTTCCCAGTGCCGACGCAATCCACTGCGGCGACGAATGCACGAAGTCATTTTCGAGGCGGATACACACGCCGGAAAAGTCTTTGACGCCATTCTTCTGCTTGCCATTACCCTGACTGTGATCACCGTCATGCTCGACAGTGTGGAGGAGATAGGACAGCGTTACAGCAGCACACTTCACATCATAGAGTGGACACTAACCCTGCTCTTCACCGTCGAGTATGCAATGCGCCTCTGGTCCGTCAGACACCCCTGGCACTACGCCAAAAGTTTTTTTGGGGTAATCGATCTTCTGGCAATCATCCCAACCTATCTGAGTCTGATCTTTGTCGGCAGCCAGTCACTGATGGTGATCCGGGCTATCCGCCTACTCAGGGTTTTCCGTATTTTTAAAATGGCGCGCTACCTCAGTGAGGTGATGGTGCTGATGCACGCATTGCGGGCGACCCGTCATAAGATCACCGTGTTTCTTATGGCCGTACTGGCACTGGCGCTGATTCTGGGAACGCTGATGTACGTGATAGAGGGGAGAGAGGGCGGCTTCAACAGCATTCCGGCAGGCTTCTA
>JBEVXT010000163.1:0-4566 GCA_040505955.1 Sedimenticola sp. | reverse complement strand
GCCTGGAGCACAGCGTAAGGTGGTCACATTGATGGCCTTGTTACGCGGCACTGAGATTCAGGGGATGCACTTTCGTAAGCTTGATCTGTTTTTTGGCAAGCCAGAGATCATAATTGTCTTGCATTGTGAGCCAGCTCTCGGGACTACGACCCACTGCTTTAGAAAGCCTTAACGCCATTTCTGGACTGATACCGCTTTTACCCTTAATAACCCTGTTTAGGGTAGAGGCTGCAACATCAAGGTGTTTGGCAAGATTACGGCAACTAATATCGAAAGGTTCCATATATGTTGCCTGGATAAACTCACCGGGATGCGGGGGGTTATGCATACTCATTAGTGATAATCCTCATAATTGACGATATAAACATGGCCTTCTTGAAATTCAAAAGTTATGCGCCAATTTCCACTGACAGTAATTGACCATAGACCTTTTTTATTCCCCGTAAGCTTGTGTAGCCGATAGCCAGGGACATCCAAATCCTCAATACAATGAGCTGTATCTAAAGCGGCAAGCTGCATTCTTAGGCTTGTAGCGTATGCTGCCTGAATACCCTTCTTAGTTCCTGCGGTATAGAACTTTTCAAGACCCTCGTGTTTGAATGATTTGATCATGACTGTAGTGTAGCACGTTGCGCAACACTGTCAATTCGCGTAACGCCGAGCCGTGTGGAGAGCGCAGCGATTCCACACAAGCGCCTTGTTATGTTCATCCTTGATACCCCGTATTTTTAGGAACACAAACTTTTCAACGAATCAAATAACGCGGCGTAAGAGGATTCACGCTCCTCATTCGTTTTAGGTGAAAACTCTGTAATTTCTAGACCCACTAATATGGCGTTTTCTTGTACTGACGCCAAAACCGTTTGAATATGTTGCCTAAATATTCCATCGTTTACGGTATATTCAGCCGCAAATTCCGAAGGATCAAATACATCGACATCAATATGCATGAATACAGGCTTATTTTCAATAAGACTCTCAAGCACAGATAGGTCACGCTCAACTTGTTCTTTCGAAAGAACCAGAATATTTCTTTCATTTAGAAAATCAACTTCACAGTTATCAAAGTCTCGACCGCCTATATGAACAAACTGATCTGCCTTTACTCCTGATCCGAAACCACTATCCCAAATCCCCATTGCCGCTGTAACTGGCATGCCACCTAAATACCCCGTAATACTTGTTTTAGGAGTGTTCAAATCACCATGAGCATCAAAATATATGACAACACACTCAGGGAATTTATTCATGACTTGAGGAAGGGTTGCAATTGCGGTCGCACAACGCGGGGTAATTAGAATCGGTTTGTCGCCCTCATATAGAATCGATTTTATCAATGAAGAAGCCTTGGAAAGCATCTCATGTGATTCAACTAACGCATTGTCCCATCTCAGGTCGGCCGTAGGTCTTGGCTCTCCATGATACTCGACCTCGATATTTAGATACTCGCTTAGAGCTTGAGACAATGAGTGACAGACGTCCATTCCATGAGGAGTTCTATCTCCCGAAAAACCATTCAAACTTATGCATTTAAAATTCTTAATTAGAAAATCTTGCTGAGAATGTTTCATATTTTCTCCTCAAAACATAACGCTGACGTAACCGGGCGACTGAGGAGCGGTAGCGACGAAGGCGCTCCGAGTTGACGACCTTGTTCGGTGCGTAAAATACGCTTTTGTTAGTTTGCGGTATTTAGGGGAACCCAGAAAATCTCAGTTGTATATTGATTGGAAGGCATAGGGCCCGTGGTATTTACTCTGTAATAGTCCTCACGACGTATAGGCGCGAAAACATGTGCACGCAGATTACGTTCCCAGTTACTATTTCTATGTGCTGAAATCGTATTAGCTGCAAGTCGTACAGTTGGATTGGGTTGCTGATCGGCAATAATTTCAAGACCAGCGACCCCACCTTTTGTTCCGTTACCTACCAATGTACCGATCAGATAACCATCCATAGATGCACGATATGTGCGATTAACACTAAGCTTTTGCCGAGATCCCAATGCGCCTAGAATCACCGTCTTTTCTTTTGGTGGATTCCTAAATCCCAAGCTGTCTTTGTAGTGAAGTTCTTTTCCAGTAAAAAATAGAACCACTAGCAAGAGTACCAATCCAAAAAACGCTACTGAGAAAAGCCATTTTGGCAATGCCGATAGTAAATTCATGGTCATACCCTTTAGTCATGCTTTATTTGAAGCCGAACAGGTAATTAGGTTGCCAGCACATTTTCTGACATAGGCCAACGGCACGCCCGTTGACATAGGCCGCCAAGAGTTCTATAAATATTCTCTTACATACTCATAAAGAAGCCCAAATCATGGAAACGATACCGCAGATCACTGACCCCCGCATTGAAAATGCTCTAGACACAATACATTGAGGTTGCACGACCGTTCGGGGTGCAGGATAAGGCCCATATCTGGTATCGGCGTCATGTACAGGCATATATTGATGCGCACCCGAACACACGCCTGAGAGATCAGACTCCTGATACGCTGCAGCAGTGGCTTATTCACTTGGGCCGTAACAGTGAGCTTGCCACCTGGCAATTCCGGCAGCGGGTAGATGCATTGCGGCTCCTCTTCAGTCACCTGCTGAAGAGGCCCTGGGCAACCGGGTTTGACTGGGATTATTGGTCGGCCGGAGCCCAGCCTTGGGGTAACGACCATCCTTCTGTGGCCAGAACCCATGAAATTATTGATCAGGCGGTTAACAACCCCAAGAGCACCCTGGCAAAGTGCTATCCTGATGTTTATCGGAAATATCTTACGACAATGCGAGTTCGAAACTACTCCATTCGCATGGAGCAGAGCTACCTTGACTGGATCAATCGCTTCCTTCGATTTCATAAAAACAGGCATCCTTGGGAGTGCCCTAAGCTTGAAGTAGCTTCCTTTTTAGAATATTTGGCCGTTCAACGCAAGGTTTCTGTTGCAACTCAGAGTTTGGCATTAAATGCCTTGGTGCTTCTCTATATCTATACCCGGGTGCTAGAGGCACCTCTTGGTGATATTGGCACTTTCAAGCATGCCAAACACCCCAAACGTATTCCAACAGTGCTGGACCCCAGAGAAGTGGAGGTACTGTTTTCACTGCTTGAAGGGATGAAGCGGCTCATGATCCGCCTGATGTATGGAACTGGGATGCGAGTCAGTGAATGTGTTCGTTTGCGTATTATGGATCTTGATTTCGCCTACAAGCAGAGCTACATACGCACAACTAAAGGGGCAAGGCTAAAATTAATCTAAATCAAGCTGGCTGACCCCTTGTTTTCCAGCGGTTTGCGTGGAACTAACTACCACTAATGAGGAGGGTGGCAAGGAATGGTGACCCTCAAGGCTATATTTTGGCCGCACTCAAACAGGTATAATGAAGCAACTTACCTCTATTTGTTGGACATTACCATGAATGATGAAATCAATTACACGAACAATCCTCTGCATGGTGTTAGTTTAAAAAGCGTGTTGACTCAAATTGTTGATCACTACGGCTTTGATATTCTATTTGCCTATTTAAATATCAACTGTTTTAAGACCAATCCGAGCATTAAATCCAGTGTGAAGTTTCTTAAAAAGACGGATTGGGCGCGTGAAAAAGTTGAAGTTTTCTATTTGTATAAATTTAAAAACCTACCGAAAGTCTCTTCTGAACAGTTTACCTTGTCACCCAGGGATCGCATTGTTCCAGAAGATCAAACGCCAGGTGAGCCTGCTGAACTGAGTTTGGAAGATGCTGAGCAGTTGCGTGAAAAGCGTGTTCAGAAATCGGCTGAATATGACAGGAGTGCTGAACATAGCTCTGAGAAGAGCCTTTATGCTCAACGTGGCGGGAATTCTAAATACCGAGATAATGATAGTCCTTGGAAGGGTAAGCGTGAATCGTCAAGTTCACCAAGTGCCCCTGCTAAGGGTGATGTTGATCCATGGGCAAAACGGAGAAAGTAAATCGGGGTTCAAGAGATGAACGTTCCTCGGAGTTGATCACGAACAAGTTGGCCCCTGCAAAAGCGGCTCTGTAGCAAAATCCTGAAAACCATAGTTATGGCGGAATAGAGGTGTTGTAGGAGCGAACTTGTTCGCGATGGACTGCGAAATGTGCTCTTCGCGAACAAGTTCGCTCCTACAAAAGCGGCTCTGCACCAAACCCTGAAAACCATAGTTTAGGGCGGAATAGAGGTGTTGTAGGAGTGAACTTGTTCGCGATGGACTACGAAATGTGCTCTTCGCGAACAAGTTCGCTCCTACAAAAGCGGCTCTGTGCCAAACCCTGAAAACCATAGTTTAGGGCGGAATAGAGGTGTTGTAGGAGTGAACTTGTTCGCGATGGACTGCGAAATGTGCTCTTCGCGAGCAAGTTCGCTCCTACAAAAGCGGCTCTGTGCCAAACCCTGAAAACCATAGTTTAGGGCGGAATAGAGGTGTTGTAGGAGCGAGCTTGTTCGCGATGGACTACGAAATGTGCTCTTCGCGAACAAGTGTTATTTCCCAATTTAAACCCACCCAATCACCCTGATCTCAACCAAACCGCCATCGCAAACCGAGCTATTGGTTATAACGGTAATGTG
>JBEVXT010000162.1:0-7883 GCA_040505955.1 Sedimenticola sp. | reverse complement strand
TTACCGGCGAACCCCTATTCTCCTCCACCGACAAGTACAAATCGGGAACTGGCTGGCCCAGCTTCTCCCGTCCTATTGCGGTAGATGTAGTGACGGAAAAAATGGATCGAAAACTATTCTCTACACGTACTGAGATGCGCAGCCGTATTGGTGACTCTCGTCTTGGTCATGTTTTCAACGATGGGCTGGCCTCCACCGGTCAGCGCTACTGCATGAACTCGGCCTCCCTGCGCCTTGCTTTAAAGGAAGATTTGGAGAGTGAAGGTTACGGAGATTACATGAAACTGTTCGCGGCCATAGCTGCCGGTAAGTCCGATCAGTAAGCAGTCAATGCCATTAACTTAGGTGGAAGATTCCCGTAAACTTCAGGCTCGTCATTCCCGCGTAGGCGGGAATCCAGGGGACAGCGCTCCGTAGCGCTGGATACCCGCCTGCACGGGTATGATGGGAAAAAGGGAAGTTCGACCACTGGGTTCCAACCTATGCAGGGATGACCATGGTATTAAGCTTAAGTTAATGACATTGAGTAAGCAGTAGGTTGGAGTTGCTGAGTAGTTACAGTATCTATTCAGCTCACCCGGATGACCTGCTTCCAAGCAGCATTCCGAGTAAGATGGTGCTCTTCAGCTTTCTGCGTGAAATTCCATCCAAGCCCCTCTTTCTCAAAACTTTCCCACTCTCTTTCACACTCACCACCGCTTGTGAATTTGATGATGTTAAGCTGCTGAGTTGCATGTATTGATCTATTGACGCAGGTTGCAAGGCACCCGAAATTCCGAGCAGTATAATTGCTGATAGATAAGCTGCTGTTTTTCTCATCTCCAGGCTCCTCCGCTCTTTTGTCTGGTTTAAATCTATTGGGTGATAGGGGAGAAAACTTCAGCATGAGTCACAAAATGGCGGATGCTGCTGCAGGAGAAGGGAAAAACGTGAACTGCTGAACGCTACACAAAGAAGTAAAGGATGTTATTTGCCGGGTGCTAAAACCTCATCACCACACCAAGGGTGTCGCAAACATAGATAGGCGCGAACTTGCTAGCGATTAGCTCCGTAGGGAGTTCTTCGCGAACAAGTTCGCTCCTACTAATGTGCAAAGCCATTTTTAAATATTTGCATTCATACGTGTTTATTTGCAGCCAATACCGACAACGGTTCAGACACATCGCCCAAGGGGTATATTCACCGCTCCTTGAATGCATTGGAGAAGCCGCGGGTGACCGGCTTCATCAGATAGTCAAGTATGCTCTTCTCGCCAGTACGGATATCCGCCGTTACGGTCATTCCCGGGAGAATTTTCAGCTGTTCGGAGTTATCGCCAAGGTAGTTTCTCTCCAGCTTGAGTTCCGCCCGATAGTAGGGGTTATGCTCATCATCCAGATAGGTGGATGCCGACAAGCGGTCAACCGTTCCATCCAGGCTGCCAAAACGGGCGCTGTCATAACTGGTGAATTTTACCTTTGCTGTCTGCCCGGTATGGACATGGCCGATATCCTGGGGCTTGATCCTGGCTTCAATAATCAGTTCATCCTGTACCGGAACGATCTGGGTAATCATATGGCCCGGGGCTACCACTTCATTAACGCTGCTTATGGAGAGCCCCTGAACAATGCCACTGACTGGAGCGCGTACTCTCAGACGTTTGACGCGATCACGCAGCCGGATCAGGCTACTGCTGACCTCTGCCAGTTCGTTGGCAACGGTGCCTGCCTCCAACTCTATCTCCTGGTTTTTTCTGGCATACAGTTCCAGCCTCCGTTGCTTGCTCTCTTGGTAAGCGGTGCGGGCGACAATGACATCATCCATCGCCTTGCGCTGTTCACTCCGGGCCTCCGCCAGCCGTGAGCGTGAACCAAGCAGTTCGGTACGGGATACTGTCCCTTTTTTCGACAACTCTTCCCTAATGGCAACCTGCTCCTGATAGATGACCAGCTCCTTACGCAGGGAAGCGACTTGATTCTGCTTGCCGGAGATCTCCGAACGCCGTTGCTCGATCTGGCTATCGATGATGGCAAGTTCACTATTGAAGCTGTTGACCTGGGCCAGGTAGATTGTGCGCTGTTTTTCGGCCAGTTCCCTATGCTCCTCCGGAAGTGCTCCAAACGAGGGCTCCCGCTGCTCAATCAGGGCCTGCAGCCGCTCACCCTGGAGTGTAAAACTCGCCTGCCGCACCAACATCTGCTTGAGTTCGGATTCTGATGCAGAGGTGGCGAAGATCACCAAAATATCACCGGCTTTGACGCGATCACCATTACGTACATGAAGCTCAGTGACAATACCCCCTTCCAGGTGCTGCACATTCTGTATCAATCCTGCAGGTATCACCTCACCGTCGGCTATCGCCACCTCGCTTACCCGGGTCAACCCGCCAAAAGTGAATAGAGAGACCAACAGAAAGATTGTTGTCAACACACCCAGGGTGATAACCCGTCTCGGTGAGTGCTCCTCTAGTTGTATAGCCTGTGCCAGGTAGTGCGCCCGGGCTCTCGGCAGAGCGGCGCTGCTCTCTTCTGCGAAAACAATGCTGTCCTCTTTCATTTCGCACTCTCCAGAATTATTTGTACCGCTTCGTCAGACTTGCCGATAAAGCTCACAGCACCCTGCTCCAAAATAACCACCTTGTCGGCAAGAAGTGCATGGCTGGGCCGATGTGAAACCATGATGACGGTCTTTTTGCCCTTTAGGTACTTCAGTTGTGCAACTAATCTCTTATCACTATCTATATCCAGTGATGCACCTGGCTCATCCAGCAGGATGATCTGGGTGGGGCGAAGAAACGCCCTCGCCATGGAGAGCCCACGAACAAATCCCGGCGGCAGGCGATCGGTGGTCTTATCACCTATGCGGCTATCAAAACCGTCGGGCAACCTGCGTATATCATCGAGTATACCGGCACCAATACAGGCCTGCTCCAGCTCCTCATCAGTCGCCAACACATTATTAAGGCGCATATTCTGTGCGATGGTGCCGTGGAACAGCTTAGCCTGCTGGGGCACGTAGGCTATTGCCCGGCGCAGATCCATAGCATTGAGCTGACGAATATCAAACTCATCCATCGCCAACGAACCCGCCTGGGGCTTATACATCCCGGCAATCAGTTTGATCAGGGTGGACTTGCCGGAGCCGGTCTGCCCCATCACGGCGACCATCTCACCCGGCTCCACACCGAAGGTAACACCTAGCAGTGCGGGATCCTGATTAGGGCCGTAGCGAAAACTGACCCGGTCGATGCTGACCTTGCCCTTCAGATCAGTCATCATCAGGGATGAGCGCCCACTGTGGCGTTCCACTGCAAGGGTCATCAGCTGATTGATCTGTCTGATCGCATTGGAGACCTGCTCAAACTTACTGAAGCTGAGAAAGGCGTTTTGAATAGGCCCCAGCACACGCCAGATAAGTGCCAGGGTGGCGATCAGCGCGCCTATACTCATATCCCCCATCATCACCCGATAGGCGCCGATGGTAATGACGGCAACACCGGCAATGGTCATAGTGCCCTGAGCAAAGGATTGCAGCACAGAGTTGGATACTGTGGTGTGGTAATTGGCAATCACCGCCTCGCCGGAAAACTCACGGAAACGTTCATGCCAGACCGTTTCAGCGCCCACACCCTTAATCTCATGCCGCCCATCCAGGGTCTGAGTGAGGATCTGCTGCCGATCATTGCGGGAGCGTCCGGAACGGATACCCCGATTGGCACTGGTGGGGAGCCAGATCATACCAAAGGCGATATAAACCGCTAGCATAGCTATCGGTACCAGGGCTACAGGGCCGGCAATCAATCCAATGACAATGATAAAGAGCAGCACAAAGGGTAACTCAAGCAACAAGGTCGCGTTGGGGCCGGTAAAAAAGTCCCGCACCGAATCGAACTGCTTCAGCCGTGAGAGTTGTGATGCTGCGGATGAGCGCTCGGTAAACAGCGGTGGCAGATGAAGCAGCTGTTTGAATGTTTCCACACCGATCAGATAGTCCAAACGCCCTGCCATATTACCCAGCAGTCTGGCCCGCAGATATCGTAAAGCCATGTCTGCAACAAGGGCGGAGATAATACCTCCGAGCATCATCGGAAGCGCCTCAATTGAACCTGCACCGATCACCTTGTCATAGACCATCATGATGAACAGGGGTACTGCCAGCGCCACCAGGTTAATCAGGAAACTCATCGCGAACAGATGCCATAGCAGATGCTGAAAACGTCTGATAAGCCGGGTAAACCATGCCTCACCCGCCTGCTTGACCTCACCTGAATGGCTCGGGTGCTTATCGGTAAAGAGGTAGGCTGTACCCCTTATCGGTTGCGCTTGCTGCTCCTTATAGGTATTGGCCACCGCAT
This sequence comes from Sedimenticola sp., assembly GCA_040505955.1. Classification (GTDB taxonomy): domain Bacteria; phylum Pseudomonadota; class Gammaproteobacteria; order Chromatiales; family Chromatiaceae; genus Vondammii. Next base: position 3,550 of record JBEVXT010000162.1, on the reverse strand, counting down.
CGAAGTAGCGAATCTTGTCACCCAGGTGTTCAACAAGCACCAGAACCTGGCCGCGGTTACCGACGAAGAGCGCAGGGTAGAGTTCTGACCGTATTTCATCCAGCCGGATTTTTTTCGGAGCGCTCTCATAACCGAGAGTCACTAGAATGTTGCGAAGATCAACCAGGTTAATATCTTCAGAGAAGTGGGGCAATGCCTCTACCAGCTCCCGTGCATACTGGTGCCAGCCCAGCGCCTTCACTAGAGGAAGCAGACAGCCAGCAAAGAGAGAGGTGGTTTTAAATGACTCGACCCGGTTATGGCGAAGGGCATCCGCCAACTCCTCACTGAGGATTGTGGGCCACACTTTTTTACTGTCGCCGGTTGTTGTATTCATCGATTGAATACCATCTGCAGCTTATTTGCGCGTTGCTGTTGCAGCACACCGTTGTGCAGCTCAAACTGACGATCACAAAGACGCAGAAAAGAGGGCCGGTGAGAGACCACCACCATCGTCCGCTCTCCCCGGTACTTTTTCATCATGCGCAACAGTTTGGCATCGTTCTTGATGTCGAAGCTGGCATTGGCATCATCAAACAGAATCACCTTGGGATGACCAACCAGTGAACGCACCATCACAATCTTCTGCCTTACCCCTTCAGAGAGAGCATCTACCGCCGACCCACCGATGAGAGTGTCGAGTCCATCCGGCATAGTGGCGATGATCTCATCCAGCCCAAGTTCACGAGAGAGTTCAATGGCGTGTTCCAACACATCGCCCTCACGAAACAGAGTCATATTTTCAAGGATGCTGCCCTCATAGAGGATACCGTTTTGAGGCATAAAGCCGATCTGTTGGCGCAGATACTCCTGGTCGTGTGTCTGCAATGGATTTCCATCGAGAATAACCTCCCCTTCCAGTGGCTGAATAAAACCGATAAGGATGGAGATCAGCGTACTCTTGCCGGCACCATTGATGCCGGTAATGCCAACAGAGCCTCCTGGTGGGATATCGAGGGTGATCCCCCGTAGTAATAACTCCTCCTGTTCCGGATATTTAAAGGTGACACCATGAAGTTCAATATGGCCCTCTACCTGTTTCCCCTCAGCAATTTTCCCGCTGACCTCCTGAGGCAACCGGTAGATCTCAGCACAGCGATCCAGGGCCAGGCGTACACTCTGAAACTGGGTCCAGAGGCTCATCGCCTTCAGCCCCGGTTGCAGCACCCGCCCGGAGAGCATGGTGCCCGCCGCAAGTGCACCGACAGTGAGTGTGCCGTCGATAACCAAGCCTGCACCAAAACCGACAAAACTGACCATCGCCAACTGGGAAAAAGTGGTGCCAAACCCCTGAACCACACTATTGATTTGGGTCAGCTCCTGTACCCTTTCCGCAGACTGGGCCTGAAGGCGCTCATAACGGCGCTGCATCAACGCTTCCATGGCCATCGATTTGACCGTGTGAATGCCCCCCAGTACCTCGGTTAGAAAATTCTGCCTATTGGTGTCTGTCTTGTGCCGCGCTTTCAGTGCACTGTGCAGCCGCCTGCCTAAAATAATCGAGGCCACGGCAAAGACCAGCAGCAGGGTCACCGGCACCAGAATCAATGCGCCACTGATAATCCAGATCAGGCACAGATAGAGCACTATAAAGGGGAAATCGATCAGCAGCAGCATGGACTGCCCAGAGTAGAACTGGTGAATCTCCTCCACCGCCTGCATGCGTACCAGGTAGTTGGCGCTGGGATCCTGATCAAACGACATAGTGTCGGCATGGAGAATATGCTTCAGCGCCTTGAGGCTTTCACAATGCTCAAACCTTGCTCCGCTCCACGCCAGTATCACTGAGCGAAGTATCCGTAGCAGAGCCTCCAGGATCGCCACCCCCAGCATACCCAGCATCAGAATGGTGAACGTATCCACCGCCTGATTTGGGATAATACGGTCGTAGACCTGCAAAACCACCATCGGCAACATCAGGGCCAGGATATTTATCCCAAATGATGCGATGAGTACATCAGGCCTGCGCCAACTCCTTGGCGCCCGAAATAAGCGGTCGCTCTCCCGCGTTTCTGATGTTCCCCTGCCGTCAATTGTCTGATCTGATGATGTCGTCATTTTTATCTATTCCGGACACTCACAGTGTGTATATGCACGCCCGTAAATTATAGCGACAATTATCAGAATTTATTTAATATTTGATCCCCACCGTTAAAGAAATCTCACAATTCGCCGATTTGAACCTAGAGGAATAGTGAATATTTGTATGAATTTAAAAACTTTTTAGATTCGTAGTGAGTGAGTAAACATAAATTTATAGCATCAATTGAGGCCTTGTAATGGCAAACGACGGCGAAAAAAATGGCACACCATCTGGTCGTGATAAAGGATCGAAAGAACTTTTTGACCAAGATATTGCGGAAGATCAAGAGCAAGGGGATAAATCCGAGGAATTCACCGAGGCAGGTGCCACTCCTGAGTATGCCCAGGAAGATATCACCATGTCAGCGATCCAGCGGGCTGATATTGACCCCGAGACAGTTTCAGAGAGCCACAATGAAGGGGCCGGTATTGACCTGCGTGAAGAGAGCGAGCGCGCCGATAAAGAGGGTGCCACCACCCTTGATGAACTGGATGAATCCGAACAGGACTCGGAAAGATCCAATAGCCCATCGGATACATATAGCGAGGTGGATATCAGCTACACCGCCGCTCAACAAGCCTCCGCTGAAGAACAAGATGAGGCGACTCAATCCGAGCAACCTAACGCACACGAAGCCCGTGTAAATCGCCATCAAGCCTCGGATGAAGAGGATTCCGGTGGGCACGGGAGTAAAGGAAAAAAAGGGAAAGATCAAGAGAGAAAAGAGGCCGATGACACCACCTCTGAAGAGAACCTGGCTGCAGGTTTTGAGGTAACCGACGATGATACCAACATCGCACCCGAGGATATTCAGCTCTCGGCAAGCAGTATCAGCGAAAATGTGGAGGCGGGTACCCTGGTTGCCAACCTCGGCGCCACAGACAGAAGCTCAGATGAAACACTGAGCTTTGAGCTGCTGGATGATCCGTCAGGGCTGTTCGAAGTGGTCGGTGATACTCTGGTTGTAAAAGAGGGAGCGAGGATTGATTTTGAGGATGCTAGCTTCCATGACCTAGTCATACAGGTAACCGACTCAGCAGGAAACAGCTACTCCGAAAGCTTTACCATTGATATCAATGATGTCAATGAGGCCCCGCTGTTTGGGGATGATCTGGTGGCTTCAGTGGATGAGTCCAGTGGCATACTGAGCGGTCGACTGGAGGCCACCGACACAGATAGCAACACAGAGCTGAGTTACAGCATCGACGGCGACACCCCCGCCGGTTTCGAACTCAATGCCGATGGCAGCTACAGCTTTGATCCTTCCGATAATGCCTACAGTGCATTGGGCGTCGGCGACAGCACGGTGGTCACCATACCGATCCTCGTCACCGATGAGCGCGGCGAAACCGCCTCTTCACAGATTCAGGTTACCGTCAGCGGCACCAACGATGCGCCAGTGGCTGCAGCCGATGTTATTGCTAGTGT
>JBEVXT010000161.1:0-2575 GCA_040505955.1 Sedimenticola sp. | reverse complement strand
CGGTACTCGAACCGCAAAAAGCGGGGCTCGACCAGCTGGGAGAACTGCCTACCGCCTCCACTCTATGCGGTGCCTGCGGTGAGGTGTGCCCAGTACAGATTCCACTGCCAAAACTGCTCAACCGACTGCGCTACGACAGTGTACGCAGAGACGGTGGGAGCAAGACCTTGGGAGCAGGCCGCCGCCGCAAAATGGTTGAAGCCCTGACCTGGCGGCTCTGGGCAATCGGTCACAGCCACCCCCTGCTCTATCAAATCGGTACACGACTGCTCGGTCGCCTGGGCCACTTGATGCCAAAACGGCTGGGGGCCTGGACCAGAGTGCGCCAGGCGCCCGTATTGGCAACCAGGAGCCTGCACCAGTTGGCGCGTGAAGAGGGGTTCAGTGATGAGTAATGCACGCAACAATATCCTTATCCGTCTACAAAGCGGTAGACCTGAGCTGCCGGAGTTGACGAAGGAGACCCTGAAGCCCCCCCCCGAAAGATTACTGGAGGAGCGGATAGATGCCTTTCGCCGTGGAATGGAGTCGGTACGGGGGGAGGTACACATCGTAGATAAAAGCGGATGGGAGGAGAAACTGATCGACCTGCTGCAAAAGAAAGAGGTCGGCACCCTGCTCTACGGCACCAGGACACCCCTCGGCAAGGCGCTGGAAGCCGCCTGGCAAAAGAGCAGACCTAACACCCGCCTGATCAACCGGGAAGATGATGTCAACGAGTGGAAAGAGGAGCTCTTCTTCTCCATCGATGCGGCAATCACCTCCACCTGTGGCGGCATTGCCGAAACCGGCTCACTGATCCTCCAGCCAACAGTTGAGGAGCCCCGCAGCTACTCTCTTGTACCCCCCATCCACATCGCCGTACTGGAGGCGCAGAAACTGCACAACACCTTTGCCGATGTGGTTACAAGAGAGGATTGGAGCAGTGGTCTGCCGACCAACACCCTGCTCATCTCCGGCCCCTCGAAAACAGCTGATATCGAGCAGACACTCGCCTACGGTGTACACGGCCCGGTGGAGTTGGTGGTGCTACTGCTTACATGAAGCTTCAAAAAGATCGACTTGAGAGTCGAGTGATAAAAGAGACACGTCGCCGACTGAAGCTGGCGGCGAAGCACTTTGGTCAATCAATGCTGGCGGTGGAGATTCGCTTCGACCTGACAGGGCGGGCAGCCGGAATGGTCATATTCCATGTCGGCGGCAGACCGGTGATCCGCTACAACCGGGTGCTGTTGAGCGAAAACCCTGAACCGTTCATACAGCAAACACCGCCCCATGAAGCAGCCCACCTGGTGGCGCGCACAATCTATGGAGGTAAGATAAAGCCCCACGGAGAGGAGTGGAGGAGCGTGATGACACTCTTTGGCATCGACCCGAAGCGTTGCCATCAGTTTGATACCAGCCGCTCAGGCGGAAGACGCATGCGGCGTTTCACCTACCACTGCGGGTGCACTACACACCAGCTCACCAGCATTCGCCATCGGCGGGTAATCGAAGGGCGGATTTATCTCTGTAGGGCCTGTGGCGAGGCGTTGAAAGAGTAGACTGTAATACCGCTAGGAGCCTGTCCGAGAATAGGCATCGTAGCGAGGGAAGTCCATTTTGAGTCATTTTTTTCAGTCATTTGAGGCGAATAGTTACTCTTAATATTGGTAACTATTCAGCTTACCCCTGAAATCCGCCGTTTCTGAGTTACAAAATAATCATTTGCACACATAAACTCGCATTTTGTGCTTAAACCGGCTCTGTACCAAAATCATGAAAACCACAGTTATGGTGGAACAGAACTGTTGTAGGAGCGAACTTGTTCGCGATGGACTACGAAACGTGCTCTTCGCGAACAAGTTCTCTCCTACGCCTGAGTTCCGGATTACCGTGCTGAATAGTTACCTTAATTGTAACTATTCAGCACAACGCTGTAGCCTGGGCTGAGCGAAGCGAAACCCGGGTAGTTATTGCGCTATCCCCCCCGGGTTTCGCTCCGCTCAGCCCAGGCTACGAAGAGACCCTGATTGAAATTAGATGGGTTTCTTTATACGCCCTTATAGGGCGCAATCAAAACCATGTTCTTAGAGCATGGTTTTTTATTTCCAATAATTATTCATTCCTATCAGGCAGATATAAGGCTACTCTCCGCCCATTGATCGACACCACGACGACGACACCAAAAGCGCCGTAACCTACTGGAGCTAAGCCGGAACAGCGCTCCATTGCAGGGGTAGATAAGAAGTTCTCTGATCTTTTTTTGGCGCAAGCCGTCGATCATCGGTGCAAGCCACACCTCAAACCGGCCCAGCTCATCGAACCAGTCGTAGGGATCGGCCCGCCAGACGGTGCGCTCTATCCGGTCATAGGTCACCAGCGTGCTGCCACCTTCTGCCTTAATCATCGCGGCATCGGTGGGCAGCGCCAGGGTATCTGTCCCTGTCGCCAGGCCCAATCCCCGGGTTAGGGCTTCATTGCTGTAGACCCTGCAAAATATGCTCCCATTGTTCCCATTGAACCGCCCTCCTCCGGAAAACCAGAGGCCATTGATCGGCAGTTTTCCGCAGCTCTCCCGCTCAAAATTAAGGTT
>JBEVXT010000160.1:0-13490 GCA_040505955.1 Sedimenticola sp. | reverse complement strand
CCGGAGCTTGAGTTCCATGGGTGCGCGTCGTTTGGCCGTATAAGAGAACGGTATCTCTTGCTGTTGTTCAGACATCTACAGTCTCCTGTTTAGATAAAACAATCCACCAAGTGGTCGAAGAAGTGATGCTATGCAAATCACGGTGTGGCTGCCAGAGACGAGATCGGTTGCACGCAATAGCCGCCATGGAATAAGAGACGTTAGGTGCAGGTGATCACTGTGAATTCGGCAAGATCGGACAGGTAGGCCGCCTGACACAGGGGGTGTGGGTAGCACGCTGATAGGCCTGCTGGATCGTTGTCCCAGCCAGCAAAGCAAGTACAAAGGCCGCCAAGTGAATGGCGCTGTAATGCAGAGTGGCAACTTCGGTGGTCAGATACAGCCGAGTGGTTCGTCCACAGCCAGTGCGTCCCGAACGATTGGAGCAGAAAGTCCGCTTGCCGACGATCTGTGTCTGACCGAGGTGTTGGTTTTTATACACATAGCCGTGAGATACCCATTGATCTGATTTTGAACAATGGCGGCAGGGCATCGGCTCAGCCTGGCAGTCGAGCGACAGGGTAAACAGATGGAGTGTGGGCAGATCATCAAAGTAACTATTCATCCATGCTATTTTAATCGCGATCATTCAAAACCTGAAATTTTCCAGAGAAATCCTCTTCACCACATTACCGTTATAACCAATAATTTAAGGGGTCAGAGCCCTTTAAATACATACTTGGCTATGTTAATCTCACTTTTTTGTGAAGGGAGAGTCATGCCACGTAAACCTCGTTTTGTTATACCAGGTGTACCACTGCATATTGTACAGCGTGGTCATAGTCATGAGCCTGTGTTTTTTGAAGCGGAAGACTATAGTGCCTATCTTGGATGGCTAAAGGATGGTGCTGACCGATATCAGTGTGAAATCCATGCGTATGTTTTAATGACAAATCATGTGCATATTTTAGTGACACCCGGAGGTATAGATAGTGTCACTCGAATGATTCAGTATGTGGGAAGACACTATGTGCCTTTCATTAACCAAAAGTATGGTAAAAGTGGATCACTCTGGGAAGGGCGATACAAAGCTAGTTTGGTACAGGAAGAAACCTACTTGCTCAGTTGCATGCGCTATATTGAGTTGAATCCAGTCAGAGCCGGTATGGTAAAATCACCGGCACACTATCGCTGGTCTAGCTACCGTGCGAATGCTCAAGGGAAAGAAAATGAGTTGATAAAGAAACATCGACTCTATCAAAAGCTGGACAAAAATGCATTTGGTCGCCAGACAGCATATAAGGCATTGTTTAAAGCGTACATTGATTTATCAATACATGATGATATTAGATCAGCATGGCAGACCGGTACACCATTGGGTAATGATTTGTTCAAAGAGAAAGTCGAAAGTACGTTAAAGCAGAAGGTGGGGCAGGCAAGACGAGGGCGACCAAATAAACAAAAGGATAGTTGTTAAGTTGTTAGAAAATTATTGGGGTTGAGAAGAGGGAGGGTCGAAAACAAGATATGGCGTTGCTTGGATCGGGCGTTAAACCCAACCACCGTTTGTGCCGGTTGCCGTTTGAGATAACCCCGGTACTGAATCAGTTTGTGATGCAATTTGTCAAGCCAGCGATAGGCATTACGTGGATCGTTGGTGTTGGTTTTTATACACATAGCCGTAAGATACCCATTGATCCGATTTTGAACAATGGCGGCAGGGCATCGGCTCAGCCTGGCAGTCGAGCGACAGGGTAAACCGATGGAGTGTGGGCAGATCATCAAAGTAACTATTCATCCATGCTATTTTAATCGCGATCATTCAAAACCTGAAATTCTCCAGAGAAATCCTCTTCACCACATTACCGTTATAACCAATAGCTCTGCTTGCGATGGCAGTTTGGTTGAGATCAGGGCGATTGGGTGGGTTTAAACGGGGAAATAACACCAGTGGTTCACTACGTCCACAATGCAACCAAGTTGCGAATCATGCCAGTGAATCAGCTTGCGCTCATCGTGAGCCTGCAAAACGGGCAGGGCACCCCTATGGCACGGACTTATTGAGAAGTTACCTGAAATGCTCTTAATCTATGTTTATTCGCGTTTATTTCCGGCTGATCGCCTATCGTGCACGGCTTTCATAAGCCAGGATAGCGGCTGCCAGATCCTCAAGAGCAGTGCCGACCGATTTGAACAGGGTGATCTCATCACTCTGGCGCCGACCAGGATGGAGGCCGCGGGTCAGGTCGAAGAGATCGGCCTCGATATCGGCCGTCTTTATGATGCCGTTATTGAGGGGCTGCACCAGATCACCTGCCTCCTTGAGCGCACCGGCACGGGTGTCAACGAAGAGGCTGGCGCGCTCCACAGTACTGTCATCGGCCTCTCTCATCTCTGGGGTAAAGCCCCCCACCAGGTCGATATGGGTTCCCGGGGTGAGCCACTCCCCGCGGATCAGCGGCTCCCGGCTGAGGGTGGCGCAGCTGATGATATCGGCGGTCATCACGGCAGTTTCCAGATCGCTTACCACACGGGAGATAATCCCCTCCGCAGCCAGTGCATCGGCAACCTGCTGCGCTTTTTCGGGGTGACGGCCCCAGATGGCAACCTGCTCTATCGGGCGTACCGAGGTGTGAGCTCTAACCAGATTGGTGCTGAGGCGACCGGTTCCCAGCAGTAGCAGTGTGTTGGAATCCTCAGGCGCAAGGTAGCCGGCGGCCAGTGCCGAGGCGGCGGCAGTTCGCCTGGCCGTTAATTCGGCCCCGTCGAGTATCGCCAGCAACTCACCGCTCTTGCCGCTGGAGAGGAGGTAACTGGCGGAGACGGCAGGCTGGCCGCGTTCAGCATTACCCGGGAATACGGATGCCACCTTGACACCGATATAGCCATTCTCCTCCCATGCCGGCATTAGCAGCAGCGTGGCGTCGGGTTGCCCCCGGCGGGTGATGGTGTGGTGGTGCCTTACCGGTACTTCACAGCCGCTACGGAACATTTCACCGAGGGCGGCGACAAGCGTTCTCCAGTCGAGTTTCTCCCGCAACTCTTCGGCACTGATTATCAGCATGGTGCACTCCTGCATCGATGTGGTGAGGGCTCAGAAGCGATCCGCCCGGTAGGGTTTCATATCAATCTTTGCCGGTTGGCCGGTAATCATATCGGCCATCAGTTCGCCGCTGATCGCCCCCAGTGTGAGGCCGAGGTGCTGGTGTCCAAAGGCGTAGTAGAGGCCGGGAATCTTTGTCGAGGGGCCGAGTACCGGCAGTGAGTCGGGTAGGGTGGGGCGAAAACCCATCCAGCGTTCGGTCGCCTCGCCCTGCAGCTCAGGCCAGAGCCTGCGTGCATGCTTCAGTAGCACCTCAGCACGGGTGTAGTTTGGCGGCCGCTTCAGTCCCGCCAGCTCACTGGTGCCCGCCAGGCGCAGTCCAGCAGCCATTGGTGTGGTGACAAAGTGGTGCTCCCCCGACATCACCGGCATGGCGGGGTTGATCCCGGAATGGTTCAGCATCAGATGGTAGCCGCGCTCGGTATCCAGGGGGATACGATCACCGGCCGAGCGGGCAAGCTGCTTCGACCAGGCCCCCGTTGCCAGCAGCAGTTGCTCACAGGGTTCACTGCCGGAGTCGGTGATCAGAAGAGGCCTGCCGTTCTTTTGGGAGATGCCCTTTACCTCCGCCTTTCGGAAACGCCCGCCCCGGGCGCTTATCTGCTGTGCCAACTGCTGTACCAACCGTTGGGGGTCGGTGGTGAACCAGCTGTCGGGGGTGTAGACGCCATGAATGACCGCTGTGCTGAGATCGGGCAGCAGTTCCCGCAGCCCTTCGCCGGAGAACTCTTCAAGGCGGATGCCATGCTCCCGTAGCGTGCGGCGATCGCCGACGGCGGAGCGGTAGCCACGGTCACTTTCGTAGACGGTGATCCAGCCGCTCTCCCTGATCAGCTCCCTGTTGCCGTACTCCTGCAGCAGTGAGCGGTAGGAAGCCGCAGCGCGAGAGAGCATGGCCGCCATGTGGGTGGTGTTCTCCACCACCTTGCCGGGACGGGCGTTGAGGAGAAAACGAAGCAGCCAGGGCAGCATCAGTGGGAGGTGATAGGGACTGATGGCGAGGGAGCCAAGGGGGTTGAGCAGCATGGCGGGCAGTTTCGGCAGCAGGCCCGGTGAGATCAGCGGCAGTATCGCCCCAAAGGCGAAGGCGCCGGCATTGCCCTTGGAACAGCCCTCCCCGGGATCCTCCCGATCGATCAGGGTGACTTGGTAGCCCCGCATCTGTAGCTGGGCCGCGCAGGCAACGCCGATGATGCCAGCACCGATTATCGTGATCTGCGACTGTTTCACGATGACACCTGATCTTGATAACCCTTGATGATCAGCCAAAGATCAATATTAGCCACAAATAAATGCGCATGAACGCAAATGTTTGAAATATCCCCCATATTACCAAGCCCTTGGTGATAGTTTACGTTCAGTGCTCTGGAAATATACTCGCAAAGAGTATATTAACTGTCACATTTGTGTTTATTCGCGTTCATTTCCGGCTGAATTTCAGGGGTAATCAGGTAGCCTGATGGAGAGATTGCATACCAGCCAAGTCTATGCCGACTTGCGCTTTTTGCTCGCCGTCGAAAACACACTCCCACCCCATTTTCGTGTTCTTTTTCTGTCTATCGCCTTTCCGATCCGTTTTCTCCGGTCCCCGTTTCTCCTCTCCCCTTCTCTCGTGTTCTCGATATCAAGTGCCATAAGTCCCTCCATTATGGTGGAAGAGAGTTTTCCGAGGTTTCCCTTGGTATCCTCAAGGGCTTTGTCGGACATGGCTTCTGCATCACCAAGTTCCAGGATCTCTCGCAGCATGGGGGCCATCTTGAGTGCCAGGTCGGTCTGCTGCCGATGCTCCAGCGCCTGCATCAGGGCCTCGTGAGCATTCTGATAATCCTGCAGTTTGCAGTAGACGCAAGCGGAACGCAGGTAGAACGCAGAACGCCGTCTGCCGGGATTATCCAGGCCGTGATCAAGGATCGCGTAATGCCTCTTTGCCTCAAGATAATCGGCTACCCTGAAAGCATCATCTGCCTCCTCAAGCAGGTAGATATTGCACTCACTTATCCAGTATTTGATTCGGCTTCCATAGAGATTGTATTTCTCATTACGTATCTCCGCCTTTGTCAGCCACTCCCTGGCATCCTCGAACAGCCCCAGTAGCACATGGAGGCGCCCGATAACGTAGGCACTTTGGGTATGTTTCTTTTCACGCTGTTCGAAGTGAGCGTCGAGAATACCAATAATGCCGGGAATGTTTTTCTGCTCCACTTCCTGTTCAAAATCGGCTACCAGCTGTTTGTATTTGTTGAAGCGCGCTCCCATGGTGTGCAGAGCCTCTGCGGCCACTTTGCGTACCGCAGGGGTCTCCTCTTCATCCAGGATGATATCGACCAATACCAGAAGTGCGCCCGAGTCTTCAAACCGCCCTATGGCTTTCGCCGAATCGCATCGCTCCTCTTCATCCTCTGAGTAAGCCAGGTGTTTCATGCAAAAGAGCACCATACCGCTAAGCTGCTCCTGTTTTTGGCTCCAGTGGGTGAGGCCGAAAATTATCAGGGCTGTAAGGCCGATGACTGCCAAAATGATGGCCAGTGTCGTAGGATCGAATCCGCCGCCTGTCGGCTCGGCCGCATTTGCTGCAGTGGAAGCGGTCATGAGTGTGACCAGCACCGGTGCAGTTGCGGCATAGTGTGGTAATCCCCGGTACAGCCGGGTAGGCGGGAGATCTTTTAGATCAAACCAGGAAATTTTTGCTGTCATTATGGCTACCCTTGTTAGGGATTATTGCTGTCCTTGTTAGAGAGGGAAGTTCTCTTTCACCCTGCGGAGCAGTCTGTTACAGGCTATTAGCATAGATTGTTCATCACAGGCTAAATTCAAAGACCATGGTGAGTCAAATGATATCTCTTCAGGATAATTGATCTATCGCTACAACTCAGGGAGATCGTCAGTCAAAGGCCGGGAGATGCCACTGAATCCTCAGCCGTTTCCGTGTAAAATCCCCTGACTCATCAGTTGGTCAATATGCCTAGCCCAGAAGGAAACCGCCTGTGTCCAGTTTGAAGAATGATCGTTTTTTGCGTGCCCTGCTCCGTCAACCGGTGGATATGACGCCTGTGTGGATGATGCGCCAGGCTGGCCGCTACCTGCCGGAATATCGCGCCACCCGTGCCAGGGCAGGCAGCTTTATGGATCTGTGCAAGAATCCTGAACTGGCGTGCGAGGTCACCCTTCAGCCGCTGGAGCGCTTTCCCCTGGATGCGGCGATCCTCTTCTCCGATATTCTCACTATCCCCGATGCCATGGGGTTGGGTCTCTATTTCACCGAGGGTGAGGGGCCAAAGTTTGAGCACCCGATTCGTGACGAGGCGGCGGTAAAGGCGCTGGGCGTGCCCGATCCAGAGCAAGAGCTGGGCTATGTGATGGATGCGGTGCGTACCATTCGCCGTGAGCTGGATGGCAGCGTGCCGCTAATCGGCTTCTCCGGCAGTCCCTGGACGCTTGCCACCTATATGGTGGAGGGTAGCGGCACCAAAAACTTTTCCCAGGTGAAGGGGATGATGTTCGAACGCCCCGATCTGATGCACCAGCTATTGGCCAAGACGGCTGAGTCGGTTACCTCCTATCTCAACGCCCAGATCGCCGCCGGTGCTCAGGCGGTGATGATCTTTGATACCTGGGGTGGTGTGTTGAGCCCCCTTGACTACCAGCACTTCTCACTCGACTACATGAGCCGTATTGTCAGCGCTCTTAACCGTGAGAGTGACGGTCGCAAGGTGCCGGTGATTCTCTTTACCAAGAATGGCGGCCAGTGGCTGGATCGCATGGCCGACAGCGGCTGTGATGCCCTGGGCGTAGACTGGACCACCGACCTGGCTGATGCCCGCGCCATGGTGGGTGAGCGGGTGGCGTTGCAGGGTAATATCGATCCCTGCGTTCTCTACTCCTCACCGGAGCGTATACGTGAAGAGGTTAAACGGGTACTTGAGAGCTACGGTGAGGGGCCGGGCCATGTCTTTAACCTGGGCCACGGTATCCACCCCGATGTCAATCCTGAGCACGCCGCCGCCCTGGTTGAGGCGGTGCATGAGTTTAGCCGCCGGTAACTATTCAGCTCACCCCTGAAATCCGCCATTTCTGAGTTAAAAAATAATCATTTGCAGACATAAACTCGCATTTTGTGCCTTTTTATCCGTAAACCGGCGCTGTAGCAAAATCCTGAAAACCACAGTTATGGTGGAACAGAGGTAGTGTAGGAGCGAACTTGTTCGCGATGGACTACGAAACGTGCTCTTCGCGAACAAGTTCGCTCCTACACCTGAATTCCGGATTACCGTGCTGAATAATTACCGCCGCTGTTAATATTTATTCGGCTGCCTCAGTAGTGGGGCGGCCGCTCGTCAATGGCGCCTAGCCCCTCCCGGGGTTCGAGTGAGTGCAGTTGCTCCTCCAGGTTGAGAATCTTCCGCTGCATCATATCGATCAGGTTCTGCTGGTGGCTGAGAGTGAGCGTCAGCTCCTGGAGTGCATCCTCCTGAAAGGCCAGGCGGGTTTGTAGGTCGATGATATCGTCGGGCAATGGATTAACCTGTCTATAGTGCTGATCTAGTTATTTTCTCAATACCGACATTGTACTTTATTCCCACACCACTAATCAGGCCGGTGCTCCCGTGCCAGGTAGTTGGTGGACTGCATCTCTTTCAGGCGGCTGACGGCGCGTTGAAAGTCGAAGGCCAGGCGCTCTCCCTGATAGAGGGACTCCGGCGGCTCGGCGGCACTGATCACCAGTTTGACACCGCGGTCATAGAACTCGTCCACCAGATAGAGAAAACGGCGCACAGCATCGTCCAGGGCGGGGCCAAGGCAGGGAATGTCGGAGATGATGACGGTGTGAAACGTGCGGGCCAGCTCCAGGTAGTCGGCCTGGCTGCGCGGCGGCCCGCAGAGCTGCATAAACTCAAACCAGATAACATCACCGGCCACATACATGAGGGGAATATCACGGCCAAAAATATGAATTGATTCCACATCTTTCGCCTTTTCCGGCGCCAGATGTCTGAACTCCTGGAGCAGCTTCTCATCCACCCCCGGCTCCAGAGGGGTGTGGTAGACGGTGGCCTGCTCCAGGTAGCGCAAGCGGTAGTCGGTGCCGCCAGCGAGATTGACTACTTTTGTATGCAGCTTCAGCAGTTCGATAGCTGGCAGGAAGTTGGCCCGCTGCAGGCCGTCCTTGTAGAGGTTGTAGGGCGGTGTGTTGGAGGTGGTGACCAGACTGATGCCACGGTGAAACAGCGCTTTTAACAGCTTTGCCAAAAGCATGGCATCACCAATATCGGTGACGATAAACTCATCCAGACAGAGGATGCGGGTACGCTTGGCGAGGCGGCAGGCGACCTCTTCAAGAGGCTCTTTTTGACCTATGAGGGTGGCAAGTTCCTGATGAATATTGCGCATGAACTGGTGGAAATGGAGGCGGAGCTTCTGCTCAAAAGGGAGCTGGTTGTAGAACAGATCCACCAGCCAGGTTTTGCCACTGCCCACGCCACCCCAGATATAGAGTCCTTTTACCGGTGTTTTGGCTGTTTCCCGCTGTAACAGCTTGGAGAGCAGACCGTAGGGTGTGGTTTTTTTCGGGGGCTGTAACAGTCGCTCATAAAGCGACTGCAATTCATCAATCACCATCGCCTGAGAAGGGTCGGCCTCAATATCACCCTGGAGCAGCTGCGCCTGGTAGCAATCAGCTGGTCTCATCTGTCGGAGCCAAGCCGCTGTTAGTCTTTGGTGGGCGGGTAGCGATCATCCAGATTGGCCGGACAGAGAACAGTACGCATGGTGCCGATCAGCGTAAGGAGCTGGCCGTTGCGGATACGGTAATAGATGCGGTTGGCCTCTTTGCGTGAAACGACGATATTCTTGTTGCGCAACTGCTCCAGATGTTGGGATATATTGCTCTGAGAGGTGCCGGTACGCTCGACGATCTCACCGACGGAGAGTTCGACATCGCCAAGGGAACAGAGGATCTTCCAGCGCAACGGATGGGCCATCGCCTTCAGCGCATTGGCCGTCAGTGTAGTGTCTTCATTCCCCTCTGTGGGTTCTGTAATGTCGTCGTTCATCATCTACTCCTGAGGATGCGCACCGGCGCATCCTACTCCACTGTTGTCTCGTCTTGTCGTATGTAACCACTCATATCTTTGGCAATACAGATAATATCACTGATTTCACCGGCTTCATCTTTTACTGCGGTACGGGAGAAGAGAATTGGCACCCGGCGGCCGTCACTGGCAATGAAGCGTGCTTCGATCTTGCTCAGTGCGCCGACCCGGATCAGCGCCTCCAGCCAGATACCCATAAAGGCGCCAGCCTGTTCATCCTCCCCCTCTTCGAAGATATCGCCTATCCCCATTCCCCGCATCTCCTCTTCACTGTAACCCAGCATTCGGCAGCAGGTGGGATTGACCTCAATGATCTTTCCCTCGGGATCCAATACCAGCAACGCCTCTCCCATATAGTTGATGATATTTTCCAGGTGCTGTTTTGCCTGGGCCAGCTCGGCTGTGCGCTCGGCCACCTTCTGCTCCAGCACCTGGTTGAGGTCACGCTCTTTCTCTATCAGGCGGAAGTAGGTACTGATCTTATTGATCAGCTGGTTGTCATCAATCGGCTTGAGCAGGTAATCCACCGCGCCGACATCATAACCCTTCTGCTGGAACTCTTCGGTCTTGAACGCTGCGGTGAGAAAAATGATGGGAATATCACGGGTTTTCTTACGGATCTTTAGCATCGACGCGGTCTGAAAGCCGTCCATCTCCGGCATCTGCACATCGAGAATGATGAGGTCGATATGGGGGTCGGCAAGGGCGATGTCCAGCGCCTGTTGACCAGAAACGGCCTCCAGGATCGCTACGTCCATATGCTGCTCCACCAAGGTGCGCAGGGTGAAAAGATTGTGCTCATGATCATCGACGATCAGGAGCTTGAATCCGGTGTAGCGATTCATACTATTTTGTCTCTATTCCTGTAGGTGTTGTGTGAGCATCTCTTTCAGCGGCTCCGGCTCCAGCGGTTTGGCGACAATGTCGCTTGCCCCGGCGCTGCGACACAGGGTCTCTGCATCGGCTTGATCGATCAGGGCAATGATCGGCAGCTGCTGGTGGTGCACCTCCTCTCTTATGCAGCTGATCGTATCACAGCCTTCGCAGCCGGGCATTATGATGTCTACCAGCACCAGGGAGAAGGGGCCGTCATCGTCCAGCACCTCCATCGCTTCACCGCTGTCAGCGGCAGCGGTTACCCGCAGGCCCCAGCCCTCCAGTAGAGGGGTGATCAGCAGCAGGTTCTGCACGTTGTTGTCCACTACCAGCGCCTGCATCCCGCCAAAGTCAGCGACAGGTGGCAGCGCAGGCGTTACGGGTGATGTTTCCAGTTTGTTCCCAACCTCTTGTTTTACTTCCAGCCGGCCGCGCTTAAACTCCAGTGGCAGCAGCAGGGAGAAGATACTCCCCTCTCCCTCACGACTATCCAGCTCGATCTCGCCACCTAGCAGGTGCGCCAGTTGCCGGCTGATGGTAAGGCCCAGGCCGGTGCCGCCGTAGCGCCGGTTGGTGGAGCCCTCCGCCTGCTTGAACGCCTCAAATATCTGCCTATGCTTATCCTCGGCAATGCCGATGCCGTCATCGGCAACGCTGATGCGCAGTTCGCAGTTGCAGACCTCGGTCTTGCTCTGGGCTTCGAGTAACACCCGGACACGGCCGCCTGCGGCAAATTTTACCGAATTGGAGAGGAAGTTTTTCAGAATCTGGCGCACCTTGTCCGGATCGGAGATCACCCGCCGCGGCGCAGCCGGGGAAATCTTCAACTGCAGCTCGATCTCCCGAGCGTCAAATTGTGGCTGCATCAGCTCGATCAGCCCCTTCAGCATAGCGCCGAGTTCAATGCTCTCCAGGTTGAACGCGGTGCGGCGCGCTTCGATGCGGGAGAGGTCAAGTATATTGTCGATCAGGGTCTGCAGGTCGGTGCCTGCCTCGTTGATCACCTTTGCCTGTTTCTGCTGCGCATCACCGAGACCGCTCTTTTTATCGCTCAGCAGCTTCGACAGCAGAAGGATAGAGTTGAGGGGTGTACGCAACTCGTGACTGACGTTGGCAAGGAATTGGGATTTGTAACGGTTCGACTCCTCCAGCTCCCTGGCATGGGCGCGCAGATTGCGGGTGTTGCGGCCGTGTTCCGCCGACAGGCGGGAGAGGCTTTCACCCAGTTTTTTTAACTCTTCGGAGCTGGTCCAGTCAAAGGTCACCGCCTCTTCGTCTTCAAGAATTTGCTGGATGCCATCGGTAAGCTCATGACTGATCCGGGTGGCACGTCTCGCCAGCCACTGAGAGGCGGCCCAGGTGGCAATGGTGAGGATAAGGACAATGCTCAGCACACGCAGGGTGACGATGTTGCGGAACTCTGCAATGGGGGAGGGATCCACCTGCCTGCCGACCCACAAAGCGCCTTCCCGCTCGGTAAAAAACATCGGTACCCACATGATCTGCTTCCCCGCCCCCTCCCAGAGGGTGGGCTTGGCAGCGGCAAAGAGCTGCTCCAGTCCTGGATAGCGCACAAATGCGTTGCTGCCGGGGGCGGTGGCATCCATGCGCTCAAGAAAGTCACCATTGTCATGAACCCAGAGTGTGTTGCGGTAGTAGCGCGCCATGCCGCCAACATCGATACTGATCATCGCCGCACCGACGGCGTCCCCCCCCACCTGGTGAATCGGGCTGATCAGACGCAGGGTCATGAATTTACGCGGGTCTGCCGCTCCCGCCTCAAGGTTGATACTGATAGGGCTGACCAGCACCCGCCCCGGCTCCACCTGCAAAGCGGTGGAGATAAACTTCTCCGGTGGACGGACAGGGCGCTCTATAGTGGGGTTCCACGCCATATGCTCGGTGTCACGGTCGAGCCAGAAACGCTCTCGCCCATCGACGTCAAAGAAGGTGATCTGGACGATATCGAGCTGGTTCTCCAGTATCCGGCCGATCCAGTGGATATACTGGGCCCTGGCCAGATCGATCAGCTTCTCATCCGCCCGGTCGTCGCTGCCGAGCATGGTGTCGGGAACCGGCAGCTTGGTCAGCAGACGCACCATCTCGTTGCGACTTGCCAGATGCTGATCAAGATCCCGAAAGTCGGCCTGCAGGTTCTGCAGATGGGCCTCATGATAGAACGACTCCATCCGCTCCAGCACCAGCGGCAGATTGATCAGCACCGCCAACAGCAGCGGCGTCAGGGCAAAGAGAAAGGAGAACAGCAGGATCTGGGTGCGGAGTTTCACGGTAATTGGAGTTGATCGGCCTTCATTAACCTGACCTTACCTCATGTGACGGGTGCCGTAAAACACTGAGAGTGGCTCCCAGTGTCGGCCGCATGGTATTTTGACAGAATGTCAGCAGCAACGTTCGGAGGATGCGTGAATATCATCGATAAGTCACTTGAATTTGCCGTGAAGGCCCATTTGGGGCAGCAGGACAAAGTGGGTAAAGCCTATATTCTTCATCCTCTGCGCATAATGGCAAAGATGGAGACGGAGGAGGAGATGGCGGTGGCGCTGCTCCATGATGTTATTGAGGACTCCGACTTTCAGGCGGGTGATCTGTTGAGTGAAGGGATACCGGAGACAGTTGTAGATGCTGTGGAGTGTCTCACCAAGAGGAAGGGAGAGGGCTATGAAACGTATCTTGAACGGGTGATGGGAAACCGGCTGGCAGTCAAAATCAAAAAGGCGGATATCGAAGACAATCTCAATATTTTAAGATTGAGCACCGTCACCGACAGGGATCTGGAGCGGATAAAAAGGTATCACCAAGCGTGGTGGAAGCTTGAGAACCTTGTCTCTTGACGGCTTAATAATACCTGATTACCCCTAAAACTCAGCCGGAAATGAATACAAATAAACGCGAATATGGCTCTCCACGGGTATATTGTTTGGGCACTGATAATAACCAAGAGCATGTTCTGACGCTTTGCCCTTGTAGGAGCGAACTTGTTCGCGATGGACTCCGAAACATGCTCTTCGCGAACAAGTTCGCTCCTACACCCGACTTCAGGACTGTTTTATAGAGCCAGTTTCAAATATTTGCGTTCATACGCGTTTATTTGCGGCTAAGTTTGACTCTTTTTCTTCTATATCAGTACCAAAATCCTGAAAACCACAGTTAGGGTGGAACAGAGGTGTCGTAGGAGCGAACTTGTTCGCGATGGACTCCGAAACCTGCTCTTCGCGAACAAGTTCGTTCCTACACCTGAGTTCCAGATTACGGTGCTGAATAGTTACATAAATAGTAACTATTCAGTGGTACCTGTTTATGGGTTACTTTCTCGGGGGTCGGGGTCAATGTTATTAACTTAAGCTTAATACCATGGTCATCCCTGCATAGGTTGGAACCCAGTGGTCGAACTTCCCTCTTTCCCGTCATACCCGCGCAGGCGG